>CADBEF010000108.1 GCA_902793555.1 uncultured bacterium | reverse complement strand
TCCTGCTCGGACCAGACGAGGGAGCGGATGCGGAGGAGCCGGTTGAGCGAGAGGCCGCCGGGCGGGAGGCCGCGGCCGGTGAGGACGGCCTCGACGATGCGGGGCGAAAGGAAGGCCAGGTTGAGGAGATGCCGGAACTGGCTCGGGTCGCGGTCGCAGGCGGCCGCCATGTCCTTGGCGGACGGGTAGTCGCCGCGCTCGAGGGCCGCGCGCCACGACATCGCCTTGGCGAAGGTCCGCGCGAGCGGCGAGCCGTAGTCGGCACCGCCCTCCTCGGGCACGAGGATAGAGGTCTTGCCGGAGTTCCTCCGGAAGGAGACCTTGACGCGGACGAGGACGTCGCCGTCCTCCGCGCGTTCGACGGTTACGTCAGTCGGCGTGGGCATTGCGGATCTCCTCGATGACGGATTCTACGCCGTGCGTCCTGATCTTGATCTCGACCTCCCCGTCGCGGACGGTCACGCGGTCCACGAGGAGCCGCATGAGCCGCCACCGCTCGGCCGGGAAGAGGCCCGTCCAGAACTCGGTGACGTTCTCGAGCTTCCGGATGACCTCGGCCGGGGCGAGGTTCAGGGATTCGGCGACGAGGCTCACGAACGCCGGCGCCCGCAGCACTTCGCCGAGCTGCCCCACGACGACGGCCTCGAGTTCGCCGGCCGGGACGCGGTTCAGGGGGCAGAGCGAATGCGGCCGCTTGGCGTCGTTGCGGCAGGCGAAGTAGCGGTAGACCTTGGAATGGTCGTGCCGGCTGTGCGTCGAAGAGGGCGACATCGCGCCGCCGCAATGGCCGCAGCGCACGAGCCCCGCGAGCGGGTGCGGCGTGGACCTCTGGTCCGCGCACGGCCGCGCGGCGGACGCCTCCGCGTGTTCCTTGATGAGGTTGTTCACGGCTTCCCACAGCTCCTTCGGGACGAGCGCCTCGTGTTCGGCCTGCACCGGCTCGCCCCGGAACATCACCTCTCCGCAGTAGACGCGGTTTCGCAGGATGCGCCCGATGTAGGACAGGTTCCACGGCCTGCCGTCGCGGCGCGTGGCGCCGCATTCCTCGACCATCGCGGCGACGGCCTTCTCCGAGGCGGTGCGGAGGAAGCACTCGAACATCTTCCGCACGACGTCGCGCCGCTCGGGGTCCGGCACGAGGTGCTTGTCCTGCACGAGGTAGCCGAACGGCGTGCAGCCGCCGATGTAGCCGCCGCGCTTGCGGATCGCCTGGAAGGTATCGGCCACGCGCTCGGCCGACTGCTCGCGCTCGAGTTGTCCGAAGACGGCCATGAGGTTCACGAACGCGCGGCCGGCGGCCGTGCCCGTGTCGATGGGGTGGGCGACGCAGGCGAGGCGGACGCCGCATTCCTCGAGCGCCGCGGTGATGTCGAGGAAGTCGCGAAGGTTGCGGCTCAGGCGGTCGAGCTTGTAGAACACGATGACCTTGAACTTCCCGGCCTTCGCGTCGGCCATCAGCCGTTTGAAGGCGGGGCGCGAAGTGTCCTTGCCGCTGTAGGCCGGATCGTCGTAGCGGTCGGCGACAACCTCCCATCCTTCGGCCGCGTGGGCCTTCACGAAGCTCTCGCAGTACTGGCGCTGCGACTCGATGGAGTTCATCTCCAAGTCCATGTTGTGGTTCGTGGACTTGCGGGTGTAGATCGCGACGGGGACGACGGTGGGGTCGGCGTTCATTTCCGCACCATCCTGTCCGTGAGGCCGAACCACTTCACGCCGTTCCGGTGGGTGCCGGTGATGGCGAAGGCGACGGCGGTGAGCGAGGCGTAGACGACGCCTCCGTATTCGAAGCGGCCGTCGCCCGTGGCGGTGACGACGTGGATCTTGCCCTTCCACTCGCGCCGGAACTCGGTGCCGCGGATGGCGTCGAGGCGGGGCGCGCCGCGGACGCGCTTGTCGGCCGCCTTCTCGTCGCCCTCGGCCACGAGGCGGTCGCGCACGGCGGGATCGAGCCCGCCGAATTGAATTTCCTGGATTCGGTAGACGAGCGCCCTCCGCAGAAACTCGAATTGCCGGTTCGGCGGCTCGCGTCCGAAGAGTTCCCGGTAGCGGACGACCAGCTCGTCCACCTTCGCCTCGCGGATGCGGGCGATCTGCTGCAGCACGGTGCTTTCCCTCGTCATGGCGATTGGGTCTCCCTGCCCCGCGGATACAACCTCGATCCCGGAACGAAGTCCAGTCCTTTCTTCCGCGCGAATACGCCCGCGACGATCCTCGCCGCCTCCATGAGGTTGTCGGGCAGCGCTCCGGGTGCATCTTCCTTCGGTCGGTTTCGTTCCTTCATGCAACGGGGTCTCCATCCCCGTTCCTACGCACGAGCCGGGGTCGGATTCCGGCAAAGGCGAAATTTGTGCTTGACGCCAAGCGCCCGGCATGAGATGATTCGCCTCGTCGCCACGCGGAATGCGGGCGACTACAATCCAGCGGGCTTCGCCCGCAACTACAGCAAGGGGCCCTAAGCGACGGTAACCGCCCGCGACCGCCGTGGTCCCGAATACGACAAGGGCAACGGAGCAGCCAAGGTCAGGGCGCGCCGGAGTATAAGAACAAAGGACCAAAGCAGGACCAAAGCGACGGGGCAGCCCGCGAACCGTCGTGGAGTTATGTGTGAGCGGGCACCGGGCAGGCAACTCGCCAAGGTCGCCCGTGATTGTGAGGGGAAGTGGCGACCCCACCGCGACGACCGCGCGGCAAGTCGGTCGGAGGTCGATGACGAGCATCGCAGTCCGCACGGTGTTCTAGACTTATGAGGATGGGCGGACAGAACGTGACGAGCCCTACGGGCAAGTCTGCTCTTAGATACTGGACACGATTGACGCAAGAATAAACAACAAGAACACAACTCCCAAAGGAGGTTTTTGACATGGAAGCATTCGACGACTGCCAAGCGATGGCCCGGTTCTTCAACGACCGGTTTTGTGTTGCGTTTCCCGACATCGATCGCCATCCGGAAATAACGGACAAGATGGCTATTCGATCTAGGCTGCACAACTTCTTCTCCAAGCCGCTTACCACGGCCGATACATTCCTGCTCGGAAACGAAGGGGACGGAAACGTCTCGTCCTTCTCGCTCTCTCCGTTCGGTCCCTACGAATTCATGGGGGTCGACGGCGGAGGGGGATACTTCGCGCTCGACATCGGCCGAATCGTCCCGATCTGCCGTGACTGGCAGGATTACACCGCGTGCGTGTACATCGAATCGCAAGCGTGTATCGCAGATCAGGACATCGAGGGCCACGGCGACGGTTCCGAGATTCATCCGTTCCACACGAGCGGGCGGGAACTATCGGGATGGGAATTCAACAGCAACTGCTTCTACGACGGGCTTCTGCTGCGGGAATTCACCAGCGACGAGATTATCGAACTTCGCCTCCATTCCAAGAAATACAACCTCCTGCTCTGTTCGCAGTATGGGGCCGTGGGTCAGATGGACCGCAAGCAGGATATCAACGACATGCTGGCTGGTATTCTACACGGAAACAAAACCATCACTGACTTGAAGAAGTTGATTCTCGGCTTCAGAAAGCCCGAGTACACCTACGCCCCGGTAGACCAACGGCCATTTGAACCGAAACCGCTTTCTCCGGACATTTTGACCAACCTGCTCCGTGAGGTGCAGCAATCCCGGTCCGGAAACTAAACGAGAACTCGAAAACAAGTTAGTGTCAATCCCGTCCAACGACACGCCGCCCCGCTTCGCGCGGGGCGGCGTTTTCTTTACCACTTCGCAGCGCGCTTGAGGTCGGGGCCGAGGAGGCCGTCCGACGCCCCGAGTTCGAGGGAGACGAGTTCGGAGAGGCGGACGCAGTTGGGGATGGCGTCGTCGTTGACGGCGCGGCGGAGGTCGCCGATGTTCATCCAACGGACTTCCTCGATCTCGGATTCCTGGATCGCGAAGGCGGACTCGGGCCTGTCGAGAACGAGACCGAAGATGGCGCTGACCTGCCGGTTGTGGAAGGGCCGGCCGTGGAAGACTCCGTCATGTTCGACCTTGTGGCGGCCGAGGTAGACGAGGTCGCCGGGCTTTGCGTCGACGCCCAGCTCTTCCTTGAGTTCGCGCAAAGCCGAGGTCACCCAGTCATCGCCGGCAGGGATGTGTCCCGCGCTCGAGATGTCCCAGCAGCCGGGAAACGCATCCTTGTTCGCCGCGCGCTTCTGCACGAGGACCTGCATCCGCCCGGCCGGCCCGACCCGCACGAGCCACACGTGCGACGTACGGTGCCGGATGCCGTCGCGGTGCGCGACCTCGCGGTCGACCGTCTCTCCGGTCGGCTCGCCGTCCTCGTCCACGATGTCGAGAAGTTCGCTCATGATTTTCGGATGCCGGGACGGTAGCCGTTGCAGTTCGGAAACTTAGGGCAGCCCCAAAACGTTTCACGAGAAGCCCAGCGCGACCTTACGACCATCGTCTCGCCGCACTTCGGGCATTTCGGCGGGTTTGTTTCAACGACGAATCCCGGGCAACCGTAGCGGGAACAAGTCCAATACGGGGGGAGCTTTTTCCTCCTAAACGCATGAAGGAAATCGTCTACCCACTTTCCGTCGTGGAGGACCATGTCACCACCGCATTCCGGACACTTGTCCGGCGGGAAACGGGACGGCGGTTTCGATCGGACCGTCGGGGTGGTGGCAACCGGGACGGTTTCCGGCACGACCGGAGATTCTTCCGGTTGAGCCGATGTCGAACTGGGCGATTCTTCCGTCTGGGATGTCGGAGGTGCAGACACCGTCGATTCGGATTCCGGTTCGTCTGCGATGCTTCTTTCGCCTTCCATCTCCGCTTTCGTCCGACGATGTGTCACGATGTTCGGGACGATGGGGGACAAGGGAACTGCCGCTCGGTCGAGCTTCGGAATCAGAATCGTGTCGATCCATTCCGGGAACGGGTGTTCGTCGATGCGGGATTCGTAACTCTCGAAGCAGGAGAACTCCGGTTCGCCTGCGACATTCGTCACTTCGCACAGGTCAATGCCTTCGCCGTCGTCCGTTCCTTCGAATTGGAGAACGAGCGTGATGCGCGGTTGCAACTTCGGCCGGAAGCCGCAGAAGGTCGGGCGGTGTCCGCGCCAACGGTAGTTTTCCTCGCCCGCGCTGCCGCCCAGTTCCTCGATCCGCTCCGCGGCCCAACGTTCGCGCACGTCGAACACCCAGACGAGATGCCGGGTCGCCTTCGTGTAGAAGTCGCACCGACGCCAGAACTCGGTCTCCGAGATCGGCGAGTGCTGGAACTCGATGGCAATGTTCTTGTAAAGGACATCCGTGCGATGCTTCTCCCCATTCGCTTCAAGGACATACTCGCGGCAGTCCTCCGGAAAGAGAGCCTGCCAACCGAGATGCCACGGGGTCATCTCGTGGGCGAACGAGTCGCATTCCTTCTTGCTCACGTGGGAATAGTGGGCGATTCGCTGCGTGCCGGCGCGCAGCCGGACGGCCCCCTCGCAGACCGGGCAACGGTAGGTCGCGCGGGGAAGGTTCTTCGCGGCGTCGGCGGAGACGCGCACATTCGCGATGTCGAGGGCGTATTGCATAGGCGGACTGCCCGGACGGCCGGTCAGAGGTGTTCCAAGGCGGCGAGGAAATCGTCGAGCCCGGTCGAACCCGGAACGTTAACGCCCTCGTTCTCCGTGAGGAACACCATGAAATACTTGAAGGCCGGTCCGGCCTGATTGGCCCAGATCGAACCCATCTCGCATTTCTCCTGGCTGTCGGAGCCGTCGAGCTGGGGACCCTTCACTTCGACCAGCACCAGCGTTCCCTTTTCGGTCATCACCATGAAGTCGGGATAATGCTTGCGCCAGGCGTTGATGCAGAATCCGGAGCGCTCCTTGATCCTGTGCCACCACTTCACGTTGCCTTTGGCCGCGATCTTCCGGATGACTTCCGTCTCGGTGTTGTTCAAGTTGCCCCATTCCGCGACGTACAGCGACTTGTCGATGTGGGTCATGGGCGGCGACGGCGCAATGGCCGGCGGCAAGGCGTAAAGCGGCAAGCATTCGACCAGATTGGCGTTGATCCGTTTGATGAAGGCCGCCCGGCGCCAGGTTTTCGCCAGCGATCGGATCTTCTCGAGAACCGCCCCCGAGAAGGACACGAGCAGTTCCGGAGAAAGATTCTTGCGGACGGATGGCGGTAGGGCCAGAATGACTCTCCGGACGTAATCCGACACCTCCCGTTTTTGGCAGAAGTCGATCTTCTTGTCGAGGAGCCGTGAAACCATATCCGCCATTTTTCCGAGACGCTTCTCGTCCGTTTCGCCGTCGAGAGACTTCGAGAAGAACGCCAGTTCGGCCGCGGAAAGGTAGCTGCTCTTCGGCGTCACGTCCCCTTCCTTGGAGATGTCGACCGTGGCGGCGTTGTCCACGCCGGCATTGAACGATACCGTCGCGTCCTGCGCGGCGAGGGAGAAATCGGCCATCAGCGATTCCTCTTCGAAGGGGACGCACACGCCGTCCTCGGATTCCGAGAACAGGCCAGCATCCTCCCGGACGGCGAATTGCGGAATCGCCCATCCCTTGAGCGCTTCGGCAAACGCCTTTCCCATCGGGTATTGTTTCATGGTCGGGACTCCCGTTTCCGTTTGACCGCTTTCCGCCGCCAGCAGCGCGGCCTTCTCGTAACTCTCGCCCTGCTTGACGGCGGCCGCGACGATTCCCGCGAGACTTTCGGCCGTCTCGGCCGCGGCGGGGGAATCCGCGGGCTCGGCGACGAGCGTGGCGGGGACGTCCGAGAAATCGTCCTCCGGTTCGGCACCGCTTTCCGCCGCGGGCGCCGCCGCAACCGCGAGCGGCAGCGGTTCGGGAAGCGTCAGTTGCGTCATGGGCGCGGGCGCGGACTCGTCGGCGGCCCCTGCGACACGGTAGTCCTTCGAGCTAAAGCCCGCGCCGTTGAGCCCGGCAATCACGCTCTGGATTGTGGCCTCGAAATCCGAACTGCATGTGAGGACGTAGGACATGTTTAGGAGCTTTTCGCCGTGGCTCCGCGCGAACGGCTGCCGGAGAATCCGTCCGACGATCTGCTCCACGTCGGTCCGCGAGGTCTTGTTCGCCAGCGACGCGAGCACGTAGGCGAACGGGCAGTCCCATCCTTCCTTGAGCGCATTGACTGTGACGACGTAGCGGATCGGGCAGGTTTCCGAAAGAAGGTTCACGCCGTTCAGTTCGTCCTTCTGCGCCGTCTTGATGGCGATCTGTTTCTCGGGAATGCCCGCGTCGACGAGCTTTGACTTGATTTTCGCAAACGTCTCGGCGTCATCCGAGGTCTTCGGCTGGGCCTGGAACAGGACGATGGGCCGGATGTAGGCGCCGCCAGCCTTCCGCTCCTCCTGCGCCTTCGTCTCCAGGAGTTCCCGGAATTTCACGGCATCCCGAACCACGCTTCCCCGGTCCGGCCGGTTGTAGACGACGACCGGGAGCTTCACCATATTCTCGTTTTTGAGCGCGCGCGCGTCGACGTAAGACAAGATGTTCGAGCGGTCCGTCGGCGTCGCCGTCATCGCCAGCACGAACGACGGATTGAGGTTCCGCAGCATTGCGAGACTGAGATCGCTTTTCGCGTTGTGGCTCTCGTCCACGACCACCACGGGATTCATCTGGCGGATGACGTTCATGAGCGCCGTTTCGGGCGTATCTGCGAGAAGCAGATCCCGGTCCTTGAAGACGTCCGCGAAAGCCAGCAGGTTCCCGTTCTCTTGGTAGATCTTCTTGTCGTCCTTCTTGAGCTGGCTCGTCCGGATCGACGCATAGCAGAAGACGCAGACGCTCAAGTTCTCCGTCACGTCGCCCGGCTTGAAATTCTGGCCGTTGAGAAGCTGCTCCTTGGTGTAGACGTTCACGCGGCCGCCGAAGTCGCGATCAAGGCGCTGGCGGTAAGGATGGGCGGGGTTGGAGAGGTTCGCGACCGTCTGCGTTAGGATGGCGTCGCTCGGGACGAGCCACATCACGAACCGGATCTTGCCAGCGGGCAGTCGGTCGAAGAGGCTCCGGATCGAGCAGGCGGCGAGAAATGTCTTCCCCCCACCCGTCGGAACCTTGATGCAAACGTTCGGTACGCCGGCGAGATCGTCGAAATAACCGGGGACACCTTGTCCGTCCGGCACATTCACCGGAACGCCCTTGGCGTTCCAGTATTCCTTCCACGCCGCGTGGATTCCGCGCGTCCGGTCGAGCGCGGCCAAATACTCGTCGAGGTCTTTCAGAACGCTCGTCTGGTAGCTCTTCGGTTCCATCGTCCGTCCTCCGTTCGTCTACAGCCGCGTGATGTCGCGGGGGATCTTCTTGAACGTGATGCGATACCGGCGCAGGGCGTCTTCGCCGAGCAGACACGTGTCCGCAAACACGACGTAGGACTCGGCCTTCGTCTTGAGCCTGCGCAGCAGCGGCCGGTCGAGATTCGTGGCACGGTCCTTCTCGTAGCAGAAGTAATAGGCGGTTCCGTCCTTCACGCCGAGCAGGTAGGGGTCGCCCAGCTTGCCCTCCGGGAGCGGCCGTTTCGTCTCCGAGAACCAGACGTATTCCCGAATCCGGTCAACCGGCAACGCCTCGTTGAGGACGTCGCCGTTCATGAGCGCGGGGCCGAGCTCATAGTAGCCGAACGCCCCGCCCGTTCCATCCACGGCCTTGTCATCCGGGCCGTATCCTTGGATCACCCGCTTCGCGCGCTCGGCGGTGATACTTTCCGCATAGTCCATCATCTCGACCAGAATGAACCGACGGTTGCCGCCATCGGCCGCATTCATCTTGAGAACTGCATGTGCCGTAGTGCCAGAGCCGGCAAAGGAGTCGAGAACAAGGGCGTCCTTCTTTCCAACGATGGAAAGAACCCGCTCCAGCAGACGGACGGGTTTCGGCGTATCGAACGGCGATTTGCCGCCGAAAATCGTCATCAACTCCTTTTTTGCCTCATCCGTGTGGCCGACATCCTCGTATTCCCAGAGATTTGTCGGCGGAATTCCACCCACCTTGTCGAGATAAGTTTTTCGACGAACGCCGCCCTTGCCGCCTTTCGTGAAATAAAACTTGGGCCACGGCCCATTCTTCAACACCTTCTCTGCGTGTGCGCGGGATTTCTCCAACGACTCTGCAAGGACGATTCCTTTCACGCCAGGACGAATGGCGGACACCGCCACACCACAAACCTCTGCGCGTTTCTCCGCGTCATCAAGATCTCTCAATTCATACCGCGCCCAGCCATTCATGTGGGCGAGCATGGTGTCCTGATCATATCGCCAACACGATGTGTTGGCTGGATACATCATCTTCCCCGAAAATGGATGCTGAATGGCGTATACCATTCCTTGATGAGTAACGGCCGCAGGCGCACAAGGATTGTCGCTCGTCCATGCGCCTTGTGGATCGTTATCCGGATTCTTGTAGATGGAGTTCATCTTGCCCGTTCGGGCAAGTCTGGCGGGTTGCCATCCAGGTGTCTTGGAATACACAAGGATGTGTTCGATTTCAGTAACAATGCCTTTGGCGTCGTTTCGTGTGGAATAATTCCGCTGCCATCCAACATTGGCGACAAAGCAGGAGGAACCAAAAATCTCGTCGCAGACGGACCGCAGATTTGCCTGCTCATTATCATCGATAGAAATGAAAATGACGCCATCTGATGCGAGAAGTTTTTGGAGAAGCCGCAGCCGAGGATACATCATGCAGAGCCACTTGTCATGGCGGGAGAAGTCCTCTCCCTCCTTGCCGACAACCTCACCGAGCCACTTCCGGATTGTCGGGTCGTTTACGTTGTCGTTGTAGACCCACCCCTCATTGCCGGTGTTGTAAGGCGGATCGATGTAGATGCAATCGACACTTCCTTCGAATTTCGGGAGGAGCGCTTTCAAGGCAACAAGATTGTCGCCGTGGACGATTATGTTCTCTGAACCGTTGTCGCCCGCTTGGCGTCCCTTCTCGTCGAAGCTGTAAACCTGTTCCAAGACGTGCATCGGCACGTCGAGGTGGTGGTTTACAACCTTTTCTTTTCCTGCCCAGTTGAGTGATGGCATGGGTGAAGTCGGGTAGCGTGGTTGAAGTCGTTGTGCTGGGGGGAGTATAGCGCAGTTTCGTTCGGAGTTCCATTCAAAACCGGGTGCTGATTTTTATTGCTCTAGTATAAGATCCGGTAGCGAACGAAGAGCGACTTGGGGTAGCCGGGGCCGCTCCACACCCAGCGGTCGGGCGCGTCGGGGTCTTCGTCGAAATCCTCCCATTTGTAAGCCGGATAGGTCAGGTCTGTGACGCCGACGAGCGCGAGTTCGCTCTTCGGATACGTGTGCTTGCGCGGAGGCATGACGGCCGTCGGATACTTGGGCTCCGGGTCGAGCGTCGGCATCGGAAGCGGACCGCAACGCCGCCCGAACACGTAGCGCAGGATGTTCGGCTCGCCGTCGGTCACGGCGTCCTCGCGCGGCTCGAGGCCGAACCGGGCGCACCAGTCGGCAAAGGAGATCTTGGGAGTGGTGATGTCGAGGTCGAGCGAGGTGGTCGAGTAGTTGAGCACGGCCTCTGCGTCGACGCCGTCGACGGTCAAGGCGTGCGTGCCCTTCGGAAGCCACAGATGGATGGCTCCGTCGGGTCCGACGAAGATGCCGTTCGTCGCGTAGGTGAAGCCGGCGATGGAGGACTCGACGGCGACCGAAACGGGGTCGCCCGTCTGCCAGTCGTCGTCGCGAACGACGACTGGATAGACATCCTGGTAGTTGGCGCCGGACGGCTGAAAGCCGTAGCGCGCCACGTCGAAGCTGCCGCCGCGGATGAACTGGTGTCCGAGTTCGTTCTCGAAACCGCTCGAGAAGTCCAGCGCCGAACCGCCGCCGCGCGCCCATGCGGTGCCGCCGTTCACGTTGAGTTCGTCGAGCCGCCCGGCCGTTCCCTTGCCGATGCCGGCCGCGCCGGCGCCGCCGCGTGCGTCGACGATGCCGCCGCAGAGGGACAGGGAATACGGCTTCTCCGGGGCGGTGTCGGTCCCGATCCCGGCGCCGCCCGAGCCGCCGACGGCGACGAGCAACGCAGCCTCTTCGCCGGGGGCGTTCGTGATCGTGAGTCGGCAGTAGTCCAGCATCCGCAGACCAGCCGCGCCCGGTCCGGCCTCAAGGCGGTTCTCTCCGGACAGCACGAGCGTGACGACGGCGCCGTCCTCGACGATGAACGGGGAGCGATTCGTCACAGATGTGCGGAGGTCGAGGTTCTCGAACCGGATCGTGGCCGGCGCGATCACCATGAACGAGATGTTGTCCTCCACGTTCCTGCCTGAGAGGACGACCGGCGTGTCCGCGTCCGCCGGCTGGATGAAGAACATGTCCTGCGACTTGCTGTAGTGGACGCCGGTCTGGGGCGACACGCCGCCGTCGCGATACGGGATTTCCTCGCCGTTGACGAACACGCCGATCCCCGGCTGCGGCCGCGCGAAGGCGCAGACAGCGGCGAGCAGCGGCGGCAGGATGGCGACGGCGCGTCTCATGGCGGCGAAGGATACCACAAGACGCGCCGGCGGACAATCCGGCGCCGCGCGGGCGCCGGCGTCCGGAGGCGGGCCTCACAGGCGAAACGACGGCCTGCGACAGGGCTCCTACCCATCCTGCCCGGGCTTGTAGTGCGCCACCTCCTTGAGCGCCGCTTCGACGAAGGCGCCAATGTTAGTTCCGATCTTGAGGGACGCGAGGAATCCTTCAAGCGACGAACACGCCATCCAGAGGTATTTGATCTGCGGGTCCTCGCAGTTCATGTCGCCCTTTTTGACGTGAAGGACGTCGTAGAGCGTCGAGGGACTGCGCCCGACCAACGCGGGAAGCTGTTTCATGTTCATCGCCGAAATCGCGGCATCGCGATCCTTGTATCGACCATTCTGATGGAGGATCTTGAGATCCTTCCAGTAGTCGGCCAGAACCTTCTTGATGCGGCGGACCGTCAGCATGCGGTTCTTGTGAGGCTTGTGCTTCACGACGCCCTCCATCGCGCGGAAGCGCTCCATGATGGGTTGCAGGTCGAGGTCGAACTCTCCGTCCCGGAATCCCATCACCAGTTCGCGCAGCGCGAAGGTGCGGTCTCCGAGGCCGCCGTCAGGACGCTCAAGCCGACTCCCTCCGACAATGAGAAGCACTTCCTTCCCCGGAGGCACGGCACGGAGGACCTTGCCGTCGAGCGGACCAAGGCGCACGGCCAGGACAATACGGCGCTTGCTACGGCCAAGGTTGATCGAAGATTGACCGAGATCATAGAGGCGATCCGGGGCGAGGGTCTTGCACACGGCCTTGCAGCCGAAGGTCCGGCCGACCGCGGAGGCAAAAGCCTCCGGGTCGAGCTTCCGCATCGTCACGTCTTCTTCACGAAGCCGGAGGACATCATCATCCGTTTCGCAATACGGCCCATCCGTGTCCCATTCAATCCGGCGGTCCGTTCCGTCCTTATCCGTCCAGAAGCTCCACGTGCTCGGCGAGCGGGTAAGCGCAAGAAGCGGATCGTCGGGGCCGTCGAATCCGGACAGCCTGAAATACGGGGGCGACGCGTCCAGGCATCGGACGAAGTAATCGAGCGAGTTCTTCATGCGCAGACTCCAAGCTCGCGGAAGTAGCCCCGGATTGCATCCTGCTCCTCGCCCTCGCCGTCGCAGCCCAGCATCTCGTGCTCGCGGAACGTGACGAGCCGGGGGGCGAGCGGCGAGTCGCCGAGCATGCCGGAAACCACAACCGACACGGACGCGACTTCTCCTCCCACGAAGTGGACCAGGTCGCCGTTGACGCCGTCGAACACGCCGAGGTTCCGGTTCGAGAACGAGCAGCGGTCGCCCGCCTCGGAGCCGTAGACAACCTCCGCGACCGTGCCGGTGATGCCCCGGTGCATCTCCAGGACCGAACTGGTCCGGCCGCGAAAGACGTCGAGCCGGTAGTCGTTCTTCGGCGTCTGGTTCAGGTGGGTGCTGTTCGCATATACGCCGCTCCACAGCTCGAGGAGGCGCTGCCTGCCGTCTTCATTCTCGGAATCACACCACACGCGAAGCGCCCTGGATGCCGGATCGTAGTAGTAGAGAATGTCGAACACGGGACGGTCCGGACGAACCACGACCTTGCCATCCGCCATCTGGCGTTTGGCAACGACGCGGTCCTCGAGCGTGAGGATCGTGATGTACCGCCAGCCGGGGAGGGCGTAGGACACGATTTCGCCTGAGCTTCCGCGCGACTCGCGCTGCTTGAGCAGCAGCCGGGCCTGACTGAAGAGACGGAGCAGGTTGTTGGAAGACATGTCCGGCATCGCGTCGTCGGGGAGCATTCGGATGGTCCAGTTCTTCCGGAGGTTCGCGGCGGCGATTGCGATGCAGCGCAGATGTTCCCATTCCTGCTCCGAGAGTTCGCAGTAGGCCCACGCGACCTTGTCGTAGAAGCCAAGTCCCGGCGGGCTGCGCTTGCCCATCGAGGCGAGGAGGAGGTCGGCCCAGCGGGCGCAATCGGATGCCTTGCCGACATCTTCGATGACAACCAGGGCGGCGTTGAAAGCGCCCTGCGTGTCGGGGGCGAGTCGCTTGTAGGCGGCGAGGAACTCCGGGGACGGCCATTTTCGGATGGCGTCCCAGTCGAGCTGGAGGTCGATGTTGTTTCGTTCGGCGATGGTCCGGAGCAGGCGCTCTCCGTTCGGACGGGAGAGACGCTTGCACACGGCGGTTAGGGGAATGCGGTGATTTCTCATGTTGAGAGAGTGTTTTGAAGGTTTGTCCATGACGGTGGTTTCGCGCTCTTCCCGGAACGCGAAGCGGAAACGCCGGCGGGGAGCGCTCGACTTTCGTCTCGCGCGGAGGGCTGGCGGGAACCTTCGGCTCTTTGCACCGCGACCGGTTCCCGTGTCGCGGCATGGGGCCTCAACCGAGGCTTGGCCAGCCGGTGCGGTGGGTTGCGGCCACTCGCACCGAGATCGGGCATGGGCATGACGCCTCGACCTCGACGGCGGCGCCGCGGAGCCCGACCGGCCATTGACCGGCGGATGCTCCGGACGTTTCGCCCTCGCGGAGGAACAGGATGCGGACGAGATACCTACAGGCCGCCCTGAGTTCGGCGATGATGACGGCAAGTTTGCCGGCAATTCTGCCAGCGGACTTGCTCCCGATTGACTTTAGATGCCGGACGGTTGCCTCTATCTCCGCAATCGCGTCTTCGAGCCTCTTCGCGACGCGCAAAGAAGTCGAATCCGAAACCGGCGAGTGATTTTGGCGGATCAAGTGTCGCATGTTGGCAGTCGTCCTACACGAGGCGACACTATAGCAACTCCCGTATTGTTCGTCAACCGGATTATTCTGTTTCCGGAGGGAGTCTCTCTCCCAAAGGGAGAGAGCCTCCTGGCCTTGAGTCCTGTTATGGCGGGGTGGGGGAGGCCATCGAACCCAGGTTCGGAGCGTACGCTTTCCGGTTTTTACCCACAGACCGAATTTCCGGAAAAAGAATATCCTGCCCGGAACCACCTGCAAACAGGGAGCTTTCGTCTTTTCCGGATTCTCCCACAACCCGAAAGTCCGGAGTTTGGCGCTTGGGCAGAGACGCGCGAATTCACCGCCGCCTCGACCTCAAACGCCAATGAAAACACAAGACAACAACACCAACGCCGCTCCGGTCTCCGGAAGCGGACACAACATCAAGAACCTCCTCACGCCCGACGTGGCGGAGCATCTCCGAGTCCTCGCGAGGCGGTTCGTGTTCAACGAGCACCTGCCCGAGGATCTCGAGGGCGACATCGAACACGATCTCGTCTCGGCGGTCGGAAAGGTCGTCGGCCGATTCGACCCCGGCATCGCGACGTTCTCGACGTTCGCCTCGCGCATCGCGGAGCGCAAGCTCGTCGACATGCACCGGCGGCTCGTCCGCGCGCCCGCCATCGTGGCGAGCCTCCAGGACGAGGTCGGCTACGACGAGGACGCGAACGTCCCGATCCTCCTCGGCGATGCCATCGCCGACGAGAGCGACGAACGCGAGCGCCGCGAACTGTGCCTCTCGGTCCGCGAGGCCGTCGGGATGATGCGCGGCACGGAACGCGACGTCTGCGAGCGCATCATGCGCGGCGAGACGATGCGCGACATACGCCAGGCGCTCAATATCCGGAAATGGCGCTTCTACGCGACGATCATTCCGTCCATCGCCAGGCAGCTGAAAAAATATCTGGCGCTCGACCGGACACACGCCTCCGCCGAAGCGAAAGAACGGGATGTAGGCGGCAAGGCCCGCCGCTGAAACAAGGAGACGCCAATGACCATCCCATCCTACTTCATCCACGTTCCGGCGGAGGAATACCACGCCGACGCTCGCGCCGGCAAGTTCCTCTCATCGCATCTGCTCGGCGACTTCCGCCGCAGCCCGTCGCTCTACCGGAAAAAGCTCGCGGGAGAAATCCTGCCAACGGAATCGCCGGCGCTCCTGCTCGGCCGCGCCGCGCACTGTCTCATCCTCGAGGGACGCGCCGCGTTCGACGAGGAGTTTCTCGTGAGCAACGGTCCCGTGAATCCGAAGACCGGCGAAGCCTACGGCAGGACCACGAAGGCGCATGCCGAATGGGCTGCCGCACAGACGCGCACGGTCATCTCGGAAACGGAATTCGGCTTTCTCGTGAAGTTGCAGAAGTCGGTGTGGCTCCACCGCGCCGCGTCGGAGCTGCTCGCGGAAGGATTCGCCGAAGGGACGGTGCGCCGCGTCTACTGCGGAATGCCCTGCCAGATCCGGTGCGACTGGATGTGCCCGGAGGGTCTCGTCGACCTCAAGACGTGCGATAATCTCGACTATTTCGAGGCCGCGGCGCGCGCCTACGGATATGTCCACCAGATGGCGTTCTATCGGGCCATCCTGCGCGAGGCGTCGGGCGAGACGGTCCCCGTCCACCTGATCGCCGTCGAGAAGAACGAGCCGCTCCGTTGCGGCGTCTGGCGCATCGCGGACGCCGTCCTCGACGAAGCCGAGCATCAGAACGAGGCCGCCATCGCGCGGCTCCTGGAATGCCGGCGCACCGACTCGTGGCCCACGGGCTACGAGGACGTGCGCCTGCTCTGCGATCTCTAACCCCACAACCCCAACAGAAAGGACACAACAACATGTCTCTCCTCCAATCCATCACGACCGGCAAGAGCGACCTGCCGTTCCGGGCGGTCCTCTACGGAGAGGGCTGCGTCGGCAAGTCGACGTTCGGCGCCGGGATGCCCAAGCCCGTGTTCGTCCAGACCGAGGACGGCCTCGTGCAGATCGACTGCCCGAAGTTTCCGCTGGCCCGGACCTTCGACGAGGTCATGGCCCAGCTCGCGGCCGTCCGCGACGAGCCGCACGAGTTCGAGACGGTGGTCGTGGACTCCCTCGACTGGCTCGAGCGCCTGATCTGGGACCACGTCTGCGCGCAGTTCGGCGCGAGCAGCATCGAGAAGGCGGACGGCGGCTACGGCCGCGGCTACGTCCACGCGCTCGGGCTCTGGCGCAAGTTTCTCGCCGTCCTCGACGAGATCCGGACCAAGCGCCGCATGCTCGTCCTGCTGATCGCCCACGCGTCCATCACGCACGTGGACAACCCGGAGGGCGCCTCCTACGACCGCTACGGACCGCGCCTGCACAAGCTCGCGGCGTCCCTCGTCTGCGAGTGGGCCGACATCGTCGGCTTCGCGACGCGCCGGATGCGCGTCGACGCCGCGACGGGCAAGGCGACGCCCATCGGCGCGGACGGCGGCCAGCGCGTCCTGCGCTGCGTCGGCGGCCCGGCCTGCATCGCCAAGTCGCGCTACAAGCTCCCCGCCGAGATCGACCTCTCGTGGAGCGCCCTCGTCGAGGCGTTCGGAAAGGGGGAGGGCCGTGGATAGCAAGCCCCACTTCATCCGCCTCAAGTACCCCGCGCCGTGCGACCGGTGCGGGGGCACGATCCGCGCCGGCGAATGGGCGGCCGTGATCTTCTGCGAGGAGAACGGCACGGCGACCTTCACGCACAAGACCTGCCCGACGGCGGGCGCCTGCGTGACGGACCCCAGGCCCAGGAAGCCCGGTCTCCTCTCCCGCGCGCTGCGCCTCCGTCCGAAGCCCGGCGCGCTCACCCTCTGTCCCGCCTGATCCCACAACAACACCAACAACAAGGAAACCCAACATGGCAATCCTGAACTTCGACGCGAACAGCGTCGCTCCGTCCGCCCCGCTCGACGCGCTTCCCGCCGGCACCTACGAGTGCTGCATCGTGGAGAGCGGAATGTTCCCCACCAAGTCCGGCAACGGCTCGTTCCTGAAGCTCACGTTCGAGGTCGTCTCGGGCGAGTTCGCGGGACGCAAGCTCTGGGCGCGGCTCAACCTCGACAACCCGTCGAAGACCGCGGTCGAGATCGCCCGCGCCGAACTCTCTGCGATCTGCCACGCCGTGAACGTCCTCGCGCCGCGCGACAGCGAGGAGCTACACAACCTGCCGCTTCTGGTGACGGTCAAGGTCCGCACGCTCGACGACGGCTCGTCCTCGAACGACATCAAGGGCTACGCGGCCGTGAGGCGCGCGCCGGCGCCGTCCGACGCCAAGCCCGCGCCCGCCGCCCCGGGCGCCGCGCCGTGGGCGCGGTAGCCTTCGAGCTGCCCTGGCCCCCGAGCCTCAACCACTACTACCGCCACGTCGGACCGCGCGTCCTGATCTCGAAGGCGGGCCGCCTCTACCGCGAAGCGGTGGTGGCGAGGCTCCGGGGGCTCCTGCCGAAACCGCTCGACGGCCCCGTACGCCTCCTCGCGGAATTCTACCCGCCCGACTTCCGGCGGCGGGATCTCGACAACCTCCTCAAGTGCGTCCAGGACGCGCTCACCTTCGCCCGTGTCTACCATGACGACTCCCAGATCACCGAACTGCACGCCTACAAGCGCGAGCCCGTCCCTCCCGACGGCCTCGCCCACTTCGAAATCGGTCCCGCCTGAGACAACCATCGACGCCGAGCTGGCGGCGCAGGACGCCGCCCGCCGGGCGAAGCGCGAGGCGCGGTGGGCGCGCATCCGCAAGGTGCGGAACTACCTGCGGACGCTCGACGATCCGGAGCTGCGCAAGGTCGCGTACTTCCTCGGCAAGGGATTTTCCGACGAGGCGGTCGCCGCGGCGATGAGGACGAACGTCGCGGCCGTGCAGGAGGCGAAGAACCGGCTGCGGCAGGGGCTCGTGGAAGCCGGCGCGGGGCCGGAGGCGTAGCCATGATCACGCTGCGACCCTACCAGAAGGAGAGCGTGGACGCCGTCTACAAGGCGCTACGCGAGACGGACGACAACCCCTGCGTGGAAATCCCCACGGCCGGCGGCAAGTCGTGCTGCATCGCGCAGGTCTCGACGGACGCCGTGAACCTCTGGAACGGCCGCGTGATGATCCTCGCCCATGTGCGCGAGCTGCTGGAACAGAACGCCGACAAGATCGCGAAGCTCTGCCCCGGCATCCCGGTCGGCGTCTACTGCGCCGGCCTCGGCCGCCGCGACACGGAGCAGCCGATCATCGTCGGCGGCATCCAGAGCGTCTACGACAAGCCCGAACTCTTCGGCCGGCGCGACCTGCTGATCGTGGACGAAGCGCACCTCATCAAAACGGGCGAGGGCGACGAGGGGCGGTACCGGCGCTTCTTCTCCGACATGAAGCGCCTCAACCCGCTCGTGCGTCTCATCGGCTACACGGCGACTCCGTTCCGTTTGGATGGCGGAGCGATCTGCAAGCCGGAGAACCTCCTCAACCGCATCTGCTACAAGGCCGAGATCAAGCCGCTCATCGCGCAGGGCTACCTGTCCCCGCTCACGAGCAAGGCGGGCCATTCGACCATCCGGCTCGACGATCTGCATACGCGCGCCGGCGAGTTCGTCCAGGAAGACGTCGACGCCGCCGTGGACAATGCGGACGCCATCGACTCGGCCTGCCGCGACGCCGTCCAGCTGGCCGACGGGCGCAAGACGGTCATCGTCTTCTGCTCTTCGGTAAAGCACGCACAGCACGTGGCGAAGAAACTGCATGACCTCACGGGAGACGAAACGGCGGTCCTCACTGGAGACACGCCCCCGCAGGAACGTGCGACCATCCTTCGGCGCTTCCGCGGCACGGATCTCGCGCCGGACCTCTTCGGGATTCCGGAGAAGCCGGTCCGCTGGCTCTGCAACGTCTCGGTGTGTACCACCGGCCTCGACGTTCCCAACATCGACTGCGTGGTGTTGCTGCGTCCGACGCAGTCGGCGGGACTCTACGTGCAAATGGTAGGGAGGGGCTTCCGGCTCTCTCCCGAAACGGGGAAGTCCGACTGCCTCGTCTTGGACTACGCCGGAAACATCGAGCGCCACGGTCCGGTGGACGCCGTCCATGTCCGCGAGCCCGGCCACGGCCCGAAGCGCGAAGAACCGCTCGCCAAGGAGTGCCCGGAGTGCCGCGAGATGGTCCACCCGGCCGTCATGCGCTGCCCCAAGTGCGGCTACGAGTGGCCGCGCCCGGAGCGAAGCTTGATCGACGACCACGCCTCCCGCCTCGGCATCCTCTCCGGCGACTACGAGGACGAGGAGATCACCGTCCGCTCCGTGTCATACGCCTACCACATGAAGCGCGACGCGCAGCCGGGCGCGCTGCCCACGATGCGCGTCAC
>CADBEF010000107.1 GCA_902793555.1 uncultured bacterium | reverse complement strand
GCCGCGGCGGCCGCGCGGTCGCCGTCCCCGCGTGGGACCGCGACGCGAAGACGTACTTCTGGGCCGCGCTCGCGCCGGACGAACCGCTCGCGCCGGGCCCGCTCGGCATCCCGCAGCCCGCCGCGCCGCGCCGCGTCGAGGCCGCCGCGATCGACCTGTTCGTCGTCCCCGGCGTGCTCTTCGACCGCGCCGGCACGCGGCTCGGCCACGGTGCCGGGCATTTCGACCGGCTCCTCGCCTCGCGCCGCCCGGACGCCGCCGTCCTCGGCCTGGCCTTCCCGTGGCAGGTCGTGGATGGCCCGCTTCCGCGCGGCCCCTTCGACGCCCCGGTCGACCGCGTCCTCGCCTGAAACGGCGCGGCCGCGTCATGCGGCGGCGCGGGGCGAAACGTCGAGCGGCGGGTGCTCGTCGGAGATCGCGAGCAGGAGGCCCGCCATGACGAGCGTCGCGACGAGCGACGAGCCGCCGTGGGACAGGAGCGGCAGCGGGATGCCGGTGAGCGGGATCGCCTTCACGACGCCGCCGACGTTCAGGAGCGTCTGCAGCCCCAGGCACGCCGTCAGGCCGGCGGCGACGCACGAAGCGTAGGCGCTTCCGGCGCGCGACGCGACGCGCATGCCGGAAAAGACGAGCGCCGCGTAGAGAAGCAGGATCGCCGCGCACCCGGCGAAGCCGAGCTCCTCGCCCACGACGACGAACACGAAGTCCGATTCGACGATCGGCACCGCGCCGGGGGTGCCGGCGCCAAAACCCGTCCCGAACAGCCCGCCCGAGTAGAGCGCCACGAGCGCCTGCAGCGGCTGCCACCCCGTCCCGTCCGCCGCGAGGAACGGGTTGCGCCACGCCTCAAGGCGCATCCGCCCGCGCCGCGTGAGCGGGATGAGAAGGGCCGCGAGCGAGAAAAGCGCCGCGAGTCCGCCGACGAGGTAGAGCGAGCGGTTCGTGACGGCGTAGAGCATGACGAGCAGCGTCGCGTTCATGAGCGCGAACATCCCGAGGTCTCCCTGAGCCACCAGCAGCAGCATCGGCAGCACCCACACCAGCGCGACCGTGACGACGATGTTGAGAGGCGGCAGCGGCACGCCGAGGAAACCGCGGCGCAGCAGGCGGCGGTGCCCCGCGAGGACGGCGGCGACGCCGAGCACGAGCAGGGGTTTGACGATTTCGACCGGGTTCACGCCGCCCGCGAGGAACTTCGCGCCGCGGAAGCCGCGCCCGGCGACGAGAACGCCCGCGATCACGAGGACCGACGCGGCGAGGAACCCGACCCACGCCTTCTCCATCCGGTCGATGCGGCCGCGGCGCAGCGCGAGCCACGTCCCGACCATCGCCGCGACGCCGATCGGCAGCGCGGCCTGCGAGGGCGATTCGAAACGCTCCAGGCGCAGCGTCCCCACGCGGAACTGCAGCGCCATGCCGATCCCGAGCAGCGTCAGCGCGACCGACGGAACCGCCGGCGACCCGGCGTAGCGGCCGATCCGCAGCGCCGCCCAGACGAACGCCAGAATCGCGAGGAATGCGACCGCCGGCGAGAAATCGGCCCACCCCAGTTGCGGCGCGGCCGCGAGCCGCACCGCCAGCACCGAGAGGTGCAACGGCGCGAAGACCAGCAGGGGAAGGACGACGAGGAGCAGGAACATGCCGTCATCCAACGGCCCAGGACGGGTCGATTTCGAGATCGAAGGCGGCGGGGGAGGGGACGCCGCGGCCGAGGCCGGCGAGGCCCGCGACCATGGCGGCGTTGTCGCCGCAGTGCTTCGGTAGCGCGAGGAGAAGCCGCACGCCGCGGCGCGCGCAGAGGTCCGCGAGCGCCGTGCGGAGCCGCGAATTGAGCGACACGCCGCCGCCCACGGCAAGCGCGACGGCGCCCGGCGTGGCGTCGAGCGCGCGGCCGCAGCGGCGCACGAGGGCGTCGACGACCGCTTCCTGGTAGTCGCAGGCGAGCTGCGCGACTTCGTCGTCGCCTTGCGGCGGCTCCGCCGCAACGCGGTGCAGGAGCGACGTCTTGAGTCCGCTGAAGCTCAGGCACAGGTCGGCGCGCAGGCCGCCCGTTTCGGTCCCTTCGCGGACGCGACCTTCGGGGAAGAGGCCGGCGCGCGGCGTCCGGCCGCGGGAGATTCTGTCGATGACGGGCCCGCCGGGATAGCCCAGGCCGAGGAGCTTGGCGGCCTTGTCGAGCGCTTCTCCGGCGGCGTCGTCCACGGTGCGCCCGAGCAGCTCGACGCGGCCGGGGCCGGGGAGGCGGTAGAGGTTCGTGTGGCCGCCGGAGACGGCGAGGCCGACGCGCGGGAAGCAGTCCGCCGGATCGGGCGCGGCCGGGTCGAGGAAGACCGAATGCAGGTGCGCCTCCGTGTGGTTGACGGCGCGCAGCGGCTTCCCGAGTCGCATCGCGAGGCCTTTCGCGAACGACCAGCCGACGAGGAGCGAGCTGGCCAGGCCGGGACCGCGCGTGGCGGCCACGAGGTCGATCGCGTCCCATCCGAGCCCCGATTGGCGCACGGCCTCTTCGACGATGCCCGGCAGGAGCCGCACGTGGCAGCGGGAGGCGATTTCGGGCACCACGCCGCCGAACGGCCGGTGTTGCGCCTGCGTGTGCACGACGGACGAAAGCACCTCGCGCGCGCCGCGGACGACGGCCGCGGCGGTTTCGTCGCAGGAAGTCTCGATGCCGAGGACGACGGGGGCGCTCATGCCGCATCGTCCTCCGGGATGTCGGCGGGCGGCGGCGCCGCCTCCTCCGGGTCAGTGCCGGAGAGCAGCTCCACGGCCGCCGCGAGCGGGCGGTCGGGCTGGGCGGAGAGGCGTTCGAGCGTGTTGGTGCAGGCAAGCTCCGGGTGGGTCTCCGCGACGCGCTTCAGGGTGGCCAGCCAGAACTCTTCGCCGGTCTGCGGGACGGAGACGTCCGGCTCGAGGCCCTTGCCGTGGATGAGCTCGCCCTTCGGCGTGTAGTAGTGCGCGGTCGTGAGCTTGACGGCGTGGCCGGGGCGCTCCGGGACGGAGAAGAAGCTCTGGACGGACGCCTTCCCGAACGTGTGCGCGCCGACGAGCTTCGCGCGGCCGGCGTCGCGGAGCGCGGCGGAGACGAACTCGGACGCGCTCGCGCTGCCTTCGTTCACGAGGACGGCGAGCGGCACGGCGCGCCAGGGTCCGGCGGCCGCCGTCCGGAACTCGCGGTCGTCCTCGGCGGGGACGCGGCCGCGCGTCGTCGCGATGAGTGTCTTCTCCGGCAGGAAGAGGCCCGCGACGCGGATCGCCTGCTCGAGCAGTCCGCCGGGATTTTCGCGCAGGTCGAGCACGAGCCCGCGGAGCTCTCCCCCGGCCTCGCGGCGCAGGCGCGCGAGGGCGACGGCGAGCTCGGCCGTCGTCGGCTCCCCGAACTGCGTGATGCAGACGTAGCCGACGCCGTTCGAGACGACGTGCGCGGACTGCACGGTCGGCACGCGTTGCGCGGTGCGGCGCACGCGGATGCGCTCGCGCACGCCGTCCTCGTGGAGCACGTCCAGCTCGACCCACGAACTCTCGGGCCCCTGGATCGAGGCGACGGCGGCGTCGAAACCGAGGTCGGCGACGCGCAGTCCGTCGATGCGCTCGACCACGTCGCCCATGCGGACGCCGGCGCGGAACGCGGGCGATCCGGGCTCCGGCCAGTTCACGACAAGCTCGCCGTCTTCTTCGCTCACGGTGACGCCGATGCCGACGAATTCGCCGCGGTCGTCCCGCTCCACGGCGTCCATTTCGTCGGATACGAGGTAGCGCCCGTAGGGGTCGAGCGCGGCGAAGAAGCCGTCGATGGCGGTCTGGGAGAGCTCGTCGAAGGAGTTGGTCTCGACGAACCGCTCGCGGGCGATCATGATGCAGCGCGCGAGCGCGAGAAAGCCCTCGTAGGGATCGTCGGACGGCGCCGGCGTCTTCTCCGCGGCGGGCGCGGCGGCCGCCGCCAGGAGCGCGGCGGCGAATGCGATGCGGGCGAATCGTTTCATGCGCGCGATTCTAGCACACCGGACGGCGCAAGTCCACGTCGCGCGCGCGCCGGCGTGGACTTGCGCGGGCCGCTGTGCTAGAATGCCGCGCGTCACGAACCTTTGTTTCCGCCATGATCGAAAAAGCCAACGTCGAAAAGATCCTCGAGCGCCTCCGCGTCGTGGAGGACCTGCTCGCCGCCCCCGACACCGCGGCCGACCAGAAGAAGTACCGGGACCTCGTGCGCGAGCACGCGTCGCTTCGAAAGCTGCAGGACCGCGCGTCCGCCTACTTCCGCCTGCTCGACACCGCCGAGGGCGACCGCGCGATGGTCGCGGACCCCGCCACGGACGCCGAGATGCGCGAGCTGGCCCAGGCCGAGCTCGCGGAGGCCGAGGAGGCCCTGCCTGCCGCCGAAAAGGCCCTTTCCCTCGCGCTGCTGCCGCCCGATCCGGACGAGCACCGCAACGCGCTCCTCGAGATCCGCGCCGGCACGGGCGGCGACGAGGCCGCCCTGTTCGCGGGCGACCTCTTCCGCATGTATTCGCGTTACTGCGAAATCCGCGGCTGGAAGGTGCAGGTCCTCTCCAACGCCCCCTCCGAGCTCGGCGGCTACAAGGAAATCTCGTTCCGCGTCGAGGGCGACGGCGCCTACTACCGCCTCCGCTACGAGGGCGGCGGGCACCGCGTCCAGCGCGTCCCCGAGACCGAGGCGCAGGGGCGCATCCACACGTCCGCGGCGACCGTCGCCGCGTTCCCCGAGGCCGAGCCCGAGGACGAGCTCGTGATCCGCAACGAGGACCTCCGCATCGACACCTACCGCTCCGGCGGCGCCGGCGGGCAGCACGTGAACAAGACCGATTCGGCCGTCCGCATCACGCACCTGCCCACGGGCATCGTCGTGCAGAGCGACGAGGAGCGCTCCCAGCACCAGAACAAGGAGAAGTGCATGTCGGTCCTGCGCTCCAAGATCCTCGCCGCGCAGCGCGAGGCCGAGGAGGCGAAGATGGGCGCCGAGCGCAAGATGATGGTCGGCTCCGGCGACCGCTCCGAGCGCATCCGCACCTACAACTTCCCGCAGAACCGCCTCACGGACCACCGCATCAACCTCACGCTCTACTCCCTCGACCGCATCATGGAAGGCCTGCTCGACGAGCTCCTCGACGCGCTCGTCGAGCGCAACGAGGACCTGCGCCTCGAGTCGCAGCTCTCGCGCCTGGCCGGCGGCGGCGCGCAATGAGATACTCGATTTCCACCAACTGGAACTCGCGCGAGCGCGAGGACGGCGACGCGATGCTCGACGAGATCGCGTCCCTTGGCTTCGACCAGGTGGAACTGGGCTACGCGCTCACGCACGGCCAGGCAGAGGCCGTCCGCCGCCGCGTCCGCGCGGGGGACTTCCGCGTGTCGTCCGTCCATGCGTTCTGCCCGTTCCCGCTGCCCGGCGTCCGGCCCGATCCCGAGCCGTATTCGCTCTGCGACCGCAAGGACTTCCGGGGTCGCCGCCGCGGGATCGAGGCGGCGCTCGAGACGGCGCGCTTCGCCGCCGAAATGGGCGCCCCCGCGATGGTCCTGCACGCCGGGCGCGCGCCGGTTTTCCACGCCGCGCGCCGCCTGCAGCACCTGGTCGAGGACGGCTTCCGCCGCACGCCCAAATACGAAAAGGCGCTCCTCAAGTTCCAGATGAAGCGCGAACGCAAGGCCGCGAAGGGTCTCGAAACGCTCCGGGCGTCGCTCGACATCCTCCTGCCGGAGTTCGAAAAGCTCGGCGTGAAGCTCTGCCTCGAGAACCTCCCGACCGGGGACGCCATCCCGAACGAACCGGAGACGTTCGCGCTGCTGCGCGAATACGAGGGCGCTCCGCTGGCCTATTGGCACGACTGGGGCCACGGGCAGATCCGGCACGAGCTCGGGCTCGTGCACCAGGGAATGCTCCTGAAGCGCCTCAAGGACCGCATCGGCGGCATGCACCTTCACGACTTGCGCCCGCCGCTCGAAGACCACAACATGCCGCCCGGCGGACTCGTCGACTTCCGCCTGCTCGCGCCGTTCGTCGCCACCGCCATCCCGCTCGTCTTCGAGCCGCGCCGCGGCCTGCCCGCCGCGGAGATCGCGCGGGCGCTGGACTTCCTCCGGAACCTTCCGGAACTGCAGCCCGTTCCGTGAGGCGCGGCGCCCCGCGCTACTCGAGGCGCAGGGCCGCGAGCCAGCGGTGGAACTCCTGCGGCAGCGGGGAGAACGCCTTGAGGACGCTCCCCGGCCGGAGCGGATGCTCCATCTCGATCTCGACGGCGTGCAGGAGCGGGCGCGAGAGTCGGGCGAGCGACGGGTCTTCGACGATTTTCGGGCCGTACTGCGGGTCGCCGACGACCGGGTGGCGCGCCATCGCGAGGTGGCGGCGGATCTGGTGCGTGCGGCCCGTCTCGATGCGGACCGCCAAGTGGGAGGCTTTCGCGTTGGCGCGGATGCAGTGGACCATCGAGAGGGCGCGGCGGCCGTCGATCGGCAGGTCGATCGTCGAGGCCGCGGCGTCCCACTTGCCGTAGACGACGGTGCGGTAGGTCTTGGCGACGCGGTGCTCCTTGAAGACGCGGACGATCGCCTCGTGCGCCGCGGCGGACTTGGAGCAGACGAGACAGCCGGTCGTGTCGCGGTCGAGTCGGTGCGAGACGCGCAGCTCCGGGTTGCCGGTCTGCGTGCGGAGGATCGACTCGAGCGAGACGGGGGCGTCGTTCACGAGCAGGCCGGCGGGCTTGTCGGCGACGAGGTAGTCGGCGTCCTCAAAGAGGACGTCGATGCGCTTCGGGCGGTTCGACGCGGCGGTCGGGGAGGGCGCGAACCCCGCCACGGAGACGACGGCGCCGGCGCGGAGGCGGTGGTGCGCCATCCAGACGGTGCGGCCGTCGACGCGGACGATCTTCGCGTCGATCTGCTGCTTGGCGGCGCGGCGCGAGACGCCGAGCTTCGCGGCGAGGAAGTCCTGCAGCGGAAGGCCGTCCTCGGCGCGGGCGACGGCGAAGGCGCGGTTGGCGTTTTTCGGCGGCTGTTTCTTCATGGCGCGCAATCATAGCAGACGCGGCGCGCGTTTGCAAAGGGCGGCGCTACTTGCGGAAGAAGACGAGCGCGCCCTTCGGGATGGTCCGGTCGGTGACCTGATCGCCCGCGACGAGCCCGCCGGCGCTCGTCCAGTAGTAGGTGTCGGGGTGGTTCCACTTGGAGCCGCAGAGAGAGAAGACGGGAACCTTCGCGGTGACGGGGCCGGCGACCTTGTAGTCGACGAGGACCTTCGTGCCTTTCGGGAGCGCGGCGATGTCGGCGAGGGACAGGGTGGAACCGGCGGCGTAGGGCCGGCCGGGCGGAAAGTAGTAGGTCGACGTAGCGGCCATCGCGTCGCCCGCGAGGGCCTCCGCGGTGCCGTCCTCGCCGATCGTGAGCAGGCCCTCGTTCGCGTTCTCGGACGCGGCGGGGCCGACGGTGACGATCGTCCCGGCGGGCATCTTGTTCCAGTTCTTGACCTGGTCGCCGCGCTTCGTCGTCCCGTCCGGGAAAGCGTAGACCGTGGTCGGGGCGTCGTACTGGTCGCGGGCGATGTCCCACGCGGAGCGCTTCGGGCCGATCACGTTGGAGGCGGAGGCCGCGGGTGCGGATGCGGGAGGGATCGGGGCGGGTTTCGCGGGGGCCGGCTTGTCCGGGACGGCGGCCGGCGCCTTCGGCGCGGCCTTCGCGGGCGGCATCGGCGTGTAGAGGATCTTCGTGAGCTCGGGGTCGGCGTCCTTGAGGCGCCCGGCGCGGACGTCTGGGTCGTACGCCGGTTTCTTGAGGAGCCCTAGGCGCGTGCGCGCCGCCGGGAGCATGAGCAGCATCCCGCACCGCTTTCGGCCGCGGTGCTTGCGCTTCTGCCAGTGGTTCGGGTTGCCGTAGGCGACCATCGAATGGGTGAGGACGTTCTCGTCGGGGATCCGGTACTGCGCCTTGAGCTCGCCGAGGAGCTTCCGGAGCGCGGCGTACTGGGCGGCGGTGATGTCCTTGTCGTGCCAGCCGACGATCTCGATGCCGATCGAGATGGAGTCGAGGCCGGTCTGGCCGTTCCACATCGAAAGGCCGGCGTGGTAGGCGATGCGGGAGCGGTCGACGATGACGTAGACCATGCCGTCCGTGTCGACGACGTAGTTGCACTCGCCGTTCGCGGAGAGCTTGGCGATCGAGCCCTTGCTCGAGCCTTCCGTCGTGTGGAGCACGATGTACTTGGTCGATTTCCGGACGGCGCGCGGCTTTTTGAAACGGTACTTCGTGGAAATGGTTCCGGCCGCGGGGCGCGCGGCGGGGGCGGGCTTTTTCGGCGAGGGCTTGGCCGCGTCGGCCGTGCCGGGCGCCGCAACGAGCCACGCGGCGGCGGCCGCCGCCAGAAGGCGGAGGATGCGGCGAGGCGCGGCGTGGGGGTCCTGCATGGGGCGCAAGTATAGCGGAACGCGCGGCGCGGCGCAACTTCCGCTTGCTTTTCGCGGCGAGTTGCGGGAGAATGGAGAAGTCGTTTTCCACACCAACCCTCCCACCATGAAAAAACAAGCGAAGAAACTCACGGAAGTCCGGATCGGCGTCATCGGCGTCGGCAACATGGGCACCAGCCACATCGCCAACATCGAGCGCGGCCTCATCAAGCGCGCGCGCCTCACGGCGATCTGCGACATCGTGCCCTCGAAGATGGACCGCTACGGCGACAAGTACCTCAAGTTCACGGACAGCAGGGCGCTCATCCGTTCGGGCGAGGTTGACGCGGTCATGGTCGAGACGCCCCACTACGACCACACGACGATCGGCATCGACGCCCTCACGCAGGGGATCCACACGCTCGTCGAGAAGCCGATCTCCGTGCACAAGGCCGACTGCGAGCGCCTCATCGCCGCGCACAAGGACAAGAAGGTCGTCTTCTCCGCGATGTTCAACCAGCGCACCGATCCTCACTACATCAAGCTGCGCGAGATCATCAAGAGCGGCCAGCTCGGCGAGATCACCCGCGTGAACTGGATCATCACGACCTGGTTCCGCCCGCAGGCCTACTACGACGGCGGCGGCTGGCGCGCGACCTGGAAGGGCGAGGGCGGCGGCGTGCTCCTGAACCAGTGCCCGCACCAGCTCGACCTCATGCAGTGGCTCTTCGGCATGCCGAAGAAGGTCCGCGCGTTCGTCGGCATCGGCAAGTACCACAACATCGAGGTCGACGACATGGTCACCGCCTACCTCGAGTACCCGAACGGCGCGACGGGCGTTTTCGTCACGACGACCGGCGAGGCCCCCGGCACCAACCGCCTCGAGGTCTGCGGCGACCGCGGCAAGATCGTCGTCGAGGACGGGAAGATCACGTGGACGCGCAACACGGTCGGCCAGAAGGAGTTCCTGCAGACCGCGCAGTCGATGTTCGGCACGCCCGAGACGTGGAAGATCGAGATCCCCGCCAACGGGAACGGGCCCCAGCACGTCGGCATCCTGCAGAACTTCGTGGACGCGATCCTCGACGGAACGCCGCTCATCGCGCCGGCCGAGGAGGGCATCAACTCCGTCGAGCTCGGCACGTCGATGCTCTTCTCGTCGTTCAAGGACAAGACCGTGGAGCTCCCGCTCGACGGCAAAGCCTACGAAAAGATGCTCAAGGGCCTCATCAAGAACTCGACCTTCAAGAAGACCGTCAAGGAAGTGAAGATGGCCGACATGTCGGCCTCGTTCACGAAGGCGTAGGAGTTCCCATGTATTTCACCGGATTCGCAGACGAAGCGGCCCGCGGCCTCGCCGGCCAGATCGCCGCCACCAAGGAGCTCGGATGGTCGAACATCGAGTCCCGCGCCATCGACGGCGTGAACATCCACGACCTCTCCGACGCGGACTTCGACCGCGCCGCCGCCGCGCTCGACGAGGCCGGCGTGCACGTGAACTGCTTCGGCTCGGCCATCGCCAACTGGGGCAAGTCGATCGACAGCGACGCCGACTTCGAAAAGGACCTCGAGCAGACGCGCCGCGCGATCCCGCGCATGAAGCGGCTCGGGACGAAGATGGTCCGCATCATGAGCTGGAAGGTCCTCCCGGACCGCCCGCCGGAGGACCAGATGCGCGAAAAGCGCTGGGAGCGCCTGAAGACCATCGCCGGGATGTTCCTCGACGCCGGCCTGCAGCCGCTGCACGAGAACTGCATGAACTACGCCGGCCGCGGCTGGAGCTACACGCTCGACATGCTCGACAACGTGCCGGGCCTCAAGCTCGTTTTCGACACGGGAAACCCCGTCATGCTGCCCGACTGGACGAAGCCCGAGCCGTGGCCCATGCAGAGCTCGTGGGAGTTCTACCGCGCCGTGCGGGAGCACGTCGCCTACGTCCACGTCAAGGACGGCGTCATCGTGGACGGCAAGATGAACTACACCTACGCCGGCGAAGGCTCGGGCGACGTGGCGAAGATCTTCGCGGACCTCGCCGCGCGCGGTTACGACGGCGGCATTTCGATCGAACCGCACCTCGCGGCGATCTTCCACGACCCCGTCACGGGGCAGCCCGACCCGGTCAAGATGCACGACACCTACGTGGAGTACGGCCGCCGCACGATGAAACTCTGGGCGGACGCCGTCGCGGCATGCGCGCCGACGGCGTGAAGCCGCCCGCTCGGCGCACGCCGGCGCACCGCATCGAGCCGCCGTCCCGCCGGTTGCTGGTTGCGCTGTTTCTGCTCGCGTTTCCGCTTCTGCCGGCGTGCACCGGCGCGTTGGAGGCGTTGCGTCTCGGCGAAACGCTCTTCGGCGCCGGTCCGTTCCGCGCGCTCGGCCTTTCCGGGCCGCTCGCGTGCTTCCTCGGTTGCGGGTGCGCGTTTGCGCTCGCGTATTTCCTCGTCCGGATCCCGCCGCCGGTCTACATCGCCGTCCACGAAGCCACGCACGCGCTTTTCGGGCTGGTCTTCGGCGCGCGGATTTCGCGTTTCCGGGTCGAGGAGGAGCACGGCTCGGTCGACGTCTCGCGCAGCAACGCCGTCATCCTGCTCGCCCCCTATTTCTTCCCGCTTCCGGCCGCCGCGGTCCTGCTCGCGTTCGGGCTCGGTTGCGCGTTCCTGCCGCTCCGAGGGACGGTCGCCGGCGCGGCCTTCGCGGGGCTGGCGGGCCTGGCGTGGGGCTTCCACCTGTGCTTCACGCTCAACGCGCTGCTGCAGCGGCAGACCGACCTGGACGCCTACGGCTTCTTCTTTTCCTGCGTCCTGCTGTTCTTCCTGAACGCGGTGCTGCTGTACCTGACGCTCCTTGCATTCGGGACCGCGGGCCTTTCCGAAGGCCTGGGACTGCTCGCCGACTCCCTCGGCCGCGCGTACGAGTGGCTCTGGGACCGGATGTTTTCTTGCGCAGGACCGGCTTCTCGATCTTGCCCGTCGGGTTGCGCGGCACCGGCGCGAAGATGACCTTGCGCGGGCGCTTGTAGCGCGGGAGCCCCTTGCAAAACTCGTTCACGCCGTCCTCGTCGAGCGACGCGCCGGGCTTGACCTCGACCACGGCCGCGGCGATTTCGCCGAGGCGCGGGTCCGGCAGGCCGATCACCGCCACGTCCTTGATCGCGGGGTGCGCGCGCAGGAAGTCCTCGATCTGCACCGGGTAGAGGTTCTCGCCGCCCGTGATGATGACGTCCTTCTTGCGGTCCACCAGGTAGATGAAGCCCTCGGGGTCCTGCATCGCCATGTCGCCGGTGTAGAGCCAGCCCTCGGCATCGAGCACCTCGGCCGTCGCCTTCGGGTCCTTGTAGTATTCCTTCATCACGCCGGGGCCGCGGACCGCGAGCTCGCCGACCTCGCCCTTCGCGACGGGCGCGCGCGCCGGCGCGGGGCCGACGATCTTCGTCTCCCAGCCGTGGCCGGGGACGCCGATCGCGCCGACGTGGTCGATGTTCTCGACGCCGAGGTGCACGCAGCCGGGCCCGGTCGACTCGGAGAGGCCGTAGTTGGTGTCGTACTGGTGGTTCGGGAAGACCTTCTTCCAGCGCTGGATGAGCGAGGGCGGGACGGGCTGCGCGCCGATGTGCATGAGGCGCCAGCGCGAGAGGTCGAACTCCGCCAGGTCGACCTCGCCGCGGTCGATCGCGTCGAGGATGTCCTGCGCCCACGGGACGAGCAGCCACACGATGGAGCACTTTTCCTCGGACGCGGCGCGGAGGATCCATTCCGGCTTCACGCCGCGCAGCAGGACGGCCTTGGCGCCGACGAGGAAGCTGCCGAACCAGTGCATCTTCGCGCCGGTGTGGTAGAGCGGCGGGATGCAGAGGAAGACGTCCCCGTGCGTCTGCCCGTGGTGCGCCTGCTCCACCTCGCAGCTCTGCGCCAGCGCGCGGTGGCGCAGCACGATCGCCTTCGGGAAGCCGGTCGTGCCGGAGGAGTAGTAGATCGCCGCGTCGTCGTCGAGCGAGAGCGGGACCGACGGCCGGCGCGAGGAGCAGTAGGAGACCAGGTCCCGGTAGCTCTCGGCGAACGTCGGGCAGTCGCCGCCGACGTAGAGCAGGGCCTTCACCTTCGGGAGCTGGTCGGAGATCTGCTCGACGCGGCCCGTGAACTCGGGCCCGAACACGAGCACCGACGCGTCCGCGAGGTCGACGCAGTACTTGATCTCGTCCGCGGCGTAGCGGAAGTTGAGCGGGACCGCGAGCGCGCCCGTCCGTAGCGCCCCGAAGTAGATCGGGAGCCACTCGAGGCAGTTCATGAGGAGGATCGCGACCTTGTCGCCCTTCTTCACGCCGCGCGAGAGCAGGAGGTTGGCGAAGCGGTTCGCCTTCTCCTCGAACTGCGACCACGTGATCTCGGAGCGGAAGGCGTCGAGCGGGCCGGCCTCGACGAGGGAGTATTCCTTCCACGTCGTGTGGTGGGCTTCGAGCTCCTGGGGGTTGATTTCGACGAGGGCGGTCTCGTTCGGGTAGAGCCGCGCGTTGTCGGCGAGGATTTCGGGGATCGGTTTCATTTCTTGACGGAGGCTGCGTAGGCGCGGAGTTCGTCCGGCGTCGCGGTCGCGGTGCCGAGCTTGCCGACGACGACGCCGGCGGCGGTGTTGGCGAAGCGGGCGGCGTCCGCGAGCGGGAAGCCCGCGGCGAGTGCGAGGGTGAGCGCGGCCACGACGGTGTCGCCGGCGCCGGAGACGTCGAACACCTCGCGCGCGAACGTCGGGATGCGCTCGACCGGGCGGCCGCCCTCGGAGAGGAGCATGCCGTCGGGGCCGAGCGTCACGACGAGGTGCTTCGGCGCGAAGCGCTCGTGGATCGCGGCGCAGACGGCCTCCGCGGGGAACGGGCCGGGGGCGTCGTCGAGCCCCGCCAGGCGCAGCGCCTCGGCGCGGTTGGGCGTCATGAGCGTGACGCCGGAGTAGTCGACGCCGGGGCGCGGCTTGGGGTCGAGCGCGACGATGTCCGCGCGGCCGGGCAGCGCGAGGATCGCGCGGACGGACTCGGGCGTGAGCATCCCCTTGGCGTAGTCGGAGAGCAGGATCGCGTCGGCGCGCGCCGCGGCGGGCGCGAGGGCCGCGAGGTCCGCCTCCGAGAGCGCGTAGGCGCCGGGCTCGGCCTCCTGGTCGAGGCGGCACACCTGCTGGCGGCGGCAGACGACGCGAGTCTTCACGATGGTCGGGACCGCCGAGGAGACGGCCTCGGGCAGCAGCTCCACGCGCGCGCCGTCGAGCAGCGCGCGCAGGCGGCGACCGTCCGCGTCCTCGCCGACGCGCCCGAACAGCTCCGCGCGCGCGCCGAGCGCGGCGAGATTGGCCGCGACGTTCGCCGCGCCGCCCGCGACGGCGGTTTCGCGGTCCACGCGGACGACCGGCACGGGCGCCTCGGGCGACAGGCGCGACGCGTCGCCCCAGACGTATTTGTCGAGCATGACGCGTCGCCCCAGACGTATTTGTCGAGCATGACGTCGCCGACCACGAGGATGCGCCGCGTCTTCGCCGCTTCGAGAATCTTGGGAAGGTCCATGGGAAAAGGGGGATGTCCGGGACGTCGCGTCCCGCCGGTTGGCGCGCCATTCTAGCACAACGGCCCCCGCTTGGAAACCCCCGGCCGCGTTCCGGGGGACGCGCTACTTCAGGAAGATCTCGATCGTCGGGACGAGGATGTTTCCCGGCTGGACGTCCGGGAGGTAGAAGGTGAGGCCGCCGGGGGGCGACGTCGGGTCGGTCTGCTCGCCGGGGCCGTTCTCGCTGAAGCGCACCTCCGAGCCGTCGTGCAGGAACTGCGCGTAGGCGACGCGATGGCCGAGGTTCGGGCAGCGAAGCGTCACGTAGGGCCAGTCGAGGATGTGCAGGTAGAGCCGGTTCGTCCTCGCGTTGTAGGTGTAGAGGCACTTGGCCGGCTCGGGGAACGCCTCGGGCGCGGCGCCGCATCCGTGGATCGAGCGGGCGTTGTACTTCATCCAGTCCGCGTAGGCGCGGAGGCGGTCGGTCGCGCGCGGGTCGAACTCGCCGCGGGCCGTCGGGCCGACGTTGAGGATGTAGTTGCCGCCGCGTGCGACGGCCTGGATGAGGAGCTGCAGGCAGAGCTTCGGCGACTTCCACGACGACTCGTCGCGGTTGTAGCTCCACGCGCCGGAGAAGGTGTGGCAGTTCTCCCAGCAGCGCGCGAGGCAGCTGCCGGAGATCGCCTGCGGGCCGCCGCGCGGCGCTTCGTCGAGCTGCTTCTGCTCGACGGTCATGAAGTCGCCCTCGCCCGGCAGGTCGAGGCGGTCGTTCACGAGCGTGTCGGGCGAGAGCTCGTGCACGAGGTCGAGCAGCTTCCGGCTCTCCCACGCGTCGCGCCCCTTGCCGGGGAAGCCCTTGTAGGTCGACTTCGGGTAGGAGAAGTCGAACCAGAGGATGTCGATCGGGCCGTATTGCGTCAGGAGCTCCGTCACCTGGTCGCGCATGAACCTGGCGTACTTGCGGACGTCGCGCCGCTTGTTCAGCTCCGTCGCGTCCTCGCGGTCGCGCAACGGGTGGTGGATGTCGATCGGGTACTGCGGGTGGTCCCAGTCCTGGAGCGAGTAGTAGAGGCCGACGCGGAGCCCCTCGGCGCGGAAGGCGTCGACGATCGGGCGGAGCAGGTCGCGGCGCGCGGCGGAGTGCGGCGCGCTCCACTTCGTGAACTTCGTGTCCCAGAGGCAGAAGCCGTCGTGGTGCTTCGTGGTGACGACGAAGTACTTCATCCCGGCCTCGCGGGCGAGGCGGGCCCAGGCGCGCGGGTCGAACTTGTCCGGGTCGAAGCGCTCCGCGTAGCGGTGGTATTCGGCGTCGGGAATCTTCTCCGTCGAGCGGATCCACTCGTACTTGGCGGGCATCGCGTAGAGGCCCCAGTGCATGAACAAACCGAAACGGGCCTGCTGGAACCAGGCGACGCGGTCTTCGAACCGGACGGGCTTGGAAGGGGAGGGGGACATGTGTGGAATCAATCGCCCGGCATAACCGGCACGGTTCGCGCGGACAACAACCGGAATCCTAACACACGTGAGGTCGTGGCGCAACCGGCAACTAAGAAAGTAAGGTCAAAGTAAAGGGGTCTGTCCCCTTAAAAAGCAAAGTAAAGGGGTCTGTCCCCTTAAAAAGTGCTTGCAACGGCAAGCAAGACGTGGTAGTGTACCGGTCCATGAGACGACCGAGAGTCAAAGCCGAGGGGGAAGGGTTCTACCACGTGGTGAGCCGGATCGGGGGGAGGCGCTTTCTGATCGACGA
>CADBEF010000106.1 GCA_902793555.1 uncultured bacterium | reverse complement strand
GAGGAGCCCGCACCGGCCGCGCCGGCGCCCGCGGAATCCGCACCGGCCGCGGAGCCCGCGTCCGCGGAGCCAAAGCCCGCGCCGGCCGAGCCGCAGCCGTAGCCGGCGATGGATTCGGAGACGCTGTTCGACGCACTGTTCGTTGCGGGGCTTGTCGCGCTCGGCGTCTTGAACGTCGCCCGCTGGTCGGCCGCGCGTTCCCGCGAGGCCTCGTGGAACGAAACCCCGCCCGCGTCCGGTCGTCCGTGCGCCCGGCGTTCCGGCGGTTGGTTGTGGGCCGCGCAGGCGCTCGTCGCGGCGGCGCTCGGCGCGTTGGTCCTTCTCCGATACTTCGACGCCTGGCCGCGCGGCGGCGCGCCGCTCTAGCGCGCGGTGGCGATCTCGGCCTGGTAGGCCGCGGCGATGTCGTTGTGGGTGACGACGCCGACGGGCCGCGGCGGGACCGTCGCGGAGAGGACGACGATGCCCTCGGCGTCGTCGGCGTCCATCTTGGCGAGGACCGAGCGCAGCGGCTCGTCCTCGCGCACGGCGGGGTGCTTCGCGGCGGAGAGATCCTCGACCAGGAGCGTCTGGCGCAGGATCGGGTCCCCTTCGAGGCAGGATTCCGCGTCGCGTCGCGAGACGACGCCCGCGAGCGTGCCGTCCGCCGCGAGGACCGGGAAGACGTCCTGCCGCGCGCCGCCGGGGCGGTCGAAGAGCGCCGCGACGGGCGTCCCGGGCGTGACGGTCGCGAACGCCTCGCCGCGCGGGCGCGCCGCCAGCAGGTCGCGCACCGTGAGCGCGCCGAGCGTCCCGGCCACGAGCGAGCCGCGGTGGACGGGCGCCTCGAACCGGTTCGGCAGCTGCGAGCGGTAGAGCGAGACGGTGCGCGAGAGCAGGTAGGCGAGGATGCAGACCCACATCGCCGGGACGAGCAGCCGGAAGTTCCCGGTCATCTCGGAGACCATGAGGATCGAGGAGATGGGCGTCTTGGCCGCGCAGCCGAAGAACGACGCCATGCCGACGAGGACGAACGCGCCGACGGGCACCTGCCACGACGGCAGCGCCGTCGCGAAAAGCATCCCGACCGCGCCGCCGAGCGCGCCGCCCGCGACGATCGCCGGGCCGAACACGCCGCCCGAGCCGCCGGAACCGACGGAGAACGCGGTCGCGAGCGTCTTGAAGAAGAACACGCCCGCGAGCATCCAGAACGCCGCGGCGTGCGCGGAGAGCGTGAAGGACGAGTCGAAGCGGAGCGCCTCCTGGATCGTTCCGTAGCCCGAGCCGAGCGCGCGGAGGAAGACGAGGCCCACGAGGCCCGTGAGCAGGCCGCCGAGCGCGGGCCGCAGCGCGCGCGGAACGCGGAGCCGCGCGAAGCGGTCCTGCGCCTTGTAGAGCGACCAGACGTAGAAGCGCGCGCCGAGCGAGAGCACGACCGCGAGCGCGATGTAGAGCAGCAGGTTGCGCGGCTGCGTGTAGACGAGCGCCGGCGTGTCGAAGAGCGGCTTGAAGCCGAACACGAACGAGAAGAGCGAACTGCTCGTGACGGACGCGATGATCGCGGGGACGAGCACTTCGTACTCCAGGTCCAGGTCCCGGTACAGGATCTCCGCCGCGAAGAGCGCGCCGGCGAGCGGCGCGTGGAAGAGCGCGCCCATGCCCGCGCCGGTGCCGGCGGCCATGAGGACGCGCCGCTGCGCGACGGGCAGCCGGAACCACCCCGCCACCATCGAGCCCACGCCCGCGCCGATCTGCGAGATCGGGCCTTCGCCTCCGGCCGAGCCGCCGGTGCCGATGAGGACCGCCGTGGCGAGCGTCTTCACGGGGATCACCGCGGGGCGAACGCGACCGCCGCGGAAGTGGTACGCCTCGATCGCCGCGTCCGTGCCGCCTCCGGCCGCCTCGGGCGCGGTGCGGTCGACGAAGAGCCCCGTCGCCAGGCCGCCGAGCGCGGGCAGCAGCGCGACGGCCCAGAGGCGGACGCCGCACGCGATCGCGGGCAGGTCGAACGGCTCCGGCTCGCCCGCGGCGGCGCCCGGGACGACGCCCGCGACGCGGCCGAGGAACAGCCAGTCGAAGAGCTGCAGCAGCGAGCTCAGCGCCATCGCCGCGAGCCCCGCGAGCACGCCCACGAGGACCGACAGGAGCAGCGTCCGCGCCATGCCCGCCCCCTCGTAGGGGGAGGCGGTCCGGAACGACCGGCGGAAGAGCCGGATTCTCGCGCGCGTTCGGTTCGTCATGTCGGCGGGTGCGGTGCTTGCGAACGGGACGCGATTATACGCGCCCCGCCCCGCTCGCGCAAGCCCGTTGGCGCCGGCGCTCCTGCGGCGGCCGGCGGCGTCGGCTCTCGAGATGCTGTTCCCGAATGTGGGGCCGCTCCGGAACCCATTGAAAACATTGGATTCCGACCGTAGTTGATTTTCGTGTGAAACTGGCATTTGGCTTTGTCATTTGTGAACAATTGGGATTTGTGAACAATGGCGCACAATCCGTTTGACACAGAGCGGGAAATCGGATAGAAAGGGATGGGTCGTTCCAACGGAGGAACCTGGCATGAAGGAAATGAAGTTCGGCGATCTGATCCTGACCGCGCTGGCCGTCGTGGCGGCCGTCTGGGCGGTCGCGTTCGCGGTCCTGTCCTGGGGAGGGGGGATCGTCATCGGGAGGGAGCCCTACCCGTACGGCGGTCCCACGGTTCTCGGGAACAAGGGGCGCACCGTCGTCAGCGCGATCCGCGTGGTCGACAAGGACCGCGAGGCTTCCGGGGCGGGCGGCCTCTGGCCGGCGAAGGGCGCGTGGGCGTCCTCGACGGACTATCTCGACCATCTTCTCGAACTGGAGGATTGCGCGCTCTGCAAGTCCGATGTCGACGGTCCGTGGTGCTGCCTCGCCGGCATCGCGGGGGAGGACGATTCCATGCCGTTCCTGTGGACCGACAACCTCGAGGTGACGGACGCCATGCTCCGCGGCGAAGACGTCGACTGGGGCGGACAGCTGCGGGACGAGGGGCCCGTCGTCATCGTCCGCAAGAGCGGCAGCATGCAGATCGTGAAGAAGAAACAGCTCTCGGCCGAGACGTTCTTCGACATGTCCTGGGGCGGCGCGCTTCCGCGCGATCCCGACGCGCTCGAGGTGCTCAAGCCGCTCCCCGCCCCGGAGCCCGCCGGGGACGGTCGCCCGTAGCGGGAAGGCCGCCGGGTCGCGGCGCAAAAACGCGCGTGGCGGGGTGCGACCATCGCACCCCGCCACGCGCGCGCTTCGGCGCCGGCGCTAGCCGAGCAGCGCGGAGGAACGGAAGACCGGGTCGGAAGTCGTCCGCAGGCCGATGCGGCGCAGGCCGCTTTCGTCGCCGGGCGCGACGATGTGCGTGAGGTGCATCTCGCAGTCGCGCAGCTGCGGCAGGCACTCCATCGCGAGCTTCGCGGCGGGGTTCGCGCCGGCGGACATGGCGAGCGCGACGAGGAGCTCGTCCAGGTTCAGGCTGTGCTCCTTGTCGCGGAGGATGTTCGTCCGCAGCTCGACGATGCGCCCGAGGACGTCCGGCGGGAGCAGGTGGAGCTTGTCGGGGAGGCCGGCGAGCTTCTTGGCCGCGTTGAGGACGACGCTCGAGGCGGCGTGCATCGTGGCGGAGTTCTTGCCGGTCACGACCGTGCCGTCCGGCAGCTCGATCGCGGCGCCGGTGAAGATGCCGTGGTCGCCCCGGCCGAGTCGCTTGCCCTCCTCGGCCGCTTCGCGCGCGGGAATCACGACCGGCCGGTCCTCGGGCTTGAGGCCCATGCCGTCCATGAGCAGCTTCACGCGGTCGACCTGCGCCTTGTCCGCGGCGCCCATCGTGTATTCCACGACGGTGCGGAACCAGCGGCGGATCACCTCCTGCTCCGAGGCGGCGCGGCACGCCGCGTCGTCCACGATGCCGAAGCCGCAGCGGTTCACGCCCATGTCGGTCGGCGACTTGTAGGGGCAGGGCTCGTGCGTGATCTTCTCCCAGATCGCGCGCAGCAGCGGGAACGCCGCCACGTCGCGGTTGTAGTTCGTCGTGACGACGCCGTGCGCCTCCGCGTGGAACGGGTCGATCATGTTCACGTCCGCGAGGTCCGCCGTGGCCGCCTCGTAGGCGATGTTCACGGGGTGCTTGAGCGGGAGGTTCCAGATCGGGAACGTCTCGAACTTCGCGTAGCCGGCGGCGCGGCCGGCGCGGCAGTCGTGGTAAAGGAGCGTCAGGCACGTGGCGAGCTTGCCGCTGCCGGGGCCGGGGCCGGTGACGACGACGATCGGGCGCTCGGTCTCGACGTATTCGGCGGCGCCGTAGCCCTCCTCGCTCACCACGGTGTCGATGTCGGTCGGGTAGCCGCGCGTGCTGCGGTGGCAGTAGACGCGCACGCCGCGGCGCTCGAGCTTGTTGCGGAACTGGATCGCGGCGGGCTGGCCGTCGAAGCGCGTGATCACGACGGCGCGCACGGAGAGGCCCCACGCGCGCAGGTCGTCGATGAGGCGCAGCGCGTCCGCGTCGTAGGAGATGCCGAAGTCGGCGCGCATCTTCTTGCGCTCGATGTCGCCGGCGTAGATGCACAGCACGATGTCGACGTGGTCCTTGAGCTTCTGCAGCAGGCGCAGCTTCACGTTCGGGTCGTAGCCGGGCAGCACGCGCGCGGCGTGGTAGTCCCACATGAGCTTGCCGCCGAACTCCAGGTAGAGCTTGCTGCCGAACATGCGCTGCCGCGCGAGGATCTCCTCCGTCTGCTCGCGGAGGTACTTTTCGTTGTCGAAGCCGATCGTTTTCAAGGGCGAAGGGTCGAGGGGTTGAAGGGTGGAAAAGTGGAAGGGTTTGGAGGAATCGATGCTACTTCTGGCCGTAGTAGGCGGAGGCGCCGTGCTTGCGCAGGTAGTGCTTGTCGAGGAGCGCGCGCGGCATGTCGGGGAGGTCCGGGTCGAGCGCGAGGTCGTGCCACGCCATGAAGGCAAGCTCTTCGAGCACGACCGCGTTCTCGACGGCCTTGGCGGGCGTTTTGCCCCACGTGAACGGACCGTGGCTGCGGACGAGCGCCGCGGGGACGGACGCCGGGTCGATCCCGCGCTCGCGGAACGCCTCGACAATCACGTGGCCGGTCTCCCATTCGTAGTGGCCGGGGACGCCTTCGATCTCCTCGCGGCGCATGGCGCGCGTGCACGGCACGGCGCCGTAGAAGTGGTCCGCGTGGGTCGTCCCGAGCGGCGGCAGGTCGCGGCCCGCCTGCGCGAGCGTCGTCGCCCAGCGGCTGTGCGTGTGCACGATGCCGCCCGCCTCCGGGAACTCGCGGTAGAGCACGACGTGCGTGGGCGTGTCGGAGGACGGGTTGAGCGCGCCTTCGACCTTTTCGCCCGTCTCGAGCGAGACGACGACCATGTCGGAGGCCTTCATGGCCTCGTAGGACACGCCGCTGGGCTTGATGACCATCAGGCCGCGCTCGCGGTCGACGCCGGAGACGTTGCCCCACGTGTATACGACGAGGCCGCGGCGCGGCAGTTCGAGGTTGGCCTGCAGCACCGATTCCTTGAGTTCTTCGAGCATGGCGCGCCTCCTACGAGCGGAGCTTCCAGGCCAGGTCCGAGAGGAACAGGTCGTGCTCGAGCTCCTCGACCGTGGTGTCCTTGCCGATGTGGACGAACTCGATCTCCATGATCCGCGCCCAGTCGCGCAGCTGCTCGGCCGTGACGTCGTGCGTGAGCGTCGTGTGGTGCGCGCCGCCGGCGGCGATCCAGCACTCGAGGCCCGTCTGCAGGTCGGGCAGGGCGCGCCACATGACGCGCGCGACCGGCAGGTTCGGCATCTTCATGATGGGCTTCACGCACTCGATGTCCTGGACGATGAGGCGCAGGCGGCCGCCCATGTCGACGAGGCTCGCCACGAGCGCCTTGCCGGCGCGGCCCTCGAACACGAGGCGGGCGGGGTCCTTCTCGTTCATGCCGATGCCGAGGTGGTGCGTCTCGATGCGCGGCTTGTCCGCGGCGAGCGAGGGGCAGACCTCAAGCATGTGCGCGCCGAGCGAATACTCGCGGCCGGGCTCCAGGTGGTACGTGTAGTCCTCCATGAACGCCGTGCCGCCGGTCTTGCCTTCGCCCATCGCCTTGATGACCGCGGTCATCGCGGAGACCTTCCAGTCGCCCTCGCCGCCGTAGCCGTAGCCCAGCGCCATCAGGTGCTGGCTCGCGAGGCCGGGCAGCTGCTCCATGCCGTAGAGGTCCTGGAACGTGTTCGAGAACGCCGAGCAGCCCTCGCGGTCGAGCATCGCTTTCATCGCGATCTCCTCGCGCGCCTGGTAGCGGATCGCCGCGAGGTTGTCGGTCGCGACGTCGTAGGCGGCGGTGTACTCCGCCACGAGCGCGTCGACCTGCGCCTCGGTCACCTTGGCCATCTCCTTCACGAGGTCGCCGACGGCCCACGTGTCGACGTGCCAGCCGAGCTTGCGCTGGGCCTCGACCTTGTCGCCCTCGGTGACCGCCACGTCGCGCATGTTGTCGCCGAAGCGCATGACCTTGAGCGCGCGGGAGAACGCGACGCCGTGCGCGACGCGCATCCAGTCGCCGAGGCGCGCCTGGACCGCCGGGTCGGCCCAGTGGCCGGCTATGATCTTGCGCGGCTTGCGGAGGCGCGCGCCGATGAACCCGTGCTCGCGGTCGCCGTGGGCGGCCTGGTTGAGGTTCATGAAGTCCATGTCGATCTCCGTGTCCGGGATCTCGACGTTGTACTGCGTGGCGAGGTGGCACCAGGGCTTCTGCAGCATCTGCAGGCCGGTGAGCCACATCTTGGACGGGCTGAACGTGTGGCACCACGTGATCACGCCGGCGCAGCGCGGGTCGTGGTTCGCGTCCAGCACCGTGCGCTCGATCTCCTCGGGCGTCTTGGCGGTGACCTTGTAGACGATCCTGCACGGCAGGCGGCCGGAGGCGTTCATCTTGTCGGCCATCTCGCGGGCGCGGGCGTCGACGGTTTCGAGAACTTCGGGCCCGTAGAGGAACTGCGAGCCGACGATGAACCAGAATTCGTGGTCGGAGAGTTTTTTCATGGTCTTTCGGTCTTTCGGTCTAGCGGTCTGGCGGTCGATCGGTTAGGCGGGGGCTATTCCTTGATCTCGCCGGCCTTCAGGCGGCGGAAGTAGTCGCGGGTGAGGCGGGCGACCGTCGGCGAGAGCAGGACGAGCGCGATCAGGTTCGGGAAGGCCATGAGGCCGTTGAACGTGTCGGCGATGCCCCAGACGACGGAGACCGTGAGGTAGGGCCCGACGAAGACCACCAGCACGTAGAGCACGCGGTAGACCTTGAGCGCGACCTTGTTCTTGCGGCCGACGAGGTATTCGAGGCACTTCTCCGAGTAGTAGTCCCAGCCGAGGATCGTCGTGAAGGCGAAGAACGCGAGGGCGACCGAGAGGAAGAGCGGCCCGATCAGGTCCGCGTGCGGCAGGAAGCCGAGGCCCTGGCGGAACGCCTCGATCGTGATGTCGACGCCCTCGAGCTTGAGGGCGGGGTCCCACGCGCCGGTGACGACGATCGCGAGGCCCGTCATCGTGCAGATCACGATCGTGTCGATGAACGTGCCGGTCATGCAGACCAGGCCCTGGCGCACCGGCTCGTTCGTCTTCGCGGCGGCGGCGGCGATCGGCGCGGAGCCGAGGCCGGCCTCGTTCGAGAAGATGCCGCGCGCAACGCCCTTCTGGATCGCGATGAAGATCGTGCCCGCGACGCCGCCCGCGACGGCGCGCGGGTTGAAGGCCAGGCGGACGACCAGCTCGATCGCGGCGGTGACCTCGGAGAGGTTGCCGACGAGGAGGAACGCGCAGACGGCGACGTAGAAGATCGCCATGAACGGAACGACGATCGTCGAGACGCGCGCGATGCGCTTGAGGCCGCCGATGAGGACGAGGCCGGCGGCGGCGGTCACGACGAGGCCCGTGACCGCGATCGCCCACGAGTAGTGGGCCCCGAAGAGGGTGAAGCCGGGGGCGACCGTCCCGGGCTCGTAGACGCAGAGCTTGAAGAAGCGGTCCGAGGCCGAGGTGATGCCCTGGATCTGCGTGATCGTGCCGATGCCCATGATGCCGGCGACGACGCCGAACACGGCGAAGAGCACGGCGAGCCACTTCCAGCCCTTGCCGAGGCCCTTCTCGATGTAGTAGAACGGTCCGCCGAGGACGCTGCCGTCGGGCGCGACCTCGCGGAACTTCACGGCGAGCGTGCCTTCGGCGAACTTGGTCGCCATGCCGAAGAACGCGGCGACCTCCATCCAGAAGAGCGCGCCGGGGCCGCCGGTGCCGATCGCGGTGGCGACGCCGACGATGTTGCCGGTGCCGATCGTCGCGGAGAGCGCGGTGCAGAGCGCGCCGAAGCTCGTCACCTCGCCGTGCCCGTCCGACTCCGTGACGAACGTGTAGCGGAACGCGCGCCGGAGGTTGAAGAGGTGGACGAGGCGCAGGACGGCCGTGAGAAGGATGCCGGTGACGAGGATGGCGCCGATGAGCGTCGGCCCCCAGACCCAGCCGTCGGCCTTGTCGACGATCTTCGTGAGCCGGTCGAGCCAGTTGGCGGAGGCCTGTTCGGTCGCCGCGACGTCCGACTCGACGGGGTCGCCTTCGCCCCCGAGCAGCATTTCGCTCGGACGGCGCCCGCGGCGGATCGGGGCGAAGGTTTCGGCCGCAACGGCGGCCTCGCCGGCGGCGGCTTCGGCGGCGGGGGCCTCGGCGGCGGACGGGGCTGCCTCGGCGGGGGCCTCGGGCGCGGCGTCCGCGGGGGCGGGCTCCTGGGCGAAGGACAGGGTGGCGGCCGCGAGGAACGCGGCGAGGATCGACGGAATCTTCGTTTTCATGGGGTGTGTCTCGAGCATTGTCGTGTTGCGCGGATATGCCCCGATAGGATACCACACGCGCCCGCGCGCCGCAAGGGAAAAGAACATGCGCGCGGCCGGGGCCGCGCGCATGGGGGAATCGGGCGTCCGCCGCGGGCCTAGACGCCGGAGAAGGCGTTGAAACCGCCGTCGATCGGCAGGACGACGCCGGTCACGAAGCCGGCGGCCTTGTCGTCGAGCAGCCAGAGCACGGCGCCGACGAGGTCTTCCGGATCGCCGAAGCGGCCCATCGGCGTGAGCGACATGATCTTGTTGCCGCGCGCGGTGAGCGAGCCGTCCGGGTTCGTGAGCAGCGCGCGGTTCTGGTCCGTG
>CADBEF010000105.1 GCA_902793555.1 uncultured bacterium | reverse complement strand
CCGCCTCGCGCAGCGCGGCGGCGTCCGCGACGTTCGCGGTGCAGCCGGAGACGACGACGTGCGCCGCGCCCGAGCGCCGCGCGGCGCGCAGGTGGCGCATCGCCTCCGTCTGCGCGGCGGCCGTGACGGCGCACGTGTGCAGCACGAACGCGTCCGCGCCGGCGGGGTCTCCCCCGACCTCGACCGCGTGCCCCGCCTCCTCGAGCGCCGCGCGGATCGCGGCGCCCTCGGCGTGGTTCAGGCGGCAGCCCATGATCCGGAGGACGATCCGCACGGCCGGGGGCGCTACGCGCGTTCGATCATCACGTCGGGATGGTCGCGGAGCAGCGCCGGGTCGGGCATGCCGAGGACCGTCGCGGCCGGGCCGACGCGCAGGCTCGTGCGGATCGCCTCGTAGACGTAGGCCTTGCCGGCGGCGACGGCTTCCGGCAGCGGCAGGCCGGTCGCGAGCGCCGCGGCGATCGCGGCGGAGAGCGAGCAGCCCGTCCCGTGCGTGGACGCGGGGTTCGCGATCGCGGGCGAGGAGAGCCGGAACGCCCCCTCCGGCGCGAGCAGGAAGTCCTCCGCCTCGGCGCCGGCGCGGTGGCCGCCCTTCACGAGGACGGCGCACCCGGCGCGGTCGCGGATGCGGCGCGCGGCCTCGGCCATGCCGGCGCGGTCGCGGATCTCCAGGCCCGCGAGGACCTCGGCCTCCGGGAGGTTCGGCGTGACGAGCGCGGCGAGCGGCAGCAGGCGGTCGCGCAGGGCCGCGACCGCGTCGTCCGCGATCAGTTTCGCGCCGCTCGTCGCGACCATGACGGGATCGACGACCTTCGGGACCGACGGCTCGCGCGCGAGGCGCGCCGCGACGGCCTCGATGACGGGCGCCGTGGCGAGCATGCCGGTCTTGAGCGCGCCGACCGCGTAGGCGGGCAGGATCGCGTCGAGCTGGGCGACGACGAACTCCGGCGGCGGGATTTCGACGGCGTAGACGCCGGCGGGGTTCTGCGCGGTGAGCGCGGCGACGGCGGTGCACGCGTGGAGCCCGAACGTGTGGAACGCCCGGACGTCGGCCTGGAGGCCCGCGTTTCCGCCGCTGTCGCTCCCCGCGATCGAAAGGGCGGCGACCTGCCGCCCTCCTTCAAGATGCATTTCCATGGCCGCGGTTCGGATCGGTACGCAGTGGCACCCCCAAGGAGAGTCGAACTCCTCTTCCATGGATGAAAACCATGTGTCCTAACCGATAGACGATGGGGGCGGAAAAATGGTGGCGAGGGAGGGACTCGAACCCACGACCAACGGATTATGATTCCGGAGCTCTACCAACTGAGCTACCTCGCCACGTGGGGTGGACGGGCCGGAAGACTAGCAAATGCGCGGCGCGAAATCAAGCGGAAATTCGAGCGTCCGCCGGCTCTGGCGCGGGGGGCTCGGATTGTGGTAGAATCGGCCGGCATGGACAGCCTTCCTCCCCTTTTCGCCGCGCCGCCGTCGGTCTACGCCGTCGGCGACGAATACCGGATCTGCGTGCCCGTCGCGGGCGAGTGCACGATGTGGGTCGAGTGCGCCGGACGCGCGCACTTCGACCACGCCAACGGGATCCTGCGTTCCGGCCGCCCCGTCCACATGGCGTCGCTCCCGCAGCGCGACCTCGACCGGACGCGCGCGTATTCCGTCTTCCTCCGGCCGCTCGTCGAGCGCAAGGCGTACTACTCGCAGACGGGCGAGGTGCAGCGCTTCGACGTCGCGCGGTTCCGCCCCGTCTCGCCGCGCGGCGGCGTCCTGCGCCTGCTCAACGTCGCGGACACGCACAGCTTCGTGGACGGCGCGGTCTCCGCGGCCGCCGGCCTGAAGCCCGCGCCGGACCTGCTGCTCCTGAACGGCGACATCCCCGAGGACTGCGGCAGCGCCGAACGCATGGCCGTGCCGCACCTGATCTCCGGCCGCGTCACGGGCGGGGCGTGGCCGTGCGTCTTCGCGCGCGGAAACCACGACCTTCGCGGCGTCTTCGCGGAGCAGTACGCGGAGCTGACGCCGACGGACGGCGGACGCTCCTACTACGAGTTCCGCGCCGGGCCCGTCTGGGGGCTCGCGCTCGACACGGGCGAGGACAAGGTCGACGGCTGCCCCGAATACGGCCACACGGTCTGCTGCGAGGCGTTCCGCGAGGAGGAGGAGGCGTGGCTCCGCGGCGTCGTCCGGCGCGGCCCGCCGCGGGGCGCGAAGTGGCGCGTCGTCGTCTGCCACAACCCCTTTTCGCACCGCATCCGGCCGCCCTTCGACATCGAGGGTCCGCGCTGGCGCCGCTGGTGCCGGATGGTCGCGGAGCTGCGTCCGCAGGCGATGGTCACGGGGCATCTGCACGAGTGCTGGCTCGAGCCGCCGGGCGGCGCGCACGACGACTACGGCGCGCCGTGCCCGGTCGTCTGTTCCTCGCTCGTCGACAAGGGCAAGGGGACGTACACCTGCGGCGCGGTCGCCGTCCGCGCGGACGGCGCGGTGTCCGTCCGCTTCGTGGACGAGCGCGGCCGGACGGCCGGCCGCGCGGCGTTGCCGCCGCCGGCGGGCCGCCGCCGCTAGGCGGGGACGACCGAAACGCCGTCCGGCAGGACGGCGACGCGCGCGGCGTCGCCGCGGCCGCAGAGCGTGCGGGCGAGGGCGAGGCCCTCGTCCAGCGTCGCGGCGGCGCGGAAGCGCATGGCGCGGAGCATTTCGTGGTTCTTCTCCGGCGAGACGAACACGACGCTGCGCGAGAGCGCGATCCGCGCGAGGATCTGCGCCTGCCACTGGTCCGGTTCGGTCTTCTCCGCGGGGACGGCCGCGAAGCGCGCGAGCATCTCCGCGGGCGGAATGTCGCGGAGCATGCGGAAGAAGTGCTCGCCGCCGTGGCCGTCCGCGCACCCGGCGCAGACGACGATGCAGCCGCCCTCGCGCGTGACGGGTTCGGCGGCGGCCATGCATTTGACGCACTGGTAGACGTTCTGGTCGAGCGGCGCGCCGCCGTTGCCGGTCACGCAGACGTCGGCCGGCTCCGGGACCCGCACGCCGACGTGCTTGCGCAGGAACGCGACGGCCTCGGCGTGCGCCGCCTCGAAGCCGCCGGCGAACGCGCGGACGATGCGCTTGCGCGGGTCGATCGCGACGTTGAGGACGAACGCGAGGCGCGCGGCGCGCGCGGCGGCGACCATGTCGCGGTGCACGGGGTTGCCTTCGAGCACGCCGAGCCGCGCGCGGGGGTCGGCGATGAACGCGCCGCAGTGGTTCGCGAGGACGGTCTCGCGGGAAGCGACGCCCGGCAGCACGCTCTTGCGCCCGCCGGAGAAGCCCGCGAAAAAGTGGGGCTCGACGAACCCCTCGGCGAGGAGCAGGTCGGTCTCGACCGCGAGGCGGTTCACCTTGAGGACGCCGCCGCCGGGCAGTCGCCCCAGGTCCGCCATCGCCGCGTCGTCCGTCGCGTCGTGCATGGCGATCGTCTCGCGCAGCACGACGTCCGGACCGAACTTGGCCTTCAGCTCGTCGGGCGTGCTCGCGCGGTGGCAGCCGGTGCCGACGAGGAGCGTGACGCGGATGTCCGGGTTGCCGAGGCGCAGGCGGCGCAGCAGGGCGGGGACCAGGACGCGGCTCGGGACGGGGCGCGTGTGGTCGCTGCAGAGGACCGTCGCCGTCTTCGCGCCGGCGGCGAGCTCTTCGAGGCGCGGCGAGCCGGACGGCGCGTCGAGCGCGCGGTCGGTTTCCACGAGCGGGTCGGGGGCCGGCGGGGGCAGGGCGGGCGAGAAGACGCCGATCAGGTTCTCGTCGGGGACGTCGGCCTCGCAGAAGGAGGCGCCGGAGGGGATTCGGATCTTCATCGGGGCAGTCCGAGCATCGTGCGCAGTTCAGCCCACGGGTCGCGGGCGCGGAAGCGGGCGAGGCGTGCGTCCTGCTTCTTCAGGACGGCCCCGAGGAGCGCGGGGTCGCGCAGGACGCGGCCGATCGTTTCGGCGATCGTCGCCTCGTCGGCGCCGGGGTCGAAGAGAACGCCCGCGCCGTCGAGCGTTTCGGGGACGGCGCCCGCGGCGGCGGCGAAGACGGGGACGCGCCAGGCCATCGCCTCCAGCAGCGGCGCGCAGAATCCCTCGTGGTCGCTCAGGCACACGAACGCGGAAGCGGTCGCGTAGCAGGCGGCGAGTTCCGCCGGCTCGAGGAAGCCGGCGAAGAGGACGCCGTCGCCGAGCATGAGCGTGTTGGCGGTGCCGCGCAGGAGGGTGCGGTAGACGGCGCGGCCGTCGTCGCCGCCGGCGACGACGAGGCGCGCGCCCGGATCGACCGAACGGCGGTAGGCGCGGACGACCTTGAGCAGGCGGTCGTGGCGCTTGTTGGGGGCGAGGCGCCCGACGAAAAGCAGGTTGGTCCGCGGCGGGTCGGAGAGCTTCGCGCGCATCGCGGGATCGACGGCGCCCTCGCCGAAGCGGTCGTCGACGAGCAGCGGGAAGACCTTCGGGTCGCGCCAGCCCATCGCGCGCAGCTCGGACGCGTTGAACGCGCTGTCGGCCCAGGCGTCCGCGCCGCAGCCGGCGAGGCGGCGGACGGCGTCGAGGCCGCGCTGCAGGACGCCCGCCGTGGCGGGGTCGAGGCGCTCGTAGAAGCGGGGCGGGGTGACGTTGTGGTAGAGGACGGCGCGCCGGCAGGGCAGGGCGGCGAAGATCTCGTTGGAGCGGCTGCCGATCGAGAGGTGCAGCAGCGCGACGTCGCCCGGGCGCGCGGCGGCCGGCAGATCCTCGACGTCGCGCGTGCGGCCGCGGTCGGAGCGGGCGACGGCGTGGCGGGGGCACCAGATGCGCGATTCGACGCCGTGCCCGGCGCAGAGCGCGGCGATGCGTTCCGCCTCGTCGCTGATCGCGTCGCCGCGGCGGAAACCGGCGACGAGCTGGTGGACGGCGGCGCTCATCCGAAGAGGACCTCCTTGAGTTCGGCCCACGCGTCGCGGGCGTGGAAGCGGGCGAGGCGCGCGTCCTGTTTCCGCAGGACGGCCTCCTTGAGCGCGGGGTCGTGCAGGACGCGGGCGACCGTTTCGGCGACGGTCTCGGGCGGGGCGTCCGGGGCGAAGAGGACGCCCGCGCCGTCGAGCGTTTCGGGGACGGCCGCGGACGCCGCGGCGAAAACGGGAACGCGCCAGGCCATCGCCTCCATCAGCGGCGCGCAGAAGCCCTCGTGGTCGCTCGCGCAGACGAACGCGGAGGCGGTCGCGTAGCAGGCGGCCAGTTCGTCCGCGCGCAGGTAGTCCGTGAACCAGACGCCGCGCAGCGCGAGCGCGCGCTCCATGCCGAGCAGTAGCGCGAGGTAGGACTCCGCGCCGGCGGTGCGGCCGGCCAGGACGAGGCGGCTCGCGGGGTTCGCGCGCTGGTAGGCGCGGAAGATCCGCAGGAGGCGGTCGTGGCGCTTGTTCGGAGCGAGGCGGCCGACGAAGAGCAGGTTGTCCGCCGGCGGGTCGGAGAGACGCGCGCGGACCCCCGGGTCGACCGGGCCGCGCGCGAACCCCTCGGGCACGAGCAGCGGGAAGACGCGGACGTCCTTCCAGCCGAGCGCGAGCAGTTCGTCCGCGTTGAAGCGGCTCACCGCCCAGTTGGCGTGCGCGGCGCCCGCGAGGGAGCGGACCTGGCGCAGGCCCTCTTCGAGGACCTCCGCCGTGGCGGGGTTCGTCCGCGCGTAGAAGCGCGGGGGCGTCACGTTGTGGTAGAGCACGACGCGGCGGCAGGGCAGGGAGCGGAAGACCTCGTTGGCGGGGCTGCCGATCGAGAGGTGGAGGAGCGCGACGTCGTCCGGGCGGACCGCGGCGGGCAGCGCGCGCACGTCGCCGCAGCGGCCGAGCTCCTCGGGCGCGGTGTTTTCGCGCGGGCACCAGAGGCGCGCGGCCAAGCCGTGGGCGCCGCACAGCGCCGCGATCGCGTCGGCTTCGGCGCCGATCGCGTCGCCGCGCCGGCAGCCGGCGAGGAGCTGGTGGACGGCGCTCATCGGAGCGCCTCCGGGTCGAGGCCGCGGGAGCGGAGCTTTTCGCGGCGTTCGCCGGTCGGGTCGAGGCGGCAGGCCTGCGTCCAGGCGGCGAGCGCCTCCGTGCCGCGCCCGAGGGCGTCGAGGACGTCGCCGACGTGGTCGAAGACCTCGGCGCTTTCGCGGTCCTCGGCGTCGAGCCGCTTCATCGAGCGCAGGAGCATTTCGAGCGCCTCCTCGTCGTCTCCGCGCAGGTGGAAAATCCAGCCGAGCGTGTCGAGCGTCTCGGGACTCTCCGGATCGTGCGCAAGCGAACGGTCCGCGAGGCGCAGCGCCAGGTCCAGGTCGCCGCCCTCGCAGGCGAGCGTGTAGGCGAGGTTGTTGGCGAACGAAGGGTCGAGGCCGCGCAGGTCGTCCGGGAGATCCCGGAGGGCGCCTTCGAGCGCCTCGGCGCCGAGGCCGAGGTCGAGGAAGAGCTCGAGGCGGAACGCCGCGTGTCCGTCGGGGAGCGGTTCGCCCGGACGTTCGGCGGCCCAGGCGGCCTCGGCTTCGGCGAGCGCGTTCGTGGCGGCCGCGGGGACCGGGCCGTCGCGGCGGAACCGTGCGGCGAGCGAGCGGGCGAGGGCGAAGGAATAGCCGAGGCCGGCGGCTTCGGGGCGCGCCGCGAACGCGTCGATCTTCGCGAACGTCTCCTCGAGGGGGGGCGGGGGCGCGTCGTCCTTCCGGTCCGGTTCGCCGTCGTCCGCGGCGGAGAGCGCGACGAAGAGGGCGCCCGCCGCGTTGGCGGGGGCGAGCCGGAGCGACTCCAGCGCCATTTGCCGGAAGAGGGCGCGCGCGGCGGGGTCGTCCGACGGGGCCAGCACGCCGGCGGCGGCCGCGAGTGCGTCCGCGCGCTGTTGCGGCGTGCACGGCAGGGGGGCGTCGCGGAAGAGCCGCAGGAGCGCCTCCAGCCGGCGGACGCGTTCCGCGCCGGACGCGGCCGGCGCGCGGGCGAGTCCGCGGAAGGATTCGACGAACGTGGAGAGCGCCTCGGGGACCGGCACGAGGGCGGGTTTCCCGGCAAGCGCGAGATAGCGGCGGAAGGGGTGGACCGCGTCGTCGCCTTCCCCGACGCGGCAGAGCGCGAGCGCCGCGGCGCCGAGGTCGGCCGCCGAATCGCGCGTGGCGTTGCCCGGGCGGACGCCGGAAACGAGCGCGGCGACCGCTTCGCGCACGAGCGGGACGTCCTCCGCGAGGACGGCCGCGGAAAGCGCCTTGCGCCAGTCGGCGCGCGTCCCGAACGCGCGCGCTTCCCGGGCCCGGAGCGCCGCGCGCTCTTTGTCGTGGCCCGGGCCGGCGAGGCGCCGCAGGAGCAGCCGGTAGGGCGCGCGGGAAAACGGATCGAGACGGAGCGCCTCCCCGAACGCGGCGCGCGCGTCGGCGTCCGTCTGCCGGGACGAAGAAAGCGAGAGGCCTTGGGCGGCGTGCGCCAAGGCCTCTGCGAGCGTTTCGTCCGCGTCTTCGAGTCTGCCGGTTTCCGCCGGGTCCGCCGCGGCGGCGGACAGGGCGAAGGCGAACAGGAGCGGGAGCCACGCCGGACGGGGGCGGCGGGGGGAGCCCATCGCGCGCCGGCGCCTACTTGGTCTTGTGACGCTCAAGCTTGATGCGCTTGTCGTGCTTGTGCTTGGACATCTTGGCGCGGCGCTTCTTCTTGATGGAACCCATGTCGGGACGCTCCTTGGTGGTTGTGTTTTCGTGGTGGCGCGGGGCGGCTTCGGCCGCGCGGGCGCGGTTGGTTCGGATGGGCGGCAAGTATAGGCGAATCGTCCGTGCAAGTCCAGCGGAAAAACGCGGGGCCGCACGCGCCGGAGGGCGGTTGAACCGTTCCGCCCCGTTGTGGTATCATCCGCCGCATGAAGACAACGTCCGTCCGTACCGTCCGCGCCGCGCCCGGTGCGCCGCGCCCCACGTGGGCGAAGGTCGCCTCGCACTCCCACATGGTCCGCTCCCAGAAGATCTCCCAGGAGGAGTCGACCGCCCAGCTCCGCGCCTGGGAGAAGCGCACCGGCGTCCGCGCGATCGGCATGGGCTCGCCCTGGACCGCCGCCAACGCGCGCGTCTACGGCCACTGGGAGCGCGAAGAGCGCGACCGCTACTTCGCCGGCCTCCTCTCCGACGCCGAGCGCGAGGAGGCGCTCGGCCGCGCGGACGTCGAGGGCGCCGTCCGCGCCGCGAACGAGGCCTCCGCGGGCGAGGTCCTGCACTACCTCGACAACGAGACGCCCAAGCAGCGCTACGGCCACATGTGGCACGTCGGGTTCCGGCTGCAGGTCCCCGCGTGGCACGACTACGACCAGGACCGCCGCGTCTCCTACTGCGACCTCGATCCGGTCGAGGACCCGAATCCGCTCGACCCGCGCGGCGCGCACTACCGCCGGACCTACTCCGAGATCGTCGCGCGCCAGCGCGCCGCCGGCGCGATCTCCGTCTGGGCCCACCCCACGAGCTGGTGGTGGTACAAGGACTTCTTCACGACCAACATCGCCGCCGCGATGCCGCCGAACCTCTACGCCGACGGCTTCCTCGACGGCCTCACCGTCCAGGGCTACGACCCCTACCACCGCGACTACCAGGCGCTGTGGTTCGAGCTGCTGGACCGCGGCTGGCGCGCCCCGGGCTTCTCCGAGCTCGACCTCTGCCCCGGCACCGGCCCCGACGGCAAGGGCTCCGCGCTCTTCAGCTGCATCCCCGGCCCCGACCGCGCGCCGACGATGGAGGGGATGCTCGCCGCCTTCCGCGCCGCGCGCCACTCGATGTCGAGCGGCCCCTACCTCACGCTCGAGGTCGACGGCGCCCCGCAGGGCTCGGAGATCCCCTCCGGCGCCGGCGCCGCGCATCGCGCCCGCGTCGTCGCCTGGCCCGCGCCCGGAGAGTCCGTCCTCTCGCGCGTCGAGCTGCTCGGCCCCGGCGGCGCCGTCCTCGCCTGCGCCGAGAACTTCCCCGGCGGCACGGTCGAGTTCGACGTCGAGGGCGACGCCAGCGGCGGCTGGCTCGTCGCGCGCGCCTTCGGCGAGCACGACGGCGACTACGCCGCGAAGCGCCAGCAGGAGACGAAGCACTGCGCGCTCACGAACCCCGTCCGCCTCCTCGCGCCGCACACGCCGCGCCCGTCGCCCGTCCGCACCCAGGTGCGCCTCCGCGCCGGCGCCGCCGCCGGCGCGCCGCTGCGGCTCCTCGCGGCCGACGGCACC
>CADBEF010000104.1 GCA_902793555.1 uncultured bacterium | reverse complement strand
GCGCAGCCGGCGGCGGCGGCAACGACGTGCTTGTCCTCGCCCTCGTCCGGACGGGAACCCACGCCGACCTGTTCGGGAAGTAACTCCGCGCCCTCCGCGTGGGAGACTCCCCCAGCCTCGCTTCGCTCGGCAGCCCCCTCATGGAGGGGGTCGGCTTCGCCGGGACGGGGCTCTGCGCTCTCTGCGTGGGGTTCAGATTCCGCGGGCGGTTCCAACCGCGTCGTCCCGTTGTCGGTTCCGTTGAACCAGACGTGCACCGCGCGGTTCGGCGCAGACTCGACCAGGGGCGCGGGCAGCGTGACGACCGCCTTGCCGGCGGCATCGGCGTCCAGCGGCTTCGCGTCGGAACGCTCCGTCGGGTACAGGTCGACGCGCCAGTCCGCCGAGTCCCTCGCCGGTTCGCCGACGGGGGCGGATTCCACCGAAAACACAGAGGAGCACCAGACGGGCGTTCCCGGTTCCACCTGGACGTGGAGCGAGATGGACCGGTCCGCGTTGACGACTTCCGCGACGAGCGTCCCGATTCGGTCCGGGCCGCGCCGGCCGTGTCCGAGGTAGAGGGCCAGCGCGCAGCCGGCGAGCAGGACGATGGCCAGTTCGAGCCAGCGGCGGTTCCAGATCAGGAGCACGAGGCAGACCGCGCCGACGAGCGCAAGCGCGAGCGCGAGGAGGGGGATGGGAGTCATTTTCGTGGTTAGTGGTTAGTGGTTAGTGGTTGGTGGCGGCTTGGGCGCCCTTGCACGGCGTGGGGGGGTGTCAGTCCCACCACCATCCGATGTATTTTTCGTCCAGGCGGCCGGCTTCGTCGAACGAGACCCAGCAACGCCAGTAGGATTCGGAATTGCCGTATCGCGTCATCTGCCAGGAGCGCGCGCGGTCCGGCGGTTCGCCGCCGTATTTGAGGACCGACTCCCACGTGGGGCAGGGACCGAAGCCGAGGACGCCGGAATAGCCGTCGCCGATCGCCGCGCGGACTTCGTCGCGTGTCGAACCGGGCGGCAGCCGAAGAAACGCGTTGCGAGAAAACTCCGGCCGGTGGTCGGTCCGGATCCAGAACGTCCGGTCGAGTTCAAGCGACAGCCGCCAGAATTCGAACTCGGGAACGTAGCATTGCCGGAGTCCGCAACCGAAAAGCCCGAGCGCCAGAGCGATGGCGACTGCCGTCCGCGGCCGGACCCGGCGGACCGCGAACGCGAAAAGAACCGCGAACGCGGGGATGAGGACGAAGGTCGCATCGCGCATCGCGAAGAACGGCCAGGGCCCGCCGCGGGCCTCCATCACGTTTCCGGTGTCGTAGACGTCCAGACCGTGGAGCGTCCGGAAAACCAGACCCAAAACCGGCGACGGAAACGCCGGGAGAAGCAGGCAGACAAGAAACAACGCCCAGAGCGCGGGTTTCGTCGCGTCGGCCGGCGCCGGGCGGCGGAACCGTCCGGGAACGAGCGTTCCTGCCTTCCGGAAAAGGACGACGAACGCGGGGAGGGCGAAAAGCCCGACCGCGGCGCCGGTCCATTCGGCTTGCTGGTCGCAGAGGCCCGCGGCGGCGATGAACGGCTCGGCGACGAGCAGCAGGGGCACCGCCCCGCAGAACACGCAGGTGACGCGACTTCCGTTCCGGCCCCAGAGAACCTCCATCAGGACCACGAACGCGAAGAGCGCGGCCAGGCAAGCCGCGCAGGCGGAGGCGAAGTTCCAAATCGGAATTCCGAACGGCGTCCATTCGAACAGACGGCCGAGAAGGACGTTTCCGCAGCAGAGGACCGCCGCCGTCGCGCAGACGCGGACGAGGACGAAGAGAACGTGCGCGAGGCTTTTGCGTTTCATTGCGGGCGGGGGCGGGGTCAATGCTGAATGATGAATGCTGAATGATGAATGCGGCGTGGCGGGGTGCGGGTCAGAACCTGACGTTCAAAAACGGAAGTGCGATGCAGTCTTCGCACATCTCCATGTTCGCGGCGCCAAGTTGGACGCCGTAAAGCGAACTTGTCATGTTGATCAAGCCGAGTTGGAATCCTTCAAGGCGTTCGGCGGTGTTGATCAGCCCGATCTGAACGCCTTCAAGCCTGTTGCAAAAGTTGATGAGACCGGCTTGCAATCCGTACACACCGTGATCGCACTTGTTGAACAGTCCGATTTGCGCGCCGCCGAGGACATCGCCCTCCGAATAATTGAAAACGCCGAGCTGCAAGCCGTGGAATTCTTCCGCGAGATTGACGAGGCCGATCTGGACGCCGGCAAGATAGCCGGCATCGTTCACGACGCCCGCGTCGATGCCGATCACGCCCGCGTGCTTCGCGTAGGGAAGCGAGAGGCGGACGCCCAGCACGGACGCATCCTCCGAACCGATCTGCACGGGTGGAAAGATGCCGACCGCGAGGACGGGAACGATCGGAGGATAGCGATCCTCGGTTTCGGCGTTCGTGGCGGGGTCTTCGGCGCGCGCCGGCGCGGTGGCGAGGGCGAGGAGGGGGAGGAGGAGGGCGAGGCGTTTCATCGGGTTGAAGAGGTTGAAATGATTGAAAAGGTTGAAGAGGTTGAAGGAGTTTAAAGTTGAAAGGGTAAAGGGAAAAGTGGCGGAGCGTGGCGGGGTTTGATTGGCTTTGCGTTTGTGGACGATGTCAAGGCTCCGCGGTCTCTGCGCTCTCTGCGTGAGATTCATCCTCCGCGCCCTCCGCGGACTCCGCGTGAGAATCAACCTCCGCGCTATCTGCGTTCTCTGCGTGGGATTCAAACTCTGCGCTCTCTGCGTGAGTTTCTTCCGCGGCGGGGCGCTGCGTGGCGCAAAGGCGGAAGCCGAGGCCGCCGTTCCGGTCGACGGGCCAGGACCCGTCCCGGTTGGAGGACCCGCAGTCCCAGGTAAAGCTGATCCAGCAGCCGCCGCGGAAGACGCGGAGCACGCCATCCGCCGTTTCGGTCCACTCCCACACGTTGCCGTGCAGATCGTGGAGCCCCCACGCGTTCGGCTCCTTCCGGCCGACGGGCTTGTGCGAGAGGGTTTCGCTCCAGTCGACCTCGTGGACGCGATCGACGAGCCGTTCGGCGAAGGCGAGGAAGCGCGAGAGCCAGCGGGGACGCGTCGAGAGGTTATCGTAGAACCACGCCACGCGGCCGAGCGTTGCTTCCGTGATCTCCGTCCCGTCCGCGAGGCGGCAGAAGTCGTTCGTCGAGCCCGCGCGGCAGGCGGTTTCCCATTCCTCCTCCGTCGGCAGACGGAAGACGAGCCCCGAGGCGCGCGCGGCGGGGTGCGCGTTGAGCTTTGCGAGGAACGCCTGGCAGTCGTCCCACGAGACGTTTTCGACGGGATGGTCGGCGCTCTTGTAGAGCGAAGGATTCTCCCCCATCACCGCCTCCCATTGCGCCTGCGTGACCTCGAACTTGCCCATCCGGAAGTCCCGCCCGGGGATTGGGACCATGTCCGCGACGAGCCGCTGCACCGGGCCGCCCCCGCCGCACCCGCGCGCGACGAGCCAGACGGCACCCGCTGCGAGCGCGAGGAGGGGGAGGAGGAGGGCGAGGCGTTTCATGCGTTGTTTCCTTTCGTGGCGGGGTGTGCGGGATTGTTCACAAATCGCAATTGTTCACAATTGTCCACAAATGGCAAAGTCAAATCAATTCTCCGCGGACGGGGCATGCCCAAAACAACCGCCATCCACGCCATCCTCGGCCTCCGCGTGAGTTTCGTCCGCGGCGGGGCGCCCCGGGGCGAGGGTCAGCCGGATGACGTCGCCGTCCACGCTCCATTCCAGGCCGCTCATTTCGGCGATCGTATCAATCGCGGAATACACGCTGACCGACTTCATCTTGCACGTGACGAGGGGAAGCGAGTCCACGGCATCTGCCGGGACGTCGAGGACGAAGGTGACGCCCTGGCCGCGGGCGGCGGCGACGAAATCGTCGTGGTTCCTTGCGAGGTCCTCGAGTTCAGCCACCACGTCGACGACGCTCGACTGACGGAAGTCGACGATGGGCAGCACGATCCGCTTCCATTTCTCCGCGCCCGGACCCCGCGTGCCGGAACCGGGGCGTTCGGGATCGTCCATGATCCGGACGTCGACGTAGGGAACGAGGGTTCCATACCAGGTCCCATACCATCCGAGCCGCTCCCTCAGTTTGGAAAGACGGCTTTCCAATGCCTGCCGATCCTTCGGCTCGCTCTCCGCGATCCGTTTCTGGACGAAGTCGATGTCGGATTGGAGTTGCGCGGCGGTCGCCTTCGTTTCCGCTTCCCGCAGGGCGATCGCGTTGGCCCGGTAGGAGCGCGCGATGTCGCCGGCGAGCTTTCTTGAAAGCGCCTCGGCGCCGGGAACGGCGCGGTCGACGGAGACTTCGATTCCGATCAGGTCCGTATCCTTCCAGATGGAAAGGTTCGTCCATTTCCGCAGGCACGCCACGGCGCGGTCGGCGGCCGCGTCCGGGCAGGCCATGTGCCAGCCGTAGGCGGCGTCGAGGACGGAGGCGAGATCGTTCGAGAGGACCACGGGGGAGAGGACGGGCGTCGAGCGGATGACGTCGAACTGCGAGCGGAGGAAAATGGGGTCGAACGGGAGAATGCGTCCCGGGATTTCGGTCTCGGACGGAACGACGCGCGTCACGGCGACGGTCGCGCAATTCGTGGCCGGCTTGGCGGCGCAGCCGGCGGCGGCGAGCCCGTCGCCGTCGGCGTCGGGTTGCGCGGAGGGCTTCGCGGCGGGCGGCGTGGCGGGCTCCGTCAAGAAGCGCCGGGCGTAGTTGGCGATCGTGCCGACGGCGTCGGGCGGAAGCACCCAGATGTCGGTAAGCTGGTCGGCGGCGTTGACGAAGCGGTCGTGCCAGACGCGCCGGGCCTCCTGCCAGGCGGCGTCCTCGGGGTCGGGAAACGCCAGGAAGGGAAGGTTGTCCGCGAGGAACCGGCCGAGGCGGATTCGCTCGTCCCAAGGCTCGGACGGGGGGATCCCCTCGAGGAAGCGGCCGACGCGAAGGCCCCGCTTCTCATCGCAATCAAGGTCGACGTGCGCGAACTTCGTGGCGTCGAGCAGGGAGAAGAGCAGATCGCCGATCGCCTCCTCGGCCTTGGCGTGGGTTTCCATGTGTTCGGCCCGGCGGAGCTCGTCGCCGACGTCCTCGCCGGCGGCGGCGCGCTCCCGGAGGCGCGCCGTCTTCGCGTGGAACGCCTTGCGCTTCGCGAGCAGGCCGTCCCGGAGGGGCCGGAAGCGCGCGGGCTCGCGAAGGAACGCCCGGGCGACGCCTCTTGCGGGGGGATCGGTGTCGTAGAACGCGCCGCACGCCTCGAGGACGGGGAAGGGATCGGCGCCGCACCGTTCGGCGAACGCCTTCGCATCCGGGCCCCCGGCGAGGTAGAACCACCGGCCGCGGTGGAACGCAACGTCGTTCTCCGCGCCGGAGACCACGGAGACCAGCCCGGGGAAGTCGCCCGAGCCGTCCTCCTCGACGGGGAGGATCAGGAGCTCGCCCGGCACGGCGTCTGTCTTCAGGAAGGCGAGCGCCGCCTCCGGCGTCGCCGCGCCGGTCATCTCCTCCGGCAGCCAGACCAGGAAGAAGAACGGACGGTCGGCGAGCGTGAGGCCCGCCTTCTCCTTCAGGAGGCGGGCGAAGCGGTCGGGATACGGAATGTCGCGCGTCTGCGCGATGTGTCCGGTCATCCCGCGCAGGGCTTCGAGCGCGGAGACGACCGCGTTCGTTCCGGCGAAGCGGATGCCGACGTCGGGGAGTCGATCGGCGGCCAGCGCCGGCGCGGTGGCGAGGGCGAGGAGGGCAAGGAGGAGGGCGAGGCGGTTCATCGGGTTGAAGAGGTTGAAGGGTTGAAGGGTTGAAGGGTTGAAAGGGTAAAGTGTAAAGGGAAAAGTTGCTCTTCGATTGGGTCGATTCTGTCGGGCTGCGTGGCGGGGTGTGCGGGATTGTTCACAAATCGCAATTGTTCACAATTGTCCACAAATGGCAAAGTCAAATCAATTCTCCGCGCCCTCCGCGGACTCCGCGTGAGATTCTTCCGCGGGGCTCTGCGCGGCGGGAGCGCCGGGGGTATTGACGCCCTTGACAAGGACGGGGACGCGGAGGACGGCGCCGTCCGGGACGGGCACGTTGTCGAGCGCCTCGTAGAGGATTCGGATGGTTTCGCGGGTGCCAGTCTCGGTGTCGCCCTTCGTCGAGAACGCGACCGTGTAGTCGGCCCGTCCGGAGGGATTGATCGTGCAAGAGGACGAAACGAGGCGGTCCAGACCGTCGATTGTCCGTTGGACCGGCTCCAACGCCTTTCTCATTTCCTCCGGCGTTCCGGGATTCGCCCATTCGTAGTAGAACGGAATGTCGATCGTCTCCGCGGACTCCGCGTGGGGTTCGGGCTCTGCGGCCTCTGCGTGTTTTTCTTCCGCGGGGCGCCCGTCGAATGCCTCCTCTGCGTAGCGCCTCAGCTCGGCAACGGGCGGAGGCTCGGTCTGGCGCCAATTGTCGATGTAACGGTCAAAGCGGTTGGTCGTTCCGTGCGCCTCCCACTTCACGCCCTCCTGCAATTCCCGGAACAACCGTTGCGGGATTGTGAAGCGATGCAGCCTTTCCTCCTTCTCCCATGGCGACGAACGAAGGCAGGTGCAATGCAAGTCGTCCGTGATGACGATCGACTGAATCGTCGCCCAGCCCGAATCGTGGTGCACGATGTCGGAAACGCAATAGACGGGCCCGGACGGCGGCGAATTCAAGCAGCCGCCCGTCGCGAGGGCGAGGAGGGGAAGGAGGAGGGCGAGTTTCTTCATGGCGTGTTTCCTTTCTTTGCGGACTTGGCGGACTTTGCGTGAGGATTCATCGGGACGGAAGGGGCGCGTGGCGGGGTTCAGCGCACGAGGTCGCGGAGGGGCGCGGTGCGGGCGCCGGCGGCTTTCGCGGCGCGGCCGAAGGCCTTGAGCCGGGTCTGGAACTCCCCCTCCGCCGGGAGGCCGTCGGGGCGTTCCGCCACGAGGGCCGCGCAGTCTTCCATGAACCGGCGCAGTCCGTCCAGCGCGGCGCGGACTTCGTCCGGCGCGCCGTCCGCGGGGAGCGCCGCGAGGTCGGCGGCGACCCGTTCCAGCAGCGGGGCCATCGCGGGGTCGGTGCGGTCGTCGGGCTCGCGGCATTCCGATTCGAAGAAGACGCCGGCGACGAGGTCCACGAGGACGTCCAGGGCGGCGCGCTCGCGCGCGCCCGGCGGCAGCGGCGCGGCGCCGAGCTTTTCCGCGAGCGCGTCGTAGGCGGCGTCCTCCGGCGGCGGCGGGACGAAGCCCTCCGCGCGCAGCGCGTCGAGGATCACCTTCGCGGGCGCGGTCTCGCCCGCGCGCTCCCAGCACTGCGCGAGGTGGAACTGCCGCGTCTTCCGGCCGGCGGCGCGGCGCGCGCGCATGAGCGAATCCCACTCGGGCGCGGTGCGGCTGTCGGCGCTTTCGAACGCGGCGGCGAAGCGCTCCTTCGCTTCGTCCGTCTCGCCCAGCGCGGTCAGGATGCACGCGAGGGTGTCGAGCGAGGCGCCGCCGTCCGCGCCGGCGAGCCACGACTCCCCCGAGGCGAGGGCGACGCGCTCGACGGCGTGCCGCGCGAGCGGCAGCGCCTCGGCGTCGCGGCCGGCCAGGTGCAGCACCCAGGCGTAGTCGTTGAACGCGACTCCTTCGGCCATGGGGTCGGGCTCTGCGCCTTTGGCGCCGGCGCGGGTGGCGCGGACGACTTCGACGCGGTTCGACGCGGCGGCGAGCGCTTCGCCGAGACGTCCGCTCCGGGTCAGGCGGTCGACTTCGAGCGACGCGGCCTGCACGGCGTCGCCTTCCTTCCGGGCGCGGTTCGCGTCGTCCAGCATCGCCTTCGCCTGTTCCGGTGACAGGCGCGCCAGTTTCCGCGCCGCCTGGAACGCCTTCGCGTTCTCCGGATCCCCCGCGAACGCCGCGGGAATTTCTTCCTCCGCGCCCCCCGCGTGAGGTTTCTTCTCCGCGGCCTCCGCGTTGGCGGCGGCCTCCGCGGCGAGGGCGGCTTCGTCGGCGTCGGGCTTCCTCAGCGTGACGCCGAAGAATCGCGCGTTGCGGTGGCCGAACCAGAGGCAGAACGGGCCGGCCGGCGGCGCGGCGGCGCCGGCCGCGGCGAGGGGCGCGTCGAGCACGGGGCGCTCTTCGTCGCCGAGGAAGACGAGCAGGCGGCCGGCGGCGCTGACGACGCGCCAGCGCACGGGCCAGCCTTCGGGCAGGCGACGCCAGACCGCCGGCTCGACGGGCGTGGCGGCGTCCCACGACGCGGGGTCGGCGATGATCGCGGCGCCGACGCGCTCCTTTTCGCGGACGAACGCGACGAGGCGCGTGGCGGCGTCCCGGCAGTCGAGGCGGGGGCCGAGCTGCACGCTCAGGACGTGCGGCGCGTCCGGCGCGCCCCACGGTTCGAAGCGCCCCGAGGCGGAAAGCTCCGCGGGCACGGCGTGGTCGAGCCGCAGCCACTGGGGGTTGCCGTCCCTGGTGTGGCCGCTGCCGTCGTCCGTCCCCTCCTCGAGCGCGAGGCCCGAGGAATAGTTGCGCCAGTCGGAGAACTGGCGTTTGCGGAGCACGCCGAAGTAGCGGGGTTCGCCGGCTTCGTAGCCGGTGTGGAGCCACGCCTCGGCGGCGGCCGTCGCGAGCAGGTTGGCCTCGAACGGGGTGATGTCCTCGCAGTTGTCCCAGACGGCGTCCGCCTCCGCGGCGCAGGCGGCCCAGTCGCCGGCGGCGTACTTGCGGTAGAGCGGCAGGACGCGTTCCTTGTTGGGGCCGGTGAGGCCGGCGAGGATCGTGGAGATCCGGCCGAAGTCCGAGAACGCGAGTTTCGCGTCGCCGGACCAGACGGGGACCGGCGCCCGGCTGAAGGCCTCGAGCGCGCCGTCCAGGTCGCCGTTGAGGAGGCGGACGCCCGCGAGCAGATCGGCGGCGAGCGCGCGGGCGTACGCGTTGAGGTCGGGGTTGGCGATCTGCGGATCGAGCGCGGCCTCCATCTTGGCGGCGACGTCGGGGTCTCGCCAGAACGCCTCGTCCGGGGCGTCCGTGTCGTGGCGGACCGCGGCCATCGCGCGGGCATATTCGAGCGGGAGGCCGATGTCGTCTCGCTTCGTGGCGAGCGCGGCTTCGGCGAGGCGGACGAGGCGGTCCGGCGTGCCGAGCGTGCAGGGGTGGTTGAAGCGGCAGTAGGCCGCCCAGGCGGGGCGGTAGTCGATCTGCGCGTCGAGCGCGCGGGCGAACCAACGGTCGGTATCCGCCGCCGAGCCGCGGAGGAACGAGACGCGGACCATCTGCTGCGCCGCCTCGGGGAACTCCGG
>CADBEF010000103.1 GCA_902793555.1 uncultured bacterium | reverse complement strand
CGGCCTCCTTTTGCGCTTCGGCCGCGGTCGTGCCCTCGGTCGTGGTGCCGAGGACCTCGGCCTTGCCGGAAGAGGATCCGCCGGAGGGTCGCAGGACCGTGCCCGCGGCGGCCGCCGCGGCGCGGGCGTCGACCGCGGCCGAGGTCTTGATGCCCGGCGCGGCGCGGAACCCGACCGAGACGCGCCACGCGGGCTCCGGATCGACGGGCTCGAGCTCGACGGCGGGCGCGACGGGCTCCGCGGCCGTCGCGGCGAAGGGAAGGAGGAGGAGAGGGAAGGCTTTCATGGATGGTCTCCTATTCGAAAAGATCGTCCGCTTCGAGACGGATTTTGAAGAACGCGTTTTTGCCGGGGGCTTTCACGCGGAAGGCGTAGGGAGGCTTGCGCGAGAGCAGCTCCGCGCCGCAGGAATCGTCGAGCGGCTCGAAGGCGCCGCCGAGGCGTTCCGCGCCGAGGACCGTGAACTTCACGTTGCCGGCCAGTTCGCCGGACTCCGCCACGACGCGGCCGGCGTTCTCCGTAGCGACCGCGAACGTCCCTTCCACGCTGCCGTCTTCGCCGAACGACATCGACGAAACCCGGCACGTCACCGCCCCGCGCGCCACCGCGGCCGGCGCGAGGCCGAAGGCGGCCGAGAGGTTCGCCTCCGCGACCGAAAGCGGTCGCGGGGCCGGCTGCTGGGCCGGCTGCTGGGCCGGCTGGTGGACGCCGCCGCCGTCCTGGAGGGAGGACATCGTTTCCGCGATGGGCAGGAAGCGGGGGAGGCCCCCGACCTTCCACGCGAGGATCGCAAGCTTGTTGTCCGCCCGTCCCACGGTCGAGTAGTCGCGGTTCGCCACGCGCAGGCAAATCAGGCGCTCCGCCCGCGGGACGCTGTCGAGCGACGAGTCCATCGTTTCGTCGCTCACGCCGTAGACCGCCCGTGCGCCGTCCGCGAGGCCCGCGAACGCCGTCAGGTCGACCGGCGCGACGCGGTATTCCACGTCGCGGTAGGTCTCCATCGAACCCAACGGATCGACGACCGTTGCGGGGTCCACGAGATACGCCGTGCGCCGCCCCAGCCCGCGGGGCGAGGAAGCGAACTTTAACTGTAACATTGGCGTCCCGTTGACGGTAAGTTCGAAGGAAGCGGCTGTTCCATCGCCGTTCAGCACGCCGTCCTCGTCGATGTACTTGCCGCTGTCGCCGCCGGCCCAACCCGACACGTCGCCCGCCTCGTCGCCGTCGCTCACGGTCGGGCGCTCCTCCAGTTTCTCCCGGTAGCCGCCCTCCAGGAACCGCTCGCTGTAAACCTTCCCGTTTTCGTCGTTCAGGAAATAATACTTCCAGTCGTCGCCCGCCAGCTTGATCATCTCGGGAACCTCGAAGAACGCCGCTTGCCCGTCGTCCAGGGTCTTGATCACGGCCAGCGGCTCCGAGTCCTCGTAGCGGTCGGCGAACAGGAGACGCATGTCCGAAATCTCGTCCGCGTAGGACGGATGCCACGTCAGCGCGACCTGCGCGCAGTGCCAACCGTTCGCGTTCTTCGCGTATTTCCACCGGAGCGCCGCCTCCACGAGCGGATGCCCCCGGACGACGAACGTCGCGGTCTCCTCGTTGCAGACCGGAGAGACCGCGACGTTCGTCGTCGTCACGTGCGTGAGGACGTAGGTGCCGTCCTCGAAGACCTGCCAGACGGCGTCGCCCTCGTCGAGGAGCCCGGACGCGACCGGCTCGTCCTCGTCGCCGTTCTGCAGGATCGTCACGGTGGCGTTCGTTCCGTTGCTCGCCACTCGTTCCGGATGCCACAGCGTCGAATACGTCAGGGTCTCGGTTCCGTCGCTCTCGAACGGCCCCTCGCGCGTGTCGAGGCGGAACGCCGCCGACGCGGCGGCGGCCGCAGCCGTTTCCGCCACGGCGGGAAGGCAGAGGCGGAAGCCGTAGTAGTTGCCGACGAAGTCGGGCGTGAGGCCGATCCGGCCCGTGGAGCGGCAGTTGACGGCGTTGTCGATCCAGCAGCCGCCGCGCAGGACGCGCTTCTCGCCCGACGGGGCGCCGACCGGCTCGACCGCGGAGGCCGCGAAGTCGCCGAACCAGTCGAGGCACCATTCATCCACGTTGCCGTGGCAGTCGTAGAGCCCCCATTCGTTCGGCTGGTAGCTGCCGACCGCCGCCGTGCCGCCGCTCGTGTCGCAGTCCGGGTTGCCGTTGCCGCCGCCCCCGCCGTTGAACCAGTAGCGCCCGAGCGGGTCCAGGTTCGTGCACGAGGTTCCGTCCGTCCAGTCCGAGCCGTTGTTGTAGTCCGTCGTCGTGGTCGCGCGGCACGCGAACTCCCACTGCGCCTCTGTCGGGAGGTCGAACGCGAGGCCCGTCCGCGCGCGCAGTTTGCCGAGGAAGGAGTCCTCGTCCACGTCGCCCGAGTCCGGCCACATCGAACCCGCGTCCGAGCCGCGGATCATCTCGTAGGAGACCTTCTCCACCGGGCGCGTAGCGTAGCCGTCGTCGCGCCGGAAGTAGCTCGGGCGGCCGCCCGCCACGAGCTCCCACTGCCGCTGCGTCGTCTCGAAGACGCCGATCCAGAAGGCGTTCGTGAGCGTCGCCTCGCAGCTCCCGCCCATCGTGAACGTGCCGTCCGCCCAGTCCGACGGCTTCACGAGCCGCAGGACGAGGTTCGTCGTCTTGTAGGCGTCGGCATTGAAACCGCCGGGGACGTTGGGGACATCGGTGACGTAGGTGACGGGATACGACGATGCGGCGGAGCCGCCCGAAAGGTCGATCACGCACCAGCGCGGTTCCGGCGCCCGCACAAGCGAAACGGTCGCGATGGCGTTCGACGCCATGACGCCCGCGCCGGCGTCCGCTGCCGCGTTCCACGTCGCGCGGTGAGGGCCCGGTTCGGCCCATGGCTCCGCGCCGGCGAGGAAGGTCGAGGCGACCCAGGAGCGGCCGTCGGAGTCGGTGAATGTGATTTGCGCCGCCAGGCCCGCGAGTAGGTTCGTGTCGCCGCCGACCTCGTAGTCCACGTCCACGAGGCCGTTCCACGGCCAGCGCTGGCGCGCGACGACGTTGGAGACGGCCGGCGGCACCGGCGGCTCGCTCCAGTGCGCGACCACGGTCCGCGCCGCCTTTTCCGTCACGGTGTTCGTCGCCGCCACCTCCTCCCCCGCGGCCTCGTCCCACCAACCGTCGAACGCAAATCCCTCCCGGCGCGCTTCCGGCAGCGCCCCGTACGCCTCGCCGACCGTGTATCCGTTCGTCGCCGTCCCGCATTCCCCGCCGTTCGGATCGAACGTCACCACCTGCGTCCCGTAGTAGTGGATTTCGCACCCCGCCGGCACCCTCGCCTCCGCCAGCAGGTCCGTCCCCGCCTTCTCCACCGGCACCCAAACCGCCGCCAGGTTGGTGGACAGGTGAAACGCAAATACCCCGACGCTCTCGATCCCCGTCCCCAGCCAGACGTTCGTCAGCGCTTTGCACCCCGCAAACACGTCCTCCCCGATGCGCTCCGTCGTGTCGGGAAGCTTCGCGTCCGTCAAGCCGCTTCCGAGAAACGCCCCCTGCTCGATCCCGGCCAATCCCTCCGGAAACGCCACCGACGCAAGGGAGGTGCAGCCCTCGAACGCATTGTCGCCGATATTCGTCACCCCGGCGCCGAGAGTCACGTTTGTCAGAGCGGTGCACTCCTTGAATGCCTTACTCCCGATCTCCGTCACGCTGTCGGGAATCGCCATCGACCTCAAATCCGCACAGCCATGGAACGCCCCCCCTCCCACCGCCGTCACCGTCAGCCCGCCCAGCCGCTCCGGCATCGTCAGGTTCCCGGTCGCGTGGTTCGGCGCCACCCCCGTCACCACCGCCGTCCCGGCTTCGAGCGGCTCGTAGTACCAGACGACCCCGTCGACTTCCTCCTGCGGCCGCCCCACCTTGAACGAGACATTCGCCGAAACGCCAAAATAAGTGTCGTCCCCGGAATACTCGACCGTCGCGCTGTAATATCCCGGAGCCAGCTCCGAAACGATCACGTTCGCCGCCCCGTCCTCCACGGCCGCGGAATATTCGTCGCCTCCGACGTAGACGAAGACAGTGCCAGTGGCATCCTCCGCATCCACCAAAGTCACGATGACCGTCACGTCTTCCCCTTCGCCCACGTCAGTGGCGCTGGCGGCCATCACCGGCGTCCGTTTCACCACCTCGAACGCCTTCGTGGCGTCCTCCGCCATCGCCGTCCCCGCGGCGAGCGCCGCGACCAGCATCCATTTTGCGAGATTCATGGGTTGTCCTCCCGTTTCGTGGCGTATTCTACCGCAATCCCCCCCGCGCGCGCAACGCGGAATTCGCTACTCGAAGACGTCCTCGGCTTCTAGGCGGACCTTGAAGAACGCGTTTTCGCCGGGATCCTTCACGCGGAAGGCGTAGGGCGGCGTGCGGGAGAGGAGCTCCGCGCCGCAGGACGGGTCGAGCGGCTCGAAGGCGCCGCCGAGGCGTTCCGCGCCGAGGACCGTGAGCTTCACGTTGCCGGCCAGTTCGCCGGACTCCGCCACGACGCGCCCCGCGTCCTCCGCCGCGATCTCGAACGTCCCCTCCGCGCTCCCGTCCGCGCCGAATCCCATCGACGCGATCCGGCACGTCACCTCCGCCGTCGCGACGGCCGCGAGCGGCAGTCCGAACGATTTCGCCTCGTTCGCCTCGTCCGGCGACGCGGGGCGCGGCAGGGGCGCCCCGAAGGACGCGTCGGGCTGCGGGCCGGGCTGCTCGGCCTCCGTCTCCGCCGAGGCCCAGGAGCCCACGAGCGGGAGGAAGCGATGCTCTTGGCCCTCGTCCCACGCGAGCCACGCGATCTTGTTGTCGAGGAATTCCACGGTCTGGAGCTGCCGGTTCGGAACGCGCAGGCAGATCTTCCGCTCGGACTTCGGAACGCTGTCGAGCTTGCCGGCGAGCGTTTCGTCGCTCACGCCGAAGACCGCCCGGTCGCCTTCGCCCAGGTTCGAGAAGTCGTCGAGGTCGATCCGCGCCACGCGGTATTCGATGTCGCGGTAGGTCTCCGTCGCACCCAGCGGATCGACGACCGTGGCGGGGTCCACGAGATACGCCGAGAGCCGTTCGGCGGCGTCGTAGCGGTCCGCGAAGAGCAGCCGCATGTTCGTGATGCCGGCCGCGTAGCCCGGATGCCACGTCAGCGCCACCTGCGCGCAGAACCACCCGTTCGCGTTCTTCGCGTACTTCCACCGCAGCGTCGCCGACGGCTCGGGGTAGAACCCCTTCACGATGAACGTCGCCTTCTCGGGCTCGTACCCGTCCTCCCCGTCGCCGAGGGCGAAGGGGGTCGTCTCGTGCACGAGCTCGTAGGTGCCGTTGGCGACGACGCGCCAGACGTAGTCGCCCTCGCCGTCGAGCCGCTGCGCATCGGCGATCGGCGCCCCGTTCTGCCAGATCGTCACCGTTGAGTCCGCCGTCCCGTGCCACCGGGACGAGTACGTGATCGTCTCCGTGCCGTCGCTCTCGAACGGCCCCTCGCGCGTGTCGAGCCGGAACGGCGAGGAGGAGGCCGAGGCCACCACCGTCGCCGCCGTCGCCGGGGCCGCCGCGCCGAGCGCGGCGGCGGCCAGCGCCGCCAATGCCAGTTTCATGGGTTTCATGTCGTTGGCTCTCCTTCGGTCGTTCGTTGCTCCCGCGTTCCGGAAGAATTCCTCCGGCTATTCCGTCACACTGAGGAGGGTCGGCTCCGCCGAATAGGTACTGGGGTTTGTGCTCAGTTCGGTGAAATGGATCGGATAAACGATCCCCTCCACGCCGTACCAGCTGCCGAGGAGGCAGGTTTCGCCCGTCCCGGCGGCCTTCATGTTCCCGTCGTCGAGGCCGCCTTCGATCACCGCGGCGTCGAGGGGCCGGACGTGCGACACGCCGATGGTCCACAGGCCCTGGCCGGACCCTTCCGAGCCCGTCATCCTCCCCGTGTGGAAACCGACCCCGTCGCCGACCTTGAACGCCTTGGTCTTCGCATTCCCCTTGTAGGTGCCGAACGGCGTCTGGTTGGTGTTGAATTCGGCGGTCCAGAGCGGGAAGAAATAATCGGCGTCGTACGGGACGTAGTCGTTCTCGGTGTAGTTGCGGTCCTCCTCGTAGAGGGACTTGGAGAGGTCGATCATGTAGGCGGGCATGACGAAGCCCCAGTCGCCGTCCGCGGCGTTCTTCGCCCGCAGCTCGAACAGCACCAGCACCTTCGCCGCGGGGTCGGGGACGCTCGCCTCCAGCTTGTACATGTTCTGTACAAACGTATTGCCGTTCTGGATGTAGGAAAAATCCCGCACGAGCAGCTCGTCCAGCCTGTCGTTGGACAGCGTGGCCTTCTGGTACGTGGCTCCGGCCTCGACCTCCCTGCTGTTGTCGGCGAAGGGGACCACGCGCGCATACACGTCCCAGGCGTTCTCGTCGTATCTCTGGGGCCTGCCGGATTCGGGAAGGTACAGCTTGATTCCGCGCATGGCCCCCGTTGAGACCGTCAGGCTGTTCCTCATCCGGCATCCGGCGAGCGAGCAGGAGATCGCCGCGCTCGGGCCGATTGGAGCGCCGTCGTTGACCGTCACGGTCACCTGTCCCGCGTCCGCGACCGTGGTGAACATGTCCTTCTCGTCCGATTCGACGGCGACGGCGGGCGTGGCCTCGATCTGTTTGTAGCGCGTGTCGCCGTTCGCGTCTTCGTAGGACGAAATCAGAAGGCATGTGCAGGAATCGCCGGGCGCGACGATCAGATTCGTGTCGACGTCATCCGCGGATCTGACCTTGTCGCCATCAAGGTAGATGTCGCCATTGTACAGTTCGTACATCCGGGGCAGGAGCCAGACGTCGGGCTCCACGAGCGCCACGGTCGCGACGAGATTGGACGCGACGAAGTTCGCCGCGCCGTCGGCCGCCGCGTCCCACGTCGCGCGGTGCCGTCCGGGCTCGGCCTTGGGCTTGGCGTCCGCGAGGAATCTGGTCGCGACCCGGGGACGGCCCTCGTCGCCCTGCTTCGCGAAGGAGATCCGCACCTCGAGGCCCTCGGTGTAGCCGCCGACCTCGTAGTCGACGTCCACGAGCCCGTTCCACGGCCAGCGCTGGCGAGCGACGACGTTGGAGACGGCCGGCGGCTCCGGCGGCGGGAGGATCCGGAACGTCACGCTCGCGTGGCCCGTCCGCGGCGGCGCCATCGTCACCGTTGCCGTCGCCGTCCCCGGGTCCACGTTGTTCGTGTAGGAGACCGTGTAGTCCGTTCCCGGCAGCAGAACCATGTCCGTGCCCTCGAATTTCACCGTGTCCGACCGGAACTCCGGCTCCACCGGCCCGCCCGTCCATTCCTGGTCGGGAATGGAATCGATCTGGATCTCCTTGAAGACCGCCGTCACCGTCACGGCCCGCGCGGGCATCGCGAACGTCGTCGTCGCCGCGTCCGCCCGCGCGAAGGAGAGGTCCATCGCGTCGTCGGCCGACCACTGCACGAAGCCGTGCCCCTCCTCCGGCGCGTTCGCCACGACCGTCACGGTCTCGCCCGCCCGCGCCGTCGTGTTCGTCGTCAAACCGTCCACGACCGTCACCGCGAAGCGCCGGTCGATCACCACCCGCTTCGCCGGCGCGCCCGTGGCGGGGTCGATGACGCATCCCGAACCCCATCCGTCCTCGCCGAACACGCCGCCCGCCGGCTCCGTGACCGCGAGCCCGTCGCCCAGCACGAGCGCCGCGGCGCTGAAGGCCACGTTGTCGTCGCTCGTTGTCACCGCCGTGACGACGCTCGCCCCGGAAACCGCGAGCGAACTGCCGGTGCCTCGGGCGTAAAGGCCCTCTGTGCCCCCCGTGGCCGTCACGACGGAATCCGCGATGTCGATGCGTCCGTTCATGCCGCTGCAGTAGATGCCATAGCTGCTCGTCCCCGTGGCGGTCACGGTGGCGTTCGAGATCGCGAGCGTGTTCCCAAACGACAGACCCGTGTCGCCGGCGGAGACCGTGACGGTGGCGCCATCGATCCGCAGATTGTCGTAGGCCCCGATGCCACAGCCGTTTTCGCCGGTCATTTCAGCGACGAGCGTTCCCTCGCCCGTGATCGCGAGGTTTGCCTCCGTCCAGACGCAGTAGTCGTCGGACGTGCTTTCCGCAGACTCCACGCGGTTCGAGCCTGCGAGCTGAATCGTGAGGTCGAAGCCTCTGTCCGACCAGATGTTCGCCGTGTTGATGCCCGGATGCTCGATCGCCTCCGTGATCCTCGCATTGGAGAGGAAGAGCGTGCCGTTCGTCGCCGTACCCTCGAACGAAGCGGTTCCGTCGCCGAGGATGTCGTTCTGGTTCGTCTCGCACACCTGCACGCCGCCGACCCAGAGCGGATAGACCGTGGGCGGCGCGATCACCACGCGCTTCGCCCGCGCGCCCGTGTCGGGGTCGAGGACGGTCCTCTCGTCCGCGTCGAACGCGCCGCCCGCCGGCTCCGTGATCGCGAGCCCGTCGTCCAGGACGAGCGCCCCGGTTTTGAAGGCGCATCTGCTTCCGTCGTTGGTTGCAACCGCCGTCACGACGCTCGCCCCGGAAATCACGAACGAGCCCTCGGCATTGATGCCATAGTCCGACCGCGACGTGGCGGTCACGGTGGCGTTCGAGATCGCGAGCGTGCGGCCGCACAACAAGCCCGTGTCGTAGGCGGAGACCGTGACGGTGGCGCCGACGACCCGAAGGTTTGCGTGGACGCCGATGCCGCAGGCGCGCTGGCCGACCATTTCGGCGACGAGCGTCCCCCCGCCCGCGATCGCAAGGTTTTCTCCGGCATAGACGCAGTAGTCGTTGGGCATGTTCCCCTGGTTCGACACGCGGTTCGAGCCCGCGAGCGAGATCGTGAGGTCGAAGCCCTCGCCCGAGAAGACGTTCGCCGAGTCGATGCGCGAATCCGCAGGCACGCCACTCGCGGTGATCGTGGCATTGGAGAGGACGAGCGTGCCGCCGGATGCGGTGCCATCGAACCACACCGTTCCGTCGCCGAGGATGTCCGTTTTGTTGGCGCTGGTGACCTGGGTGCTACCGACCCAGAGGGGGAAGTCCTCGGCCCCCGCGGGCGCGGCTGCGATCGCCGCAACGGCTGCGGCCATCATCCAATTTGCGATTCGTTTCATCTTGCGTGGCCTTTCCGGTTTCTAGGCTTCTAGGTTTCTAGGTTTCTAGGCTTCTAGGCTTCTAGACTTCTAGCTACTCGAAGACGTCCTCCGCCTCGAGGCGGACCTTGAAGAAGGCGGCGTTGCCGGGGGATTTCACGCGGAAGGCGTAGGGCGGCTTGCGGGAGAGCAGCTCCACGCCGCACGCGGCGGGGTCGAGCGGCTCGAAGGAGCCGCCGAGCGAGGCCGCGCCGAGGACCGCGAGCTTCACGCCCGGCGTCAGTTCGCCGGACTCCGCCACGACGCGCCCCGCGTCCTCCGCCGCGATCTCGAACGTCCCCTCCACGCTCCCGTCCGCGCCGAAGCCCATCGACGCGATCCGGCACGTCACCGCGCCGCGCGCGACCGCGGCCGGCGCGAGGCCGAAGGCGGTCGCGAGGTTCGCCTCCGCGACCGAAAGCGGACGCGGGGCCGGCTCCGGGGCCGGCTCCGGGTTGGCGCCGCCGTCCGGCAGGGACGACATCGTTTCCGCGAGGGGCAGGAAGAAGGACTCGTTCCCGACGTCCCACGCGAGGATCGCGAGCTTGTTCGCGACGGGCTCCACGGTCGAGAGATCGCGGTTCGCCACGCGCAGACAGATCTTGCGCTCGGCCTTCGGGACGTTCGCGAGCGACGAGGCCATCGTGGCGTCCGAGACGCCGTAGACCGCCCGCGAACCGATGGCGACGTCCGCGAAGACCGAAAGGTCGACCGGCGCGACGCGGTATTCGACATCGCGGTAGGTCTCCGTCGTCCCCAGCGGATCGATCACCGTGGAGGGGTCCACCAGGTACGCCGTGCGCCGCCCCTGCGCATCCGTCCGGTCGGCGAAGAGAAGCCGCATGTTTCCGATCTCTTCGGCGAACGCCGGATGCCACGCGAGCGCGAGCTGCGCGCAGTACCAGCCGTTGGCGTTCTTCGCGTACTTCCACTTGAGGGCCGCCTCGACCGGCGGCAACGGGCCGATCTCGACCGTTTCCGCCGGGTTGCCCGAGGCGTCGAGGACGGCGACGCCGTCGCCGCAGGGGCCGACCGACCCCCCGGCCGGCACGAGGAAGAAGAGTCCGTCGCCGAATTCGATCCCCGTCTCCGCCGAGAGCGCCGGGCGGCCCTGCGCCGACGCCGAGACGGTGCCGGCGATCGACATCGAATTCGCGACGCCGCCGGACGCGAGGAACAACCCGCCGCCGGAGATCACCAGGATGTCGCCGGCGGAGAGAGAGGCGGCGGAAAGGGAGTCCGCGAGGACGCTTCCCGCCGTCACCGTGCCGCCGGCGCGGATGCGGCTCGCCGAGAGGGCCTGCCCCGCCGCGTCGACGTCGCCGCCGGCGGAGATTTCGTTCACGGTGGCCGCGGCATTTATGGTTATGTTCGAGCCCGCGGAGAGGTTCAGCGCCTTGCCGGAACCCGGCTGCGTCGCGCCGCCAGCGACGGTCAAGGACGTCCCTGCTGCGACATCGCCGTAGGCGTTGGTGAGCGCATGTCTTAAGGTGATGCCGCCCGAGGCCGCGAGCGTGCCGCCGTTCATGGAAATCTCGCCGCCGTTCTCGGTGGAGACGCTCCCGGCCGAGAACGTCCCGCCGCCGCTGACGGTGAGGGAGGAGCCGCTGGTTGTGACGAGCACGCACCACCATCGTTCCGCCGCTGTTCACGGTGATGCCGCCGCCGCTGTCGATCAGGAAGCCGTTGGGAGTGTTTAGGACGCCGCCGGAGACCGTGAACGAACTGAAGTGGTTCGTCCCGCCCAGGGAGATGACGGCGGAGGAGTCGATGGACGCGAACGTGTCGTCCGTGCAGACCGCGACAGTCCCCCAGCCCCCCAACGTGCCGGACGCGATGGCTCCCGGCGCCAGCCGGAGGGCGCCGCCATCGAGCGACACCCCGTCCACCGTGCCGCCGCTCGGAACGGATTGCGTGCCGCCGCCTGCCACCGTGAGATTAATCGCCGTGCCTGAGACGATCTGCTCGCCCTTGACGGCGGAGCCGTTCACGGTCGTTTCCGTGAGAGTGCCGCCCGAAGCCGAGCCGCCCGTCTCGATGATCTGTCTGCCTG
>CADBEF010000102.1 GCA_902793555.1 uncultured bacterium | reverse complement strand
ACTTCCGAGACCGCGGCGGCGACCGCCGCGGCGCGCCGCCGCGCGGGGGCGGCACCTTCGGCTCCCTCGGCGACGCCTTCTCCGCGGCCTTCGGCGGCCGCCGCTGAGTTTCCCCACAACCGCTCCATCCCGTTCTCCGACATGTCTTCGAACGTACTCCGTCTCCGCATTCCCGACGCCGGCCTCGCGCTCGGCGGCAAGCGTCTGTTCCGCGGCCTCGACTGGACCTGGCGCCGCGGCGAGCATTGGGCGGTCGTCGGTCCGAACGGTTCCGGCAAATCCGTCCTCGTCCGGCTGCTCGCCGGCGAGTTCTTCGCGCCGGAAGCGGACCTCTCGCTTCCCGGCGCGCCGGACGGCGATCCGGGGCGCGCCGTCGCCGTCGTCTCCCTCGAACGCCAGGCCCGGCTGCTCCGCGCGATGGACGCCTACGTGCAGATGCGCTGGAGCGCGTCCGAGGAGGAGGCCACGCCGACGCTCGAGGCGTGGCTCTCGCGGGACGCGGTCGAGGAGGTCGCGCCGTTCGAGCGCGTGGAGCGCAGCGCCGCGTCCGAAGCCGCGTTCGCGCGCCGCCGCGCGGCGGTCGTGGCCCGCATGCGTCTCGGCGCGCTGCTCGGGCGGCATCTGGTCGCGCTCTCCAACGGGGAAATGCGCCGCGCGCAACTCGCCCGCGCGCTTCTGTCCGCGCCGCGGATCCTCGCGCTGGACGCGCCGTTCACGGGGCTCGACGCGGAAAGCCGGGCGATCCTCGCCGACACGCTCGGGGAGCTGGCCGCGCGGCCCGCGCCCGCGTTGCTCGTCGCGACGGCGCGTCCGGCGGACCTGCCGCGGGGAATCACGCACGTGCTCGAGTTGGGCGCAGACGGGCGAATCGTCCGGATCGGGAAGGTTGAAAGGAAGGTTGAAAGGGTAAAAGGTAAAGGGAAAAGTTGTTTTCCGGAAACCCTGAAACCCGGGAACCCGAAACCCCGAAAACCCGAAGCCCCGGAAACCCGGCCGACGCTGTGGAAGATTTCCGGCGCGCCCGGGACCGGCCGCCCGATCGTGCGGATGCGCGGGGCGACGGTCTCCTACGGGGACCACGTCGTGTTCGAAAACCTCGACTGGACGGTGCGCCGGGGCGAGCGGTGGCTGCTCTCCGGCCCGAACGGATCGGGCAAGACGACGCTGCTGGCGCTCGTCATCGGAGACCATCCGCAGGCCTACGCGAACGACGTGCGGATTTTCGGCCGCCGCCGCGGGACGGGCGATTCGATCTGGGACGTGAAACGCCGCATCGGCTGGGTTTCGCCCGAGCTGCACGCCTGCATGGACCGCGGCGCGACCGCGCTCGAAACGGTCCTGTCGGGTTTCACCGACACGCCCCTGTGCCACGGGACGCCGGGCGTTGCCCGGCGCCGCGCCGCGCTCGCCGCGCTCGCGCGATTCGGGCTGGAAGGCGCCGCCGCGACGCCGTTCGGCGCGCTCTCCGCGGGCCAAGGGCGGCTCGTCCTGCTCGCGCGCGCCGTCGTGAAGGATCCGCCCCTGCTCGTCCTCGACGAACCCTGCCAGAACCTCGACGCGGCGAACCGCCGCCGTTTCGTCTCCTTCGTGGAGCGCCTCTGCGCGGAACGGCCGGAAACGACGCTGCTCTACGTGACGCACCGCGCGGACAGCGTGCCGCGCTGCATCGGCCGCCGCATCACGGCGCATTTTCGCTGACCGTTGGCGCGCTCGCGCGGGCAACTCGTTTTCGCTTGCCCCGGGGGCGGATTTCTGGTTTAATCGGATGCGTTCGCGCGGGGCGTCCCGCGCGGCACGGAAGTTACCAGACCATGACCGCAAAATCCCTGCTCGTCCCCGCGCTCGCCGCCGCCGCGCTCGCCGCGGCGCCCGCGCGCGCCATCAAGCTTCCCGTCTACGGGGAATGCACCATCGTCGACGTGATCGACTGCTCCAAGGAGGACCACCGCTTCGCGGACTTTCCCGCCGGCGCGAGCCGCGTGGAGACGATCCTCGGCAAGCCCTGCCGCGTCCTCGACGTGCAGCCGGAAACGGCTTCCTGGGTCGACTGGCGCCTCGGCGAAGGCAAGAACCTGCGCCCCAACGGCGCCTACGTCGTCGTGATCGAGTACCCGGACGACGAGCCGCGCGCGTTCCACGTCCGCAACTACGGCAACAACTCCCGCCGCTCGTTCTACACCGGCCAGTCCAACGGCGACGCGTTCGAGGGGCCGATCGTCCACCACAAGCCCGAGTCGCTCAAGATCCCGCAGAGCGGCAAGTACCAGACCTGGTCCTCCCTCACGTTTCTCGGCCTCCGCGCCGCCACCCGCAACGACAAGGGCAAGATGGACATCGCCACGGACGGCTTCGAGATCGCGATCTCGCAATACCAGAAGAAATGGCACCCGCTTTCGGCCGGCATCGCCGTCTCCCGCATCCTGCTCTGCGAAATCGTCGACGAAGAGGCCGCCTACGCCAAGATCAACTACCCGCCCGCGCCGCTACCCCGCCGCCACATCTTCTGGCGCGAGGAGATGGCGGACGGCGTGACGGGCGAGGGCGGACTCTGCGACACGAACGCGGGCCTCGACTGGATCGAACAGAAGTTCCGCGCGATGAAGATCTTCGGGCAGAACACCTACTGCAAGGACCTGCTGGAGTTCGGCCACAACCAGGGCTGGGACGTGAACTGGAAGAAGCGCAACAACCTGCCCGGCGCCAAGCACGCGAACTGGATGTGGGGCGGCAACGGCCACGACTGGGACATCTGGGGCCGCATCGTCCCGATGGCCGTGGACAAGTACGGCTTCGACGTCCTGCCCTACTACGAGTACGGCGGGGCCGCGGGCGACGTGAACTGCTCCACGCCCCCGCTCGGGCCGCAGAAGCGCTGCGAGCCGCTCGACATCACCAACAAGCCCAACGACCGCGGCATCAACTACACGCACATCTGGTGGTCCGAGGGCAAGCTGCGCGTGGACATCACCGACCCGGACACGCTCGCCGAGCTCGAGTACATCCTCGACTGCACGGTCTTCCGCTTCAAGGAGCAGGTCGAGAAGGGCGGCTTCCTCGGCGTCCTCATGCGCCCGCGCCCCGGCCAGTGGGCGATCGGCTTCGGCGACGCCACGCGCGCCCGCTTCGCCAAGGAAGAGAACGGCGGGCAGGCCGTCTCCCGTGCCGACCTCAAGAACAACAAGGCGCTCTACGACAAGTACATCGCCTGGTTCGGCAAGCGGCGCGCCCAGTTCATGGACGACATCCGCGCCTACCTCGAGAAGGGCGGCGTGAAGAACGCGGTCGCGATCCTCGAGAACGACGACTCCGAGACCGGCTACCCGCTCAAGGACGGCGGCAGCATGACGACGGACGACCTGCCGTTCTGCCAGGCGAAGCTGCCCGGCAAACCCATCGTCGACGTGAACGACCCGAGCGTCGTCGGCCAGCACCGCTACCTCCAGTCGCTCCGGACGCCGAGCTCCACGTGGGGCTGCTGGGAATGGCAGCACGCTTCGCCCTTCTGCGACCCCGAGCACTACCAGAAGCTCAAGAACGTCTGGATCGCGATGCCGTTCCACGCGCTCTTCACCGTGACCGACCCGGCCTGCCTCAAGGAGTTCGACAACGCCAACGGCACCTCGACGATCATCCGGCACTACGACCTCAACGAAGGCACGCTCTTCCAGGACGACAAACCCGGCAGCACCGGCTACTGCATGGCGGACTGGGAGCACGCGGGCCGCGCCTGCATGATCGCCGAAGTGAACGCGATGGCGAACGGCAATCCCGCGCTCATCGGCTACCTCATGGGCTCGAACTACACGCGCGGCTTCCCCGGCCCGGTGCAGGAGTTCAACCTCAACTTCCTCGCGCTGCCCGCGCTGCCCTCCAAGGTCGTCCCGGGCGCCGCGAAAGGCAAGGACGTCGTCGTGCGCGAAATCGACGCCGGGGCCGCCGGCAAGTACTACGCGGTCGTCCACACGGGCTACCGCCCGCAGAAGGGCGTCAAGGTCCGCTTCGCCGGCGCGAAGAAGGCGACGCTCGCCGCCACCGGCAAGCCGCTGGAGCTGGACAAGAACGGCGTCGCCACGATCGACCTGAAACCCTGGCAGCTCCTGGCCGTCCGCGCGAAGTAGGGGACGGGGGATGACCCTTTCCGACCGCATCGAATGGCTCCGCCGCCGCAAGGAGGCGGCCTTCCGCTGGCTCAACGCAACGCAGTTCCTCGGAACCTTCAACGACAACCTCTTCAAGGGGTTCGTCGCGATGTTCCTCATTCTGCTCATCCCGGAGTGGAAGGGCTTCCTGCTCGGCGGCGCGACGATCCTCTTCGCGATTCCGTTCCTCTGCTTCACGGCGTACGCGGGCTTCCTCGCGGACCGCTTCCCGAAGAACCGGGTCACGGTCGCGCTCAAGTACGCCGAACTGGCCGTCATGGCCGTGGCGGTTCCGCTGTTCTGGTTTTCGTCGCCCTGGCTCCTGTTCGCGGTCCTCTTCCTCATGTCGCTGCAGAGCGCGCTCTTTTCGCCGACGAAATACGGCATCGTGCCGGAGCTGGTGAAGAAAGAGCGCCTCACCGAGGCCAATTCGGTCCTCGTCGCGTGGAACTACCTGGGGATCATCGCCGGTTCGGCGGCCGCCCCCGCCGCGGCGTGGCTCCTGCGCGCGAAAGCGGGGTTCGCGCCGAACGGCGCCTACACGGCCGCGCAACTGCTCTGCGTGGTCGTCGCCGTCGCGGGCGTCCTCGCCTCGACGCGCGTCTGGAAACTCCCGCCCGCGAACCCGCGCCTGCATCCGGATCTGCTCTTCGTGCGGCGCCTCTGGCGGACGACCGGCTGGGTGCGGCGCGATCCGCACCTGCTGCTCGCGATGGCGGGCACGGGCCTCTTTTCGTTCATCGCGTCGTTCCTGCAGATCGACCTCGTGGCCTACGGCGTGAACACGCTCGGGCTCTCGACCGAGGGCGCCCAGTTCCAGTTCTTCTACGCCGCGATCGGCATCGCCGTCGGCGCGTGGATCGCGGGCCGCCTCTCGCGCCGAAACGTGGAAATGGGCCTCATGCCGATCGGGGCGGGGCTGCTCGCGCTGGGCGTGTTCGGGCTCGCGTTCCGCGCCGCGCCGGCGGCTGCGGCGGTGGCCGTGCTCGTTTTCAGCGCGGGCGTCGGCGCCGGGATGTTCGTCGTTCCGCTCGACACGTTCCTGCAGATGCGGCTGCCGCCGGACCGCCGCGGCGAGGGGCTCGCCCTCAACTCGTTCGTTTCGTGGCTCGGCGTACTGCTCGCGGGTTTGGCGATGGTCGGCGGGACGGCGCTCCGATTCACGGCCCGGCAGGGCATCTGGGGGACGTTCGCCGTCGCGCTGCTGCTCTTCCTCGGCGCGCTCTGGTTCCTGCGGGACTTCTTCGTCCGGATGCTCGTCACGATCGCCGTCAAGAGCCTCTACCGCGTCCGCGCGATCGGCGTGGAGAACGTCCCCGTGGACGGCCCCGCGCTGCTGCTCGCGAACCACAGCAGCTACTTCGACGCGCTGCTGCTGTGCGCGACGACGCGCCGCCGCGTCCGTTTCCTGATGGATCCGGGGATGATCGAAAAGTTCCGGATCCTCAAGCCGATCCTCCGCCTCTACCGCGTGATTCCGGTTTCCTCGAAGAGCTCGCCCGTGCAGGTCGCCCGCGCGCTCGCGGAGGCGCGGCGCGCCCTCGACGAGGGCTTCCTCGTGTGCGTGTTCCCCGAAGGGGGGGTCACCCGGACGGGGACGATCCGCGCGTTCCACCGCGGCTACGAAAGGATCGTGCGCGGGACGAACGTCCCGCTCGTGCCGGTCTACATGGGCGGCTCGTGGGGCACGATGTATTCCTACTACAGCGGCCAGCTCCTGAACGACTTCCGCCGCCTGCGCGTCAAGCGCTATCCCGTCACGGTCGTGTTCGGCGAACCGATGCCGACGCACACGGACGCCTTCCGCGTCCGCCGCGCGGTGATGGAGCTCTCGTGCGACTGGTTCAATTCGCGCAAGGGCGAGCACCGCTCGCTCGGCGAGACGACCGTGAAGACGTGCCGCCGGTACTGGCGCCATCCGTTCGCGGACGACACGACGGGCGTGAAGCTCACCTGGGGCCGCGCGCTCGTCGGCGGGCTCGTTGTCGCGCGCGCGATCGAGCGCCGGACGCGCGGCGCGGAGCACGTCGGAATCCTGCTGCCGAGCTGCTGTCCCGCGATGCTATGCAACATCGCCGTCGCGCTGCTCGGCAAGAGCGCCGTGAACCTCAACTTCACCGTCGGCAAGGCGGCCTTCGCCTCGGCCCTGCGGCAGTGCGGTCTCGCGACGATTCTCACGAGCCGCAAGTTCGTCGAACGTTTCCCGGACCTGCCCGTCCCGGAGGGGACGTACGTTTTCCTGGAGGACCTCATGAAGGAGGTGTCGCTCCCGGCCAAGCTCGGGGCGCTGCTGCGGGCGAAATTCCTCCCGCTCCGCTGGATGGTCCGGACCGACCGCACGGGACCGGATTCGACCGCGATGGTGCTCTTTTCCTCCGGCTCCACGGGCGAGCCGAAGGGCGTCATGCTGAGCCACCACAACGTCCTCTCCGAAGTCGAGGCGCTGCGCATGCTGCTCGCGACCTCCACGGCGGACCACATGTGCGCCGTGCTTCCGTTCTTCCACTCCTTCGGCCTCATCGGGTGCCTGTGGTACCCGCTCCTCACCCACGTGCGCGCCACCTGCCATCCGAATCCGCTTGACGCCCAGACCGTCATCGACATCGTCCGCACGCGCAAGTCCACGCTGATCTGGGGCACGCCCACGTTCCTCCAACTCTACCTCCGGCGCGCGTCGAAGGAAGATTTTTCGACGCTCAAGGTCGTCCTCGCCGGCGGCGAAAAGCTCAAGGAAAGCCTCATCGACGGCTACGTCGAGAAGTTCGGCGTGCGCCCGCTGGAGGCCTACGGCGCCACCGAAATGGCGCCCGGCATCGCGGTGTCCGTCCCGCCCGGGACGGGCGGCGGCGTCGTGCAGCCGGGCTACAAGCCGGGGCGCACGGGCGTGCCGTGTCCGGGCATCGCGATGAAGATCGTCGACCCCGACACCGGCGCCGAGCTGGGGCCCAACGAGCCCGGCCTGCTCTACCTGCGCGGCCCGAACGTCATGCTCGGCTACCTCGGCCGGCAGGACCTCACGGACGAGGTGATCGACAAGGACGGCTGGTACTGCACGGGCGACATCGCGTTCGTGGACGAGGACGGCTTCGTCGCGCTCACGGACCGGCTCTCGCGCTTCAGCAAGATCGGCGGCGAGATGGTTCCGCACCAGGGCGTCGAGGAGGCGATCGTCTCGGCGGCGGGCCTGGACGAAGGCAAGATCGCCGTGACGGGCGTGCCGGACGAGCGCAAGGGCGAAAAGCTCGTCGTTCTCTACACGCCCGACTGCGGCGACCCGGCGTGGCTCCAGGAGGCGCTCGACCGCGTGGACGGAATTCCGAACCTCTGGAAGCCCGCTCCCGCGGACTACCACCGCGTGGACGCGATTCCGCTGCTCGGGACCGGCAAGATCGACCTCGGGGCGGTCAAGAAGCTCGCGAGGTCGTTCTACGCGTCCTAGGGGAAAACCGCGCCGCTGCGTGGACGCGCGGGCGGGGATGTGGTAGACTCCCGCCGCATGAACCTTTCCGCCCGCGTCCGTTCCCGGCTCGGCCCCGTCTGGGGGCCGGCGCTGTTGCTGTTCGTCGCGACGCGGTTCGGGGACGCGGTCAACGCCTTCATCGGCATCTGGCTCGTTCCGCGCTACGTTCCGGCGGACGAGCTGGGCGCCGTGCTGCCGCTCGCGCAGGTCGCGGCGTTCGTCGCGATGCCGCTTTCGGTCCTGCTCACGCCCTACGCGAAGCTCCTCAACGTCCACGCGGAGCTCGGCGAGCCGGGCAAGGTCAAGGCGATGTTCCGCGACGCGTCGCTGCTCGCGTTCGCGGTGCTGGCCGCGGCGTTGGTCCTCACGCCTCTTTTCTTCCCGGTCGTGTTCCGGCTTTTCGGCATCCAGGACGGCAATCTCGCGCTCGCGATCGTCGTTTCCGCCGTCGTCGGCGCCCTTTCGCCGGTTTTCACCGAGTCCCTTCGGGCGCTTCGCCGTTTCGGCGTTTCGGCCGCCGCGGGAGCCGTCGCCGCGCCGCTACGGCTCGCGGTCATGTGGATGGCGCTGCCGTTCCGCGGACTGACGGGCTATTTCGTCGGACAGACTTCCGGCCCCGCGTTCAGTTCGGGCGTCGCGCTCGCGGACTTCCTGCGGCGGCACCGCGGCGTGCGCTGCGAACCCTATTTCCGCGAGGATCGCCGGATCTTCTTCGCCTTCGCCGTTCCGCTCGCCGTTTCGGCGCTCGTCGGGAACCTGCGCGGCATGGCGGAAATGATGCCGATGGCGCTCGTCCCGAAGGCCGAATCGGCCGCCTACTACCAGCTCACGCGCTTCACCGAGATTTCCTCCTACCTCGGGCTCACGCTCGTGTTCGTGCTCTTTCCGGTCGTGTCCGCCCGGCACGAACGAGGACAGGACACGCGCCGGATCCTGCTCCAGACGATGTGGGGTTCGCTCGCGCTCGGCCTTTCGTTCACCGCCGTGCTCGCGCTCGCGGCGCCGCGGCTCTTCGCCGCCGTTCCGTTTCTCCGGCCCTTTGCGGATTTCACGCCGTTTCTGTTCCCGCTCGGCGCGCTCGCGTCGGTCCGTGTCGCTTCGGCCTGTTTCACGACTCACGAGATGGCGTGTTCCCGTTTCCGGTTCATGCGCTACACGATTCCGGTTTCCATCGTCGAGGCCGCCGTCCTGTGGATCCTTTTCCGCATCCGTCCGTTCGAGTGGCGGCTCGCCCACGTCGTCGGCGCCATGTCCGCCGGCACGTTCCTCTGCTTCGCCGGCAACCTCGTCGAGATGTTCCTTTCGCGCCGCGACACGGCGTCCCGGCCCCTTCCGAACCCGTGAAAACCGCTTCCGTTCCCGAGCTCCGTTCCCTCGACGCCGCCGCGCGCGCGGCGGCGTGGTCCGCACCCGGCGCCGATCCGGCGCAGGCGCTCATGCGCCTCGCGGCGCTCGCGCTCGCGGACGAGACCGAGGCGATCGCCGCGCGCTTCGCCGCGCGGCCCGCGATCTTCGCCGTGTGCGGCAGGGGCGACAACGGCGGCGACGCGGCTCTCGCCGCGGACCTGCTCGCCGCGCGCGGCTTCCGCGTCGAGATCCTCCGGACGGAGGACTCGGCCGCGTGGGCGGACATGCCGGCGGCCGCGCTACCGGCGCGCTCGATCGTCCTGGACGGCGCGCTCGGCATCGGCCTGCGCGGGGCGCCGCGCGGCGCTGCCGCCGCGGCGATCGCGTGGACCAACCGCATGCGCGACG
>CADBEF010000101.1 GCA_902793555.1 uncultured bacterium | reverse complement strand
GTCGGACGACGGCGCGGGGGCGGCGGGCGCCTCGGGCTCGTCCGGCAGCTCGGGCTTCGGGACGGAGAGGAACGCGGCGGCGCGCTCGCGCGCGGCGTCGAGCGCCGCGGCGTCCGCTTCGACCGCCTCCCGCGCCAGGCGCGCGGCCTCGGCCGCCTTCGCCTCGCGGGACTCGCGGCGCTTCGAGACTTCGTCGATCGTGGGCGGCATCAGGCCGGTCCGCAACGCGGCCTCGTCGTCCGCCGAAACGGACGAAATCGCGGTCGCGATCTCGAGATCGAGCTCGGAGGCGCGCCGGAGCAGCGCGGCGCTCGTCGTGTTGAGCTTCTCTGCCAGTTCGTAGATTCTCATGGGCGGTCCTCCGGTCGTGGTCGGCTAGGCCTCGGGGCCCTCGCCGGCCGGCGCCGCGTCCGCGGCGGGTTCTTCGGGGGCGGGCTCCTCCGCGGCCGGGGCGGCGCGGCTCAGGACGATCTCCTCGGCCGTCTCCCAGACCGCGCGGGCGGACTCGGCGTCCAGCGTCGGGACCGCGTTGCCGTCCGCGTCCTCCGCGTCGCGGCCCATGTTGGCGACGAACTCGTCGCGCATCGAGGAGATGATGCCCTCGACCGTGAGGTAGCCGCGGACCGCGATCGCGTTGGCGACGTCGGCCGAGGAGCCGAGCGTGCCGGCCAGCGCGGCGACCTTGGCCTCGAAGTCGCGGCGGAACTGCGCGAGCTTCGCGGCGCGGTCCTCCTCCGTCTCGCCGTCCTCGCCGAGTTCCTTCACGGACACGGCCCAGCCGATCAGCTCGGCCGCGAGCTTGGTGTTCACGCCGCCCTTGCCGATCGCCGGCGTGAGGCCGCCGTGCTCGACGTAGGCCGTGACGAGACGCGCCTCCGGGTCGACCGAAATGCGCTGCACCGCGGCCGGCGCGAGCGCGGCCTTGGCGAACTTGGCCATGTCGGCGTCCCACTCGACCACGTCGAGCTTTTCGCCGTTGAGTTCGTTGATGACGGGCTTGATGCGCGAGCCGCGGACGCCGACGCACGCGCCGACGGGGTCGACCTTCTTGTCGTTGGAGCGGACCGCCATCTTCGTGCGGATGCCGGGCTGGCGGGCGATGGAGACGATCTCGACGCTGCCGTCCTTGATCTCGGTGGACTGCTCGCGGAAGAGCGCCACGACGAACGAGGGGTCGGTGCGGGAGAGCTTGACGCAGGGGTTGTTGGCCGGCTCGTCGATGTACTTGACGCGGCGGTGGCCGGGCAGGAGGACGGTGCCGCCTTCGGCTTCGCCCTCCTCGACGCGGCGCGGGTCCTGCTCCATGCCGACGAAGCGGATCACGGCGCGGATCTCGTCGCCCGGGTTGAGGCGGTCGCTCTTGAGGCGGTCGCGGCCCTTCAAGATCGCCTCGCCGCCGCCGTTCACGTCGCAGATCACGTCCTTGCGGACGATCTGCCGGACCGTGGCGCTCACGATCTTGCCGACCTGGTCGGCGTACTTGCGCTCCATGATGTCGCGCTCGCTGTCGTGGATGCCCTGGATGATCGCCTGCTTGGCGGTCTGGGCGGCGATGCGCCCGAACACGCGCGGCGAGACGGGCGTCTCGATCGTGTCGCCGATCTCGGCGTCCGGCTTGATGCGGCGCGCGTCCGCGAGCGAAATGTAGGCCGTGCCGAGGACCGCGTCGTCCACCAGGCGGCGCTCCCACGCCTTGATTTCGAGCGTGCGCGGGTCGATCTCGACGCGCACGTCGTTGGACGTGAGCAGGCTCTTCTTGGCCGCGGCCTGGAGGGCGTTGGCGATCGTGGCGAGCATCGCCTCGCGGCCGATGCCGCGGTCGCGCTCGAGGGTCCGGAGGATGGTGTCGAGTTCGTTGTTCATGGGAGGGGTCCTCTCGTTCGTCGGAAAAACCTTTTCAAAGAAAAAATGCGCAGGGCGGCCCTCTCGGACCGTCCCCCGCATCGGGAACGGCCCGGGAAGCTACCCCATTTCGCGCGCGAAGTCAAGCGAATTCGCGGATTCCGCTAGCCTGCGAGGGCGGCGCGGCCGAGGGCGAAGGCTTTCAGGTTGACGTCGAGGAGCTTGGCGGGGACGCGGCCGCGCAGCGCGGCCTCCCACGCCGCCGCCGGGATGTCCAGCAGCGTCGAGAGCGCGCCCGCGATCGCCATGTTCGCCGTGCGCGGGTTGCCCGCCTCGGCGGCGAGCGCCTTCGAGTCGACGCGGACCAGCCGGTCGCCGAAGAGCCGCGCGAGCGTTTCGTCCGGGTCCGGGGGCGGGGGCTGCAGGCCCGAGGAGACCGTGATCGGCACGAGGTAGCAGCGGTCCACGAGCGCACGGCCCGCCGGCCGCACCGACGGGAACGCGCGCACGGCCTCGACCGCGTCGAAGGAGACGAGCAGGTCCGTCTCCCCCTCCGGGATGATCGGCGAATGCACGCGCGCGCCGAAGCGCACCTGGCTCGAGACGGAGCCGCCGCGCTGGCTCATGCCGTGGATTTCGCTCTTCTTCACGTCCAGCCCGGCCTCGGCGGCCGCGCGGGCGAGGACGTCGGCCGCGAGCAGGATGCCCTGCCCGCCCACGCCGACGAGGGCCACGTTGACGGTGGAATCGTTGTTCATGGGGGCGGAGGATACCACAAGTGCCCCGCCCCCCGCAAGGCTCACGCCGGGCGCATGTCCCGGACGAGGAACTGCAGCCCGTTGTAGGAGTCCTGCACGAAGTGGAACACGATGTCCACGCGGTCGCCCGCGCCGAACGGCAGCGACGGCCGCCCGAACACGACCGCCGGCACCGGCGTCTCCGCGAAGTGAAGGTTCCAGTTCACCGTGGTCTTGCCGAACTTCGCCGGCGCGTCGCGCAGCGTGAGCCCGCGCATGCCCAGGAGCGGCGCGGGGTTGAGCGTCCCGAACGGCCCGATGCGCGCGAGCTCCGCCTCGAGCGCGGGCGACGCCTCGCCCGGCTCCAGCCACGCCTCGATGCGGCTCTCCGTCCGCATGTCGAGCCCCTCCTCGGCCGCCGCGCACACGGCCTCGAAGCGCTCGCGGAACGCGGGCAGGCTGCCGGCCGGCAGCGTGAGCCCCGCGGCGGCGCGGTGCCCCCCGAAGGAGACGAGCAGGTCCGCGCACTTCTCGAGCAGCTGCATGAGGTCCAGGCCCGGGATCTCCGGGCAGCGCGCGGAGCCGCGCACGAGGCCCTCCTCGTCGTCCGCCGTGAAGACGATCGACGGGCGGCGGTTGCGGCCCGAGAGGCGCGAGGCCACGAGCCCGATCACGCCGGGGTGCCAGTCCTCGTTGTAGAGGATGATCGACGCCCGCGGCCCCCGCGACAGCTCCGCGCGGACGTCCTCCTCGGCGGTCTGCAGCGCGCGCGCCTCCTCCTCGCGGCGCTGCGCGTTGAACGCGCCGAGCCGCCGCGCGAGCGGGATCGCCGACGACATGTCGCGCGCGCCGAGCAGGTCGACCGCCACGCGCGGGTCGCCCACGCGGCCCGCGGCGTTGATGCGCGGCACGAGCGCGAAGGCGAGCGCGCCGGAATCGACCGCGCCGCGGACGCCCGCCGCGTCGCGCAGCGCGCGCAGGCCCACGAGCTCCGAGGGCGGCGCGTCGTTCAGGATGTCGATGCCGCGCGAGGCGATGATGCGGTTCTCCCCCACGAGCGGCACGAGGTCGCCCACGGTGCCGACCGCGGCGATCGCGGTGAGCGGCCGCATGACGCGCCGCCCATCCTCCTCCGGCAGGTACCGCCGCACGAGCTCGTGCGCGAGCTTGAACGCGACGCCCGCGCCGCAGAGGTGGCGCAGCGGCTCCGGGGTGTCCGGCAGGCAGGGGTTCACGAGGACGGACGCCGACTGCGGCACGTTGAGGCCGACCTCGTGGTGGTCCGTCACGACGACCTCCACGCCCGCCGCGACCGCCTTGTCGCAGGCCGGCGCGTGCGAGATGCCGCAGTCCACCGTGACGATCAGCTTCACGCCCGGGTTCTCGGACAGGCACCGGTCCAGCGCCGCCTCGGTGAAGCCGTAGCCCTCGCGCAGGCGGTCCGGGATGAAGATCGTCGCGTGCGCGCCGATCGCGGCCAGCGCCGTGCGCAGGATCGTCGAGGCGGTCATGCCGTCCGCGTCGAAATCGCCGAACACGACGACGCGGTCGCCGCGCCCGACGTGCTCCCCGACGATCGAGGCGGCCTTCGCGATGCCGGGCAGCCGGTCGGGCATCAGGCACGCGGAGAGGCGCGGCGAAAGGAAGCCGGCGGCGGCGTCCGGGTCGGAGAAGCCGCGGGCGGCGAGGATGCGGGCGACGCAGGGCCGGAGGCCGAGCGCGGCGGCGAGCCGGGACGAGGCCGCGGGATCCGCGGGCGCGTCGTTCCACTGGCTGCCGGGCCACGCCGCCCCCCGCGCGGGAGAGGCGGCGGGGCTCATCGGGCGGAGCCCTCCCCTCCCCGCGCGGCCGCCAGGAACGCGGGCAGCGACGCGGGGTCCTCCCAGAGCGCCTTGCCGACGATCGCGCCCTCCAGGTTCGGGCGGCCGAGCGCGGCGAGCGCCGCCAGGTCGGCGGGCTTCGAGACGCCGCCGGAGGCGACGAGCGCGGCGCCGGACGGCGCGAGCGCGTCCGCCATCGCCGCCATCGCGGCGAGGTTCGGTCCCTGCAGCATGCCGTCCGTGGCGGTGTCGGTGAAGATGAACGTCCGCACGCCGCGCGCCGCGAGGTCGCGCGCCAGGTCGGTCGCGCGCAGCGCGGTGGTCTCGGTCCACCCCGCCACCTGCACGAGGCCGTCGCGCGCGTCGATCCCCGCGACGATCCTCGCGGGGCCGTGCTCGCGGACGAGCGCCTCGACCCAGGCCGGGTCGGACGCGGCGCGGGAGCCGAGGATGGCGCGCGAGGCGCCGGCGGCGAGGACCGCGCGGACGTCGTCGTCCGTGCGCAGGCCGCCGCCGACCTCGAAGGGGATCCGCAGCGCCGCCTTGAGCGCGCGGAACACCTCCAGGTGGGCGGGCCGGCCTTCGAACGCGCCGTCGAGGTCGACGACGTGCAGCGCCGCCGCGCCGCCGTCCTGCCAGGACAGCGCCGCGGCGACCGGGTCGGGCGCGTAGACGGTCTCGTCCGCGGCGCGGCCCTGGCGGAGCCGGACGCAACGTCCCCCCCGCAGGTCGATGGCTGGAAAAACTTTCATGGGAAAGGTTCTACCACAACCCTCCCCTTCTTGGCAAGCCGCGCGCCCCGCGCGCGGTTGCGGCGGCGGCGGCGATTTGCTAGTATCGCCGCCCATGAAGGCTTACGACGAAAACGCGATCCAGCACCTCTCGTCGCTCGAGCACATCCGCAAGCGCACCGGGATGTACATCGGGCGGGAGGGCGACGGGTCCGACTACATGGACGGCATCTACATCCTCCTCAAGGAGGTGCTGGACAACGCCATCGACGAATTCATCTCCGGCTACGGCCGCAAGGTCGAACTCACGGTCACCGAAACGGACTGCTCCTGCCGCGACTACGGCCGCGGCATCCCGCTGGGCAAGCTCAAGGAGTGCGTCTCCGAGATCAACACCGGCGGCAAGTTCAACGACGAGGTGTTCCAGTTCTCCGTCGGCATGAACGGCGTCGGCACCAAGGCGGTGAACGCGCTCTCCACGCGCTTCGTCGCCCGCTCGGTGCGCGACGGCCGGTTCGCCCAGGTCGAGTTCTCGAAGGGCGCGCTCGTGTCGGAGACCTCCGGCAAGACGGACGAGCGCAACGGCACGTTCGTCTCGTTCACGCCGGACCCGTCGATCTTCAAGAAGTACAAGTTCCTCCCCGAGCACGTCGAGAAGCGCGTGCGCTTCTCCTCCTACCTCAACGCCGGCCTCTCGATCCACCTCAACGGGCAGATCTTCCGCTCCGAGAACGGCCTCGGCGACCTGATGGCCGACGAGGTGAACTTCGAGAAGCTCTACCCGCCGATCTCCTACCGCGACAAGACGCTCGAGTTCTGCTTCACGCACACGAACCGCTTCAGCGAGGAGTACTTCTCGTTCGTGAACGGCCAGTTCACGCTCGACGGCGGCACGCACCTGTCGGCGTTCCGCGAGGGCGTCGCGCGCGGCGTGAACGAGTTCTACCCGAAGGGCAAGTTCGAGGCGGACGACATCCGCGAGGGCATGGTCGGCGCCGTCGCGGTGCGCCTGCAGGACCCGAAGTTCGACTCGCAGACGAAGGGCAAGCTCGTCAACGTCGAGGTGCGCAACGACCTCATCCCCAAGATCAAGCAGATCGTCGTGGAGGAGCTCAACCGCAACCCCGCCGCGGCGCAGAAGCTGATCGAGAAGATCGAGGACACGCGCAAGCTGCGCAAGGAGCTGGCGTCCGTGAAGAAGGCCGCCCGCGAGCGCAGCAAGAGCGTGAGCTTCCGCATCCCGCAGCTGCGCGACTGCAAGCAGCACTGGGACCCCAAGCGCGGCAAGGGCGAGGACACCGAGATCTTCATCTGCGAGGGCCTCTCCGCGGCCGGCACGCTCACGCTCTCGCGCCAGCCCGAGCGGCAGGCCGTCTTCCAGCTGCGCGGCAAGCCGCTCAACACGGTGAACGTGAAGCGCGACGTGCTCTACAAGAACGAGGAGCTCTACAACCTCATGTGCGCGCTGGACATCGCGGACAGCGTGGACAACCTGCGCTACAAGCGCGTCGTGCTCGCGACCGATGCCGATGTGGACGGCCTGCACATCCGCAACCTCATGATCACGTACTTCATGCGGTTCTTCGACCGGCTCGTGCGCGAGGGGCACCTCTTCATCCTCGAGACGCCGCTCTTCCGCGTGCGCCCCTCGACGAAGAAGGGCGCCGCGGAGAACCACTACTGCTACAACGAGGCCGAGCGCGACGCGGCGGTCGCCGAGATCGGCAAGAGCGCGGAGATCACGCGCTTCAAGGGCCTCGGCGAGGTCTCCAAGGAGGAGTTCAAGGAGTTCATCGGGCCCAACATGCGCCTCACGCCCGTCGACGTGAGCCACGACAAGCACGTCATGGACACGATCGGCTTCTACATGGGCGAGAACACCAAGGAGCGCAAGCAGTACATCCTCGACAACCTCGTCGTGGACCCCGCCGAGATCACGTAGCGCCGCCGCGCTACGCCGGCTTGTTGTCCCGGTAGCGGAAGTAGAGGAACAGGTCCGTCCCGACGATCAGCAGGTTCAGGACGTAGAGCGCCAGGACGAAGTCCGGGGTGCCGGTGAGCTTGTAGAGGATGCCGGCGAGGTAGCCGACCTCGATGATGCCCATGAACATGGGGCTCTTGCCGGCGACGACCTTCGTGCGGAGCGCCTTGGCGATCGAGAACGGCCAGCTGGCCGCGAAGCAGAGGAGCATCAGCGCTTCGAAGAACTGGGGGAGGGTCATGGGGCGGGCCTTTCGGTTGCGAGGGTTGCGAGGAGGGCGACGAGGCGGCGGCCGACGTCGAGCTTGGAGAGCAGCGGCCAGCGCTCGGGCGCGGCGCCGGGGCGGAGGACCGTCACGACGTTCGTGTCGACCGCGAAGCCGGCGCCGGGCGCCGTGACGTCATTCGCGACGATGAGGTCCAGCCCCTTGCGGGCGAGCTTGCGCGCGGCGCTGGCGAGCACGTCATCCGTCTCCGCCGCGAAACCACAGAAGATCCGGTCCCCCTTGAACGGGCGCAACCCGGCGAGGATGTCCGGGTTGCGCACGAGCCGGATCGCGGCGGGCATCTCGCCCTTGTGCAGCTTGCGCGCGGCGGGCCGCGCGGGGCGGAAGTCCGCGACGGCGGCGGCCATGACCAGCGCGCGGGCCGCGGGGAGCTCCGCGCGGAGGGCGGCGCGCATCTGCAGCGCGGTCTCCACGCGGACGACGCGCACGCCGGCCGGCGGCTCCACCGCGGTCGGGCCGAGCACGAGGACCGCCTCGTGCCCCGCCTCGGCGGCGGCCCGCGCGACGGCGATCCCCATGCGCCCGGTGGACCGGTTCGACAGGAACCGGACCGCGTCGATCGGCTCGCGGGTGGGACCGGCGGAGACGAGAATCTTCATGGCTGGGACGTTGGCGCTTGACTTCGGCGCGGGATTTTGGGATGATTCCGCCCCGTTCCGCGCAACCGTGGTGGAATGGCAGACACGCTAGATTCAGGTTCTAGTGCCGCGAGGCATGGAGGTTCGACTCCTCTCGGTTGCACCACTCTCCGGCGGGAGCTCCTTCGGGCGCTCCCGCCGGTTCGTCTTCCCGGGCGGCGCGCTCGCGGCGCAGTCGCTTGAGGCGGCGCTTGCGGGCGAGACGTTCCAGCAGGGAACGCTTCCGCGGCGGCACGGGCGCGGCCGCGGCGGCCTCCGGCGGATCGGCGACGGCCGTGATCGCGTAGCGGTCGAGCCACTCGTAGCGGCCGCGGTGCGCGACGCCGTCCGGGTCGAACATCTCGCAGCGGCCGGGCCCGGTCTCCGAACAGACGAGCTTCGGGAAGCCGCAGCCCATGCCGGTGCCGATCAGCTTGGAGAGCGATTCCTTCAGGCTCCAGACGAGCGTGCCCGCGCCGATCGAATCGGGCGGGGCGATCAGCTTGTCGGCCCTGTTGGCGTATTTGCGCCGCAAATAGAGCATGCGCCACGTGCGGCGTTCGATGTCCACGCCCACGCGGCCGCGGCGGCCGGGCGCGTAGGCGCACAGCACGTAGACGCCGGAATGCGAAATCGAACAGCCGCGGACCTCGTAGCGCCCCGTGTCCGGCTCGTAGACGACGAGGCGCGGCGCGCCGGCGACGTCCTTCCGGACGATCGCCGTGGCGGGCGCGGAAACGACGCCGTCCGCCAGCAGCAACCCCTTGAGCGCGACGCGCGCGGCGAGCCATTCCCGGCGGCGCTTTTCGCCGCGCAGCGTCCCCATTTCGATCGCCTCCTCGGGCGCGAGCCACTGCGCGGGATCGACGGCGCTCTTCTCCAGCCCGCCGACCTCCCAGAGCACGGCGCGGAAGTCCGGATCGCCGGACATCACCGCGCGCAGGCTGGGCTGCAGGTCGAACATGGGCGGAACGCCGGCTAGAGCAGCTCGGCGATCTGCACGGCGTTGTAGGCCGCGCCCTTGAGGAGCTGGTCGCCGGCGACGAACATGTCGATGCCGGTGCCGTCGGGGTTCGAGACGTCCTGCCGGATGCGGCCGGCGAGCACCTCGCCGTGGCCGGAGGCGTCGATCGGGAGCGGATATTTGTTGTTCGCGGGGTCGTCGACGACGATCACGCCCGGCGCGGTCGCGAGGACAGCGACGGGACGCGGACGGACGTGCAGGAGATGCGCAGCGACGGGTCGTGCAGCATCTTGCGCGACTCGTTCACCATCTTCATCTCCTCCTTCGTGTAGCCGTTGGGCTGGAAGACGTCGATGTGCGGGAAGACGTTGAACGCGATCGGGTCGCCGAACGCCTTCGGCGGGTCGATGCGCGCCAGGACGTCGCGGTAGCGCTCCGCCAGCTCGTCCATGTCCTTCGCCTCCGCGAGCAGGGCCTTCGTCTGCGCGAGCAGCTCGAGCATGCCCTTGGCGCCCGCGCCGGACGCGGACTGGTAGGTCGACGCGACGAGGCGCTTGAGGCCGAAGGCGCGGTGCAGCGGCGCGACGGCGACGAGCATGATGATCGTCGTGCAGTTCGGATTCGCGATGACGCCCTTGTGCCACTTCACGTCCTCGGGGTTCACCTCCGGGACGACGAGCGGGACATCGTCCTCCAGGCGGAAGGCCGACGAGTTGTCGACCATCACCGCGCCGGCGTCGACGACGGCCTGGCGGAACTGCTTGCTGACGCCCGCGCCGGCGCTGAAGAGCGCGACGTCGACGCCCTTGAAGGACGCCTCTGTCATCTCCTCGATCACGAGCTCCTCGCCGCGGAACTTCATCTTCTTGCCGGCGGAGCGGGCGGAGGCGAGGAGCTTCAGGGACGCGACCGGGAAGTTGCGGCGCTCGAGGGTCTTGAGCATTTCGACGCCGACGGCGCCGGTCGCGCCGGCGATGGCGACATGGAGGGGACGGTTCATGGGTTGGAGGTGGGAGGTTGGAGGTGGGAGGTGGCGCGCTTCGCGCGTAAAGTGGAAGAGTGGAAGAGCGGAAATGTGGAAGAGCGGAAATGCGGGAGGCGCGCAAGGGGGCGGAAGTATAGGCGAAGCGCCGCGCCGGGTCAATCCGTTTCGCGCGCGCCCGGAAAGCAGTCCGCGATCGCGGCGAGGATGGCGTCCGGCGTCCGCAGGTCGTTCAGGCGGCGGCGTAGCGCCGACGCGCCGGGCCGGTTGCGGAAATACGTGAAGACGTGCCGCCGGAAGTCGAGCGCGACGGCGAGCTCCGGATCGGACGTGCAGGCCGCCGGGTGCGCGGCCTTCATCTGCCGCTTGAGCGCGAGAGAAAGCGCGAGGTGGCGGCGCACGGCCGCGACGACGTCCGCGATCGGCGCGACGCGTCGCGCGAGCGTGGCGGCCGACGGCGGCGTCGCGCCCGCCGCCGTCTCGTTGGGCGGAAGCGCGGGCGCCGGCGGCGGC
>CADBEF010000100.1 GCA_902793555.1 uncultured bacterium | reverse complement strand
AGCGTCATCAGCATCGCCTTGTTCGACGTGCTCGTGCCGTTCGTGATGAAGCACGTCGTGGCGCTGCCGAAGATCTCGGAGGCGAGGCGCTGCGCATCGACGAGCGGCGCGCTCCCCTCGGGCGAGGAGAGGTCGCCGAGGCGCTCGACCGAGACCGAGAGGTCCGTGCGGAAGGTCATGTCGCCGAAGTCGTCGTGGAAGCCGCGCAGGAAGGGCGAGTTGTCGAACGCGTTGCCGCCGTTGTGGCCGGGGGTGTGCCAGTTGGTGCCGGCGCGGTTGCAGACGTATTCGCGCAGCGCGGTCCAGAAGCGCGGCGACCAGAACGAGCGGAACGCGCGCTGGAGCTTCTCGCGGTTGCGCTCCGGATGCCGGAAGATCTCCGCCGGACGGGCGCTCCAGCGGCGCGTCGGCGCGGGCGGGTCGGCCTCGCCGGGGCTCGTGAGGACGACCTTCGGGATCGCCGGGAAATAGGCGAGGAACCAGCGCGCCAGCGGCATGCCGTCGAGGCGCAGCTCGTGGACGGGCGTCGGGGGCTCGCCATCGGCGGCGGGGAAGTCGTCGTCGAAGAGGAAGAGGCAGCAGTGCTTGGCGGCGTCGGAGACGAAGCGGTGCTCGCCCTGGACGTCGAAGAGGAGCTTGTCGAGCGCGGCGGGCGAGTCGGCCGTGAAGAGGCGCAGGCGCGGGAAGTCGAGCGGGCGGCCGCCGGAGAAGGTTTCCTTGCAGAACGCGCGGAAGGCGTCCGAGAGGCCGTATTCCATCTCGGGCAGGACGGACTCGTCGTCGGGCGACGGCGCGTGCAGGTAGATGACGTGGAGGGGCTGGATCATCGGATTCGTTTCCCCGTTCGCCGGGGACGGCCGGGTAGCATAGCACAACCGCCGCCGCGCGCAAGAGCGAATGTCGTTCCCGCGGACGCGCGATTTTTTCGGTTGACCTGCGCCGCGGATTGTCCTATCCTTGTGCGCCATCCAAAGCAACCCGAACCGGAATCCCGCAAGGACACCTCCCATGCCCAACATCAAGAGCGCCATCAAACGCGACGCCATCTCGAAGGCCCGCCGCCAGCGCAACCTCGCCAACAAGAGCCGCCTCCACACGGCGCGCCGCACCTTCCTCGCCGCCGTCGAGGCCGGGGACGCGGCGAAGTCCGCCGAAGCCCTCCGCGTCTTCTCGTCCGAGATCGACAAGGCCGCCAAGAAGGGCGCGATCACGAAGAACGCCGCCGCGCGCCGCAAGTCCCGCGCCGCCGCGCTCGCCGCGAAGAAGGCCTAACGCCGGGCCGGATCCGTTCCGGCGTCCCGCGCAAAACGGAAAAGGAAACGCCCGGCCGAGGCCGGGCGTCTTCTTTTTTCCGTCCGCCGCCCCGCGGCGGAGCGGGGCGGGCCGGCTACCAGGCGCCGACGCAGCCGTCGACGATCGCGACGGCGAGGTCTTTCGCCGCTTCGGGAAGGCAGGCCGTTTTCGCGGAAACGGAATCGGCGCCGCCGGCGAAGTTTTCGCTGCCCGAAACCGAGCCCTTGGTCCAGATGGCCTTGGCGGCCGGCTCCCCGGCCTGCGGGCGGGCGAGCTTGACGAAGGCGACGCGGGCCGAGATCGTCATCTTGTATTCGTTGGGGTGCTGCGTGTCGTGCTGGCTGTAGCTGACGGCTTCCTGCTTGTAGCCCGTCACGACCACGTCGAGGCGCGTCGCCGCCTCCGATTCCGGCACGATGCGGAGCGTGCCCTCGCGCTGGATCTCCTTGCGGAGCGCGCGGTCGGCCGCCAGCGCCACGCCGGGCTCGCCGGTTTCGTTGAGGACCGTGGGGACGTAGACATCCCGCAGTTCGGGCGGGAGCGTCGTGCCGAAGCGGTAGGAGGACGCGCAGCCGGAAAGCAGCGCGGCGCAGAGCGCGGCGAGGGGGAGCCGGAGGGTCGTTTTCATGGCGGAAGCGTTCTTGACGGCGCGATTCTACCTTTTTTCCGGAGTCGGGTCAACCGCGCCCGCCGCCGCGCGGGAAAAACGGCCGCCCGGCGGAGGCCGGAAAAAAGGCGGGCCGCGGAAAACCGCGGCCCGCCGGATGGAACCGGGGAAGCCGGTTACTTGGACTCGACCGTCTCGTGGAGGGCGTCGAGCTTGCGGGGCATGCTCACGATCGCGCGGTAGAAGTCCACGGCGAAAACCGCGCAGAGGTAGATCACGTACGCGGCGAGCGGGATGACGAGGGGCGCGAGGGCCGCCAGGCTCAGGGTCGCCACGCCCTGGAAACCGCTGTCGAAGAGCTGGACGACGCCCTTGACGAGCAGCACGACCACCGCGATGCCGACCAGGACGGTGAGCAGCGAGATGACGAGCTTGACCGGGAACAGCAGGATGCCGATCGTCTCTTCGACGACGTTGCCCGGGTAGCCTTCCTTCACGCCGACGATCGCCGGATGCGAGAAGGCGATGATCAGGATGGCGGCCACGATCGCGACGACGAGCCCGGCCTCGAGTTCGTCTTGGTTGAACTTGAGCACCAGTCCGATCGCGACGACGAGTCCGCCGAGACCGAGCAGGACCTTCAGGATGTGGAGCAGCTCGGGGCGCATCGCGTCGGGTTCGCGGTTCCCCAGAACCGACCGGGGCAGGGCGAGCGCCTTGGGCGCCAGGTGCACCGTGAAGAGCGCGCCGAAGAGGATCCCGAAGTTGGAGATCACGTCCGAGAACCGCGCGTCGTAGCGGATGGCGGTGACGAGCCCGGTGACGAACGCGAGCACGCCCGCGACGGCGACCAGAACGGGGAGGAACTTGTCGATGAAGCGGTTCGCGACGGCGAGCCATTTCTCCCAGGGATGGTTTTCGATGAGGCCGAGGACCGTTCCGAAAACGGCGTCGATCTTGCCGGTGACGGCGTCGGCGAAGCCGGCCGTGTCGCCGGTTCCGGGTTCCTGCGGGGCTCCGGCGGGCGCTTCCGTCTCGGGGGCGACCACGTCGGTTTCAGTTGTTTCGTTCATGGTGTCGTTCTTTTTTTTTGGGGGGGGATGCCGGCCCCGGATCGTGGTTGCCGGGACGCCGCCGTTTTGCGGTGTCGGAACCGAAGTCTATCACATCCGCGGAGGGAACTCAACACGGTCGGCGCTCTTGCGCGCGCGGGAAGGAATGTGGTAGAATCCCGGCCCGTTCCACCCCCCTTTTTCCGCCATGTTCACGCTCCTCGGCACCGCCGCCCATCCCCCGTTCCGCCACGCCCAGCTCGAAGAAGCCCTTTCCAAGGCCCTCGGCGGGCCGGTCTCCCTCTCCGCCGAGTTCGTCTACCTGCTCGACGCGCCCGCCGGGCTCGGCGACGAACAGATCGTCCGCGCCTCCGAGCTGCTCGGCGCGGTCGGCCGCGCCGAGCCGAAGGAGAAGGGCTTCGTGTTCGTCTCCCCGCGCAAGGGCACGATCTCCCCGTGGAGCTCGAAGGCGAGCGACATCTTCCGCTCCTGCGGCCTCGGCCAGTGGGTGCGCCGCGTCGAGCGCGCGGTCCGCGTGTCCGTGGAGAAGGAAGGGAAGGTTCTGGCCCCCGACGCGCTCGCGCCCGCGTTCCCGCTCCTGCACGACCGCATGACGGAGGGCGTCTACGACGACCTCTCGGACCTCTTCGCGGCGAGCGAGCCCAAGCCGGGGCGCGTCTTCGACGTGCTCGCGGAGGGCCGCGCCGCGATCGAGCGCGCGAACGTCGAGCTCGGCCTCGCGCTCTACCCGGACGAGATCGACTACCTGGCGGACTGCTACGCGAAGGCCGGCAAGAACCCGACCGACACGGAGATCGTCATGTTCGGCCAGGTCAACTCCGAGCACTGCCGACACAAGATCTTCAACGCGTCCTGGACGCTCGACGGCACGCCGCAGGAGCTCTCGCTCTTCAAGATGATCCGCGGCACGCACGCGGCGCACCCGCAGGGGACGCTGCTGGCCTACTCGGACAATTCGTCCGTGATCGAGGGCTTCCGCTCCGACGCATTCGTCTGCGACCCCGCCACGAAGCGCTACGTCTGGCAGCCCGACCAGGTCGACATCCTGATGAAGGTCGAGACGCACAACCACCCGACCGCGATCTCGCCCTTCCCGGGCGCCGCGACCGGCGTCGGCGGCGAGATCCGCGACGAGGCGGCGACCGGCGTCGGCTCGCGCAGCAAGTGCGGCATCTGCGGCTTCATGGTCTCGCACCTGCGCATCCCCGGCTACCCGCTCCCGTGGGAGAAGGAGACGAGCGCGCCGGCGCGTCTCGCCTCGCCGCTCGCGATCATGACCGAGGGCCCGCTCGGCGGAGCCGCGTTCGGCAACGAGTTCGGCCGCCCGCAGCTCTGCGGCTTCTTCCGCACGTTCGAGGCGGAGGCGGACGGCCGCTCGTGGGGCTACGACAAGCCCATCATGCTCGCCGGCGGCATGGGCAACATCCGCCGCTCGATGGTGCTCAAGAAGGACATCCCCGTCGGCTCGCTCATCGTGCAGATCGGCGGCCCCGCGATGCGCATCGGCCTCGGCGGCGGCGCCGCCAGCTCGCTCGTCCTGGGCTCCAACGACGCGGAGCTGGACTTCAACTCCGTCCAGCGCGGCAACGCCGAGATGCAGCGCCGCTGCCAGGAGGTGGTCGACGCGTGCGTCGCGCTCGGACCGGAGGGCAACCCCATCCTCTCGATCCACGACCTCGGCGCGGGCGGCCTTTCGAACGGCTGCCCGGAGCTCGTCGAGAAGACGGGCGGCCGCTTCGAGCTGCGCGAGGTGCACAACGAGGAGCCCTCCATGTCGCCGATGGAGATCTGGTGCTGCGAGGCGCAGGAGCGCTACGTGCTCGCGCTCAAGCCCGAGGCGAAGGAATTCTTCGAGACGCTCTGCGCGCGCGAGCGCTGCCCCGTCGCGTTCATCGGCGTCGCGACCGGCGACCACAGGCTCGTCCTCGCCGACTCGCATTTCGGCGACAACCCGATCGACATGGACGTCGGGGTCCTGCTCGGCAAGCCCCCGCGCATGCACCGCGACGCGAAGCGCCGCACGGTCTCGCTCCCGCCCGTCGCGTTCGCGTCGGCGGCCGTCCGCGCCGCGCCGCTTGCGCCGGCGCAGCCGGCGCAAGCGGAAGTTGAAACGGTTGAAAAAGTTGAAGAGTCGAAAGAGGAAAATACGACGACCTCTTCAACCCTTTCAACCCCGGCGGTGCAACCGCCGGCCGATCCGCTCCTCGCCGAGTTCGAGGCGCTCCGGGAAAAGCGCAACGGAGCGACGGCGGACGCGTCGGCGCCCGAGACCGGAACCGAAACGAAGAACGACCGTCCCGCCGGCGCGCAAAGCGCGCCCTCCAACGGGGGACCGGGCGCGCCGTCGGGCGGCGAGCGCTGCGAGCCGCCGAACGGCGCGCCAAGTGCTCCTTGCGAGCCGCCGCCGGTCGCGCCCGAGGCGGGCGAGGCGCTGCTGCGCGTGCTCTCGCACCCGACGGTCGCGGACAAGACGTTCCTCATCACGATCGCGGACCGCACGGTGACGGCGACGGTCCACCGCGACCAGATGTGCGGCCCCTACCAGCTGCCCGTCGCGGACAACGCGGTCGTCCTCACGGGCTACCACGGCAACGACGGCGCCGCGATGGCGTGCGGCGAACGCGCGCCGGTCGCCGTCGTGGACGGCCCGGCGTCCGGCCGCCTCGCGGTCGCGGAGGCCGTGCTCAACCTCGCCTCCGCGGGCGTGCCCGAAATCGGCCAGATCAAGCTCTCGGCCAACTGGATGGCCGCCTGCGGCGAGCCCGGCCAGGACGCCGAGCTCTACGACACGGTGCGCGCCGTCGCGGCGGAGTTCTGCCCCGCCGCGGGGCTCTCGATCCCCGTCGGCAAGGATTCCTGCTCGATGTCGACGGTCTGGTCGGACGACGGCGCCGAGCACCGGCAGCTTTCCCCGCTCTCGCTCGTCGTCTCCGCGTTCGGCCCGGTGCCGGACGTGCGGATCGGCGTCACGCCCGACCTCAAGAAGTGCGACGTGGAGAGCTCGCTCGTCCTCGTCGACTTCGCGCCGGGCAAGCGCCGCCTCGGCGCGTCGATCCTCGCGCAGTGCTGGAACCTCGTCGGCGGCGACGTGCCGGACTTCGAGGACCCCGCGAAGCTCGTCGCGTTCTACGGCGCGTTCCAGCGCCTGCTCGCGGACGGCCGCGTCCTCGCCGCGCACGACCGCTCGGACGGCGGCCTCGCGGCGTGCGTCGCCGAAATGGCGATCGCGGGCGGGATCGGCGCGCGCATGGAGTTCCCCGAGGCCGGCTCGCGGCAGGACGTCCTGGCGGCGCTCTTCAGCGAGGAGCCCGGCATGGTGCTTCAGGTCGCGGACGCGGACCTCCCCGCCGTGTTCGGCGCGTTCGCCGCGGCGGACGTGCACGCGGAGCGCCTCGGGCCCGTCGTGCCGGACGCGAAGTTCCTCACCGCGGCGTTCGGGGGCGTCCCGCGGCTCGACATGCCGCTCTCGCGCATCCGCGCCGCCTGGAGCGAGAACTCGGTCCGCATGCGCGCCCTGCGCGACAACCCCGCCTGCGCGGACGCCGAGCGCGCCGTCGCGGCGGACGACAAGGACCCCGGCCTGCACTTCGCCGCGACCTACGATCCGGACGCCGTCCCGGCGATCGGCAACCCGGACGCCCGCCCGCGCATGGCGATCCTGCGCGAGGAGGGCGTGAACGGCCACGTCGAGATGGCCGCCGCGTTCGTCGCGGCGGGCTTCGAGGCGGTGGACGTCCACACGACCGACCTGCTGGAGGGGCGCGCGGACCTGAAGGACTTCCACGGCCTCGTCGCGTGCGGCGGCTTCAGCTACGGCGACGTGCTCGGCGCGGGCTCCGGCTGGGCCAACACGATCCTCTACAACGACAGGCTGCGCGACATGTTCCAGGCGTTCTTCGAGCGCCCGGGTACGTTCACGCTCGGCGTGTGCAACGGCTGCCAGATGGTCTCGCAGCTCAAGGACATCATCCCGGGCGCGTCCGACTGGCCGCGGCTCGTCCACAACCGCTCGATGCAGTTCGAGGCGCGCTACGCGACCGTCGAGGTGCTCAAGTCGCCGTCCGTGCTGCTGCGCGGCATGGAGGGCTCGCGCCTGCCGATCGCCGTCGCGCACGGCGAAGGCTTCGCTCGCTTCGAGACGCCGGAGTCGCGCCAGCGCCTGCTGATGGCGTCGCGCGCGAGCCTGCGCTACGTGGACAACCTCGGCGCCCCGACCGAGCGCTACCCGTTCAACCCGAACGGCAGCGAGGGCGGCCTCACGGGCTTCACGACCCTCGACGGCCGCGCGACGATCATGATGCCGCACCCGGAGCGCGGATTCCGCGCCGTGCAGCTCTCCTACCGCCCCGCGGGCTTCTGCGACGGCGAGGCCGGCCCCTGGCTGCGCCTCTTCCGCAACGCCCGCGCCTTCGTGGGGTAGCCGATGGCCGGCTCGCAACGTCTCTTCCTCGGCGTCGACGGCGGCGGAACGAAAACCGACGTCCTCCTCGCCGGCGCGGACGGCGCGCCCGTGCGGCGCCTCCGCCTCGGCGGCGGCAACGTGTCCCTGCTCGGGGAGGAGCGGTCGACGGCGTTCTACGCCGACGCGGTCGAACGGATCTCCGCGGGGCTGCCGCCCCCCGCCGGCGCGTTCTTCGGCCTGGCGGGCGCGATCGCGGACGGCATCGGCGACCGCGTCGCGGAGCGCCTGCGCGAGCGCTTCCCGGACCTCCCGCTCGAGGTCGGGCCCGACATCCGCTGCGTGATCGAGGCCGCGGAGGCGGACGGCGGCTGCGTCGCCGCCATCCTCGGCACCGGCAGCTGCGTCCACGCGGACGACGGCGTGCGGCTGTACCGCTACGGCGGTTGGGGCTGGTTCTTCGGCGATCCCGGCAGCGGCTTCGAGCTCGGGCGCGACGCCGTCCGGGCGCGCCTCGCCTTCGAGGACGGTTTCGGCCCCGGCGGAGCTCTCGTCGACGCGATCGGCGAAGCGTTGGGCGGCTCGGCGTTCGACGCCATCGTCGAGACCATGCAAGGCGCCCCGGGGTCCGTCGCCCGCCTCGCGCCGCTCGTTCTCGACGCCGTCGCGGCGGGCGATCCCGTCGCCCGCGGCATCCTCGACCGGAACATGGAGGGCGTCGCGGCGCTCGTCCGCGCCGCGCGCGCGGCTCACCCCGCCGCGGCCGCCGGCCCGCTCGTTCTCGGCGGCGGCCTTTGCGCCCGCGCGGACCTTTTCGGACCGGCTCTCCGGACGGCGCTCGGTCCCGACGCTCCGCGGATCGTCTTCCCGTCGCGCGATCCCGTCTTCGGCGCCCACCGCCGCGCCGTCCGGCTGTTCGGCCGGGGCGGTCCGGAAGCCCCTTCCGGTCGCGCCGGGAATCTGCTAGAATGCCCGCCCCGATGAAACGGACCGTTCCCGTCGCCGCCGCGGTTTCGGCCGCGCTGCTCGCCGTCGGCGCTTTCGCGCTTCGGCAGGCGCGGGAGGCTCGCGCCGCCGCGGAACCCGCCCGCCGCCTGCTCGCCGAAATCGGGCCCGATTTGGCGGACGCCCGCGCGGCCCGGATGCGGCTTGCGCAGGCGTCTTGGGACGCGTCCGCCCGGCCGCCGCAGGGCGATCCCGCCGATTTCTTCTCCGCCGTCCGGCCCGCGGCCGGGGAGGCGTCCGCCCGCCCCGTGGCCGGCGCCGCGCTCGAACTGCGCACGGCCTCCCTTTCCTGGACGTCCGCCCCCGCGGACGCCCTGTCGCGCGGAATCGCCGCGGCCGAGGCCGCCGGCCACAAGCTCGCCGCCGCGGAAATCGACCCGGCCCGGCCGGTCGGAAACGTGCGCGCGAAACTCGTCTTCGAAACGCTCGTCCCCTCCCAATCCAACACGCCATGATCGATCTGAGAATGAAGGGCCCGACCGTCCGGCTGGGCGTCATCGGGCTCGGCGGCCGCGGCCGCGACCACGCGCGGCGCCTCGCCGCGATGCCCGACGTGAAGATCGTCGCGATCTGCGACAACTGGCAGCCCCACCTGGACAAGGCCTACGAGGACCTCTGGACCGGGCCGCATGCCATCTACCCGAAGCAACGGGCGCCGAAGGGGACGCTGCGGTACGAGGAGGTGCTCGCCCGCAAGGACCTCGACGCGATCTGCGTCTTCACGTCGTGGGAAACGCACATGCGCATCGCGATGGACGCGATGCTCGCCGGCTTCCCCGTCTGCATGGAGATCGGCGCAGGCCAGTCGCTCGAGGAGTGCTACGAGCTCTGCCGCACGAGCGAACGCACGGGCATGCCCGTGATGCCGCTCGAGAACTGCTGCTACGACCGCCGCGAGCTGGCGCTCCTCAACATGATCAAGCAGGGCGTCTTCGGCGAGCTCGTCCACTGCCAGGGCGGCTACGAGCACGACCTGCGCGACGAGGTCGGCAACGGCGACCGCAGCCACCACTACCGCCAGCCGCATTTCCTCCTTCGCAACGGAGAGCTCTACCCGACGCACGAGATGGGCCCCATCGCCAAGTACCTCGGCATCGCACGAGATGGGCCCCATCGCCAAGTACCTCGGCATCAACCGCGGCAACCGCATCCTCACGCTCTCCGCGATGGCGTCGAAGGCGCGCGGCCTGCACGCGTGGCTGGAGAAGAACCGCCCCGACCTGGCCGGCCGCGCCGTGAACGAGGCCGACGTCGTCACGTCGATGCTCAAGTGCGCGAACGGCGAAACGATCCTCCTCACGCACGACTGCTCGCTCCCGCGCCCCTATTCGCGCGGCGGCCGCGTCCAGGGCACGAACGGCCTCTGGCAAGAGGACGGCAACCTCATCTACCTCGAGGGCCGCACCAAGATCGACAAGAACGACTGGATGCACTCCTTCGAGCCCGCCGAGCCCTACCTCAAGGCATACGCGCATCCGCTCTGGACGGCCTACGAGGAGATGGAGCGGCGGCTCGTCGTCGGCGGCCACGGCGGCATGGACTGGCTCGTCGAGCGCGCGTGGATCGAGAGCGTCCAGACCGGCACCGAGCCGCCGCTGGACTGCTACGACGCCGCCACGTGGATGTCGATCACGGTCCTTTCCGAGCAGTCGATCGCGATGGGCGGCGCGCCGCAGGCGATGCCGGACTACACGCGCGGCTCGTGGATGACCCGCGGCCCGTCCAAGTGCATCGGGACCTGGACGCTCGACGCGATCCCCGCTGCGGCGGAGAAGCCCGCCCGGAAGCGCGCGGCCAAAAAGTAGCGCGACCTCCCGCGGTCCGCGCGGGCTTGCTTTCCGCGCGCGAAAGCGGTATTCTTGCGCGCCATCGCAACGCACGCACACGCAAGGGAACCGACCATGCACCCCTACCGCACACATACCTGCAACGAGCTCCGCGTCGAGGACGCCGGCAAGACCGCCCGCCTCTCCGGCTGGGTCTACCACAAGCGCGACCACGGCGGCATCCTCTTCATCGACCTGCGCGACCACTACGGCCGCACGCAGGTCGTCGTCCACCCGAGCCGCCCGTTCTTCCAGGAGGCGACCGACCTCAAGCTCGAGAGCGTCGTCACGGTGACCGGCCGGGTCGTCGCGCGCGGCGAGAGCGAGATCAACCCCGACATCGACACCGGCAAGATCGAGCTCGTCGCGGACGAGTTCGTCGTGGAGAGCGCCGCGGACCAGACGCCGATCTTCCTCGGCGGCGACGGCAACGACACGACCGGCGAGGACCTGCGCCTCAAGTACCGCTACCTCGACCTGCGCCGCGAGTCGCTGCACAAAAACATCGTGCTGCGCTCGAAGGTGATCTCCTTCCTCCGCCGCCGCATGGAGGACCTCGGCTTCCGCGAATACCAGACGCCGATCCTCACGTCCTCCTCTCCCGAGGGCGCGCGAGACTTCCTCGTCCCGAGCCGCATCCACCCGGGCGAGTTCTACGCGCTGCCGCAGGCGCCGCAGATCTACAAGCAGCTGCTGATGGTCGCCGGCTTCGAC
>CADBEF010000099.1 GCA_902793555.1 uncultured bacterium | reverse complement strand
GGACGCGCCGGCGCGGGCCGGCCGGCGGAGGGTTCCGCGGGCCGGAGGAGGCTGCCGCCCGCGTCGCATTCGTTCGCGGAACGCGGCGTGGATGCGCGGGGCGGGAGGACCTGCACGTCGAAGCCGTCCAGCGGCTGGAACGAGAACGTCGCCCAAGCGAGGCCGTTCGCACGGCCGCCGACGATCGCGCGGACGACGTCCGGCGCGGGGCGGGGAAGGCGGACGAAACAGGGCAGGGGAGCGCCCGGGGCGCGCGGACGGCCCGGGGCGCCGCCCCCGGCGGGAACGGAATCGACCGCGAGCGCTCCGACGGCGCCACCCGGCATCTTCGCCTCGAACGCCCCTTGCGCGAAGAGGGAAAACGCGTCCGCCCCGGCGGCGTCGAGGTCCTTTTTGGCGGCGGCGAGCGCGTGGAAGAAGAGCGTGCCGCGCCCCATCGGGTCCGGCGCGCCGCGGCGGCCGCACAGCATGAGGACGCGGTCGCCGTCGGGAACGGACAGGAGGAAGGGTTCGCCGACGTAGTCGGTCCCGGGCGTCCCGACGGCGCCGCAGAGCTCCGCCACGCGAGCCGCGAGGGGCGAGGCGCCCGGAGACGACGCGAGGAGGCCGTATCCCCGTTCTCCGCGGCCGTAGAAGAGTTGTTCGAGGAGGAGTTTCATCGCGGGCTCCCGTCCTTTTTGCCGGCGGCGTTCCGGGCTTCGCGGAGCAGGTCGGCGACGGCGCTCCCGGCGGTCCGTTCGACGTTCACGAGAACGAACGCGGACATGGACCGTTCATCGGAAACCTTCCCGAACGGGCCGCCGAATTCGGCTTTTCCCCGCTCCTTTCCGGAGCGCTGGCCGCCGCTCCATTCCCGGAACGGGGACCAGCGGGCGAGGTCCGCGTTTTGCGTGTTCTTCATGAAGTGCAATTCTCCGCGGCGGTCGTTGACGCCGACGCGCAGGCATCGGCCGGAAAACTCGCCGCCGCGGATTTCGAAGCCGGCTTCATCCGCCCACAGGTCGTGCCATTCGCCGTCCATCGACTTGATCTGGAATTCCGAAAAACGGTCCAGATCGAACACGGGAAGGTTCTCGCCGGCGTCCGGATCGTCCGCCCAGAGTCCGAAACTCGTCGAAACCCATCCTCTCCACGGATCGGTTCCTCCGTATGCGAGCCGGCCCCGGACCCGGACGATCCGGAACGTCTGCGGGAAGACGTCCCGGAAACCCAGCTTGTCGATTTCCCCGACGTCGTGGCAGGCCGTCGCGAAGCGGTAGATCCACGAATCGCCGGCGAGGCGGGCGTCCCGGTCGCAGTACTCCTTGATCCGGAGGACGAGCGGCTTGAATTTGCGATTAAAGATGGTCTCGCACTTCGACGGATCCGTCTGCTCCGCGAAAAACCGGACGTCGTCGGCGAGCCAGTTTTCAACGGTCCGGCGGACCGCCAGACCGGCGATTTCGTCGAACAGGGCCCTTTCTTCGGGGGAGTCGCGGTTCTTCCACTCGTTGAAGAAGGCGTCCCAGACCCCGTGCTGACCGGTGCGGGGCTTGTCGGGCGTGACGTTGGCCGTCAGCCATTCTTCGCATTCGGCGCGTTTCCGGGCCTCGTAGGCCGCGCGCCACCGGGGGACGGCTTCCGAGACGTTCGCGAAAAGCCGGGCCTTCGCGGCCGCACCTTCCGCCGTGGCGGGGTTCCAGTCGGACAACCGCTTCACGAACGCGCGGGTCGCGGCGTCGGACGCCGCCGTAGGAGCGGCATTCTCGAAATCGGGAATCGCGGACTCGCGCCATTCCCGCTCCACGCGCCGGTCGAGTTCGCCTTCCAATTCCGCCTTGCGCGCCATGGCCTCCGTCTGTTCGTCCGTCGGCGAAACCGCCATGAGCTCTCCGTAGAGGACGGGGAACAGCGCGAACGCCGCTTCGCCGTGTTGGGCCCGGCTTTCTTCCAGGACCCGCGCGATTTTTTCGTTCATCCGCGCGACGAGATACCGTTCCATGAAGATGTTCTTGCGCGAGCCCCACTGGCGCTTCAGCGCCGCCTTCTCCTCGGCGACGGGCCGGAGGACCGGGACGAAAACTTCGAACAGGCCGTCGACGCGGCCGCAGTCGCCGCCCCGGGCGGCCGGATCCCGGTCGATTTCGGCCATCTCGGACAGGATGCGTTTCTTGTGGGCGTTCCAGACGCCCGGCTCGAGTCCGTCGGCGGCGGCCCGGGCCTTCTCGGAGAACCACCCCGTCCGGGCGCGCAGCGAATCGAGCGAGCCCCGGAGTTCCGACAGATCCCCGTCGGCGGGCTTCTCCCGCAGGAGGACTTCGTCGATCGCCGACCGGCAGTCCCGCTCGATCCGGCCGATCTCTTTCCGGTCTTCCCAGGCGGTCACGCCGCACCAGGCCGCCCCGGCCGCCGCGACGACCGCCGCGATGAAGGCGAGACAGCGGACTTTCCGGGCGATTTTGCGCCTGCGCGGACGCCAGTGGAGCTCGTCGAGCAGCCACAGAAACGGCTCCGATGCGGAGTTCTTCCGTCCCTTCGCCAGTTTCGGGTTGCCCTGTTCCTTGAGGTGGCCGGTCACGGTTACGCGGAAAAGCCGGGAGGGCAGCTCGCTCTGCCGGAGCGTGTTGGACAGTTCCTCCACGGACTGGTCGAACGTCTCCAGTTTTCCCTTGAGGTCGCCCTTCAGGCGGTCGGCGGCGGTGACGGTCAGGGCGACGAACGCGCCGTTGCTGCCGTTGTTCGGATCGCGCAGGAACGAGATGACGCGCTTGTATTGCGCCATCGCGTCCGCGAGAAGCTCCGGATCGCCCGACTGGAACGCGTCCGCCCCGGGATTGACGAGCAGCACCGCGCCGGCGAGGTCGCGGAAGTGCTCGTTGGCGAACTCCCCGAATTCGGCGTCGGTCCCGAGCAGTTCCCCGGAGAAGTCCGGGAACGAAACCCGGACGGGCGGCCTGCCCGTTTCGAGGAAGTCGAGGCGGATCGTTTCCGTCGTTCCCCGGTTCGTGGAATCGGGCCAGTCCCGCTTGGCGAATCCGGCCTTGAGCTTGTCCAGGTAGACCCGGCTCTTCTGGTCGACGGGCTCGATGGTGAAACCGCGGTAGTTGGTCGAGTACAAACCGACGGCCAGACACGTCTTTCCGGACTGCGTCGGGCCGATGACGGCGATTCGCTTGGCTTCGATCGTTTCGTTGTTCATGGCAGGGGGGGCGGGTGGTCCGTTCGGAAGCGGGGCGGCCGCGCGTCAGCGGCCATCCCATTCCTCTTCGCGGCGCTTCTGGAAGTAGAACGCGAGCGGGAGGAAGACGAGGGGGTAGCCGACGGCGAGAAGGGCGAAATTCCGCCGCGCGCGGACGAGTTCGGCCTGGTCGGGGTTTTTCTGGCGGAAGCGGGCGAGTTCCGCGCCGAGGCGTTCCTGCGGGTAGAGCGTCGGCATCGCGCATTCCAGCGCGCGGAGGACGCCGGACGGGCGGTCGCCGCCGTCGCCGCGCGGTTCCAGGACGGGCTTGCTCAGGAAGAGCGCGAGGATCGCGACGAACGGCAGCGTCCACACGGCCTGGATTTCCTTGCGCGCGGCGGCGCTCACGGCCAGCCCGACGCAACCGCCGGAGAAGCCGACGAGCGCGAGGACGGCCAGGAACGCCGGCATCGCGTCGGGCGAGAAGCCGTGGACGTCGGTCCGGTGGTGCACGAGGAAGACGACGAAAACGAACGCCGCGGCCTGGACAACCGAGGACAGGGCGGCGAACGCCGCGTGGGCCGCGAAGTAGCGGGGGAGCGAGAGACCGCGCATCCGGTCCAGACAGCGTTTCGGGACCCGCTCCGAAACGAGGTTCCGCACCGCGCCGCTGAGCCCCAGCCAGAACATGGCCACGGCCATGCAGAAGCAGATCGTGTCCTTGTCGCCGCCCGGCCGGAACATGCCCGCGCACGCGAACGACAGGACGAGGGCGACGCCGAGCGGATTGCCGGCGAACAGCGCGGCGTTGCGACCGGAGAAGACGGACCGGACGAGCCGGCGCAGCGTCCCGAGGAAGGCGCCGGCGAAGGACGCCATGGCGGGCGGGTCCGGGAGCGGGCGCGGAACCGGGTCCTCCGGCGCGTCGGACGGGGCGGACGGGAGCGTTCCGGAATCCAGCGCCCGGTAGACGGCGATCCAGTCCGCCGCGCCGAAGCGTTCGAGCGCGGCCGCGGGCGTTCCGAAGAACGCGGGGCGCCCGCCGGGGGCGAGGACGAGGACGTCGTCGCAGCGGGAAAGGCTACCGAGGACGTGCGTCGCGCACAGGACGGTCCGCCCTTGGTCCGCGAAACGCCGCAACAGTTCCATGACGTCCCGTTCCGTGGCGGGGTCCAGGCCCGCCGTCGGTTCGTCGAGGAGGAGCAGCTGCGGGTCCCGAAGAAGCGCGAGCGCGAGCGCGAAGCGCCGCTTCTGCCCGCCGCTGAGCTGGCGGACCCGTTTTTCCGCGAATTCGTTCCATCCGAGGCCGACGTCGCCGAGGCGGGACTCGAAATCCGGATTTGCGCCGGCCGCGAGATGGCACCGCGCGAAGTCTTCCATCGCCTCGCGGACGGTCATGTCCGCCTGCAGCGTGTCTTCCACCGCCTGCGGCAGGTAGGCGACGAGCGGCAGGAGCGCGTCCCGTTCTTCCCGGAGGTCGTGGCCGTTGAAGAGGATGGCGCCCTCGAACGGCGCCAGTCCGGCGATCCGCTGGACGAGCGTCGATTTGCCGCATCCGCTCGGACCGAGCAACGCGACGAACGAGCCTTCCGCCGCCTGGAACGAAACGCCGTCGAGCCGGCGCTTGCCCCCGGCCGTCGCGGACACGCCGCGGAGCGTCACGCGGAGCCCGACGGGTTTCTCCGGGTCGAGCTCCTCGAGGAGTCCGCCCGCGAAGCGGATGCGGACGCCCGCGACGTCGAACCAGTCTCCGTCGTTGAGCCGGAACGGCCCGGCGGCGGCGCCGTTCGCGCGGTCCCCTTCCGGCGCGGAAGCGGTGTGGAGGAACCACGCGTTTTCGCCCTCGTGCCAGCGCAGTTCGGCGTGGCGCGGATCGGCGCTCTCGACCACGATGCGGCAACCGCGGTCGGAGCCGATGGACACCGGATCGCGGCGTTCGAGGGAGTAGGGCAGGCCGTGGAGGACGCGGCCGCGGCGGGCGGCGGGCGGGGCCATGTCGTTCCTCCGCCTACTCCGCGGGATCGACGGAAAGGAAGAAACGGAGGTCCGCGTCCCCGTTCAGTTTCTTCACGAATTCGAAGAAGAGCGCGTGGCGCTTCTTGCCGAGGGCGCGGAGGCTGCCTTCGGCGGTCGCCTGGAGCGTTTTCACGGACGCGTTCGCCGCGTCGACGAGGCCGTTGCCGCCTTTGACCTTCATCGTGCCGGCGGCGGTCCCGTCGGTCGTCTTGAAGGAGATTTCGGAGGGTTCGATTTCGAGCGTCCAGGTGCCGTCGGGTTGGTCTTCGGCGCGCTTCACGCGGATTTTGCCTTCCGCGCGGCCCTCCCCGGCCGCGCCGAAGAGCTCCTGCGCTTCGTCGGCCCAGATCGTCCATTCGCTGCCCGGGCGGCAGCGGGTGTCCGGAACGGCGTTCGCGTCGAGGAAGGCGTTCGCGCCGCGGAGGATTTCCCATTCGGCCTCCGAGATGCCGCCGCCGCCCTCGGGTTCGAAATCGACATTGAGCGGCATGCCGTTCGCGGCCTGCTTGTAGGTGACGACGTAGGTCTTGCCTTCGATGGACTGGAGCGCGACCTTGACGTCCGCGAGTTCGCGGCCGGCGATTTGCTCGAGGCGCTTCGTCACGAATTCTTCGACGTTGTCCGGGACCTCCACGTTGAACGCGCCCAGGAACCGGCGGGCGGACGCGCCGTCGATCGAGACGAGCGTCCCGTAGGCGGCCGCGACGGCTCCCTTCGCGACGTCGGCCAGGGGTTTCGCGGCGGGGATGACGGCCGCCACGGCGCCGCCGATGAAATCGCAGACGCCGTCGATCCATCCCTTGACCTGCTTGACCGGAAGCGTTTCGAGGTCGAGCGCCACGTCCAGGTCGGACAGGGCCAGGTGGTCGCGGGCCTGGAGGAACGTGCGCTTCTCCACGACCCGGATGCTGCCGGTCGTTCCGTTTTCCTCCTTCGAGACGATTTCGGAACGGGCCCGGACCGTCGTCGCGTAGAGGTAGCTGCCGCGGATCGTCTTGCCGTAGCTGCCGTGCTCGGCGCGGCCGCTCGCTTCGAAGACCGCGGTGACGACCACGGGGCCGCCGTGGAGGCGTTTCGTCGCTTCCGGTTCGAGCGGACGCCGCTCCACCGAGCGGACGAGCGGCGCGAGCCCGTATTCCGTTTTCGTCCCGTCGCCCGTCTTCGTTTCGGTCTTCACGACGACGTTCGTGGCTCCGTTCGCGTCCACGATCACGCGGCCGACGTCCGTTTCCGAGTATTCCGCCGGGGCCGCCAGCGGCCCCTTCCGGCCCCGGACGAGCAGCACGGCCACCGCGACGAGGAGAAGAAGGATGATTGCGTTCTTTTTCATGATTGGGTCCTTTGCGGGATCGCACTGCCCGGCGGAATGCCTCGCGGACGGGGAAAAGTGTACCAGATGACGGCTCCGAAGTCACGCGAAAACGCGGTTCCGGACGTCAATCGCCGAACACGGCTTCGCGGAGAAAACGGAGGGTTTCGAGCGGGTCGTCGCCGAGCGGGGGAACGACGGCGACGCGGAGCCCGGCGCCGCGCGCGAACTCCGCCGCGCGGGCGGCCTCGGCGCCGTTCTGGACGAGCATCGTCCGCGCGCCCGTCTCGGCGATGCGTTCGCGCGCCGCCTCGAGCGTCCGCGGGCCGGGCGACTTGCCGTCGACCTCCAGGGCGATCTGTTCGAGACCGAACCCCGCCGCCCATGCGCCGTAGGCCGGATGCCATGCCGCGAAGGCGCGGACGCCCGTCCGGCCGACCGCCTCATGCGCGGCCTCGGTTTCCGCGAGGAGCGCCTTCTTCCAATCGGCGCAGCGGGAGAGAACCCAACCGGCCGCGGCAGGGTCCGCTTGCGCGAGATTCGCGGCGATTTCGGTGGACCACAAGGCGAGATTCACCGACGAGAGCCAGCCGTGGACGTCGGTTTCGTCGTGGCCGTGGCCGCCGTCGCGGTCCTCCGCCGCGTGGATCGCCGACTTCAGCCGCACGATGCGGACGCCCGGGCACTTCGCGGCGGCGCGCGCCGCCAGCGCGTCCTCGAAGGGCATGCCGGTGCGGAAGAAGAGGCGCGAGGCCGCGAGCGCGGAGACCTGGCGCGGCGTCGGCTCGTAGACGTGCGGGTCCTGGCCGGGGCCCACGAGCGAATCGACCTGCCAGCGGTCCCCGCCGAGCATCCGGACGAGTCCGGCGACCGGGGGCAGCGACGCCGTCGCGCGGAGCGGCCCGGCGGCCGCGGGCGCGTCGGCGGGCGTCCCCTCCCCCGCCCCGTCGCCGTCCGGCGTTTTCCGCAGCGCGATAAGGTCCGCGAATTCCACGAAGAATCCGAGAGCCAGAAGGGCGACGACGAGCATCGCCCAGGGCTTGGGTCCGGGCGGATCGAAACGGGAACGGTTGAAGCGGGCGGCGTTCATGGCGGCAGGCGATGCGGGGCGTCGCGGCGGGGCGATCGCCCCGCCGCAACGTCCGGAAACGCTAATTCTCCCTCCTGATTTCCGCGCCGAGGGCGCGGAGCTTCGACTCGAGGTCCTCGTAGCCGCGGTCGACGCTCTCGGCGTTGTCGATCACGGTAGTGCCGTCGGCGCAGAGGCCGGCGATCACCATCGCCATGCCGGCGCGGATGTCGGGCGAGTGCAGGTGCGAGGCCTGGAGGCGCGTCGGGCCGCGCACGACGATGCGGTGCGGGTCGCAGTGCACGATCGAGGCGCCCATGTCGATCAGGCGGTCGACGAAGTAGAGGCGGCTCTCGAACATCTTCTCGAAGAAGAGCACCAGGCCGTCCGCCTGCGTCGCCAGGACGATCAGCGCCGAGAGCACGTCCGACGGGACCGCGGGCCAGATGCCGTCCTCGACTTTCGGAATCTGCCCCGGCGTCTCGGTTTCGACGCGAAGGCCTCCCTCCGGCGCGCCGCCGTAGCGGAGCAGGCCCGTGTCCGGGTCGCGCGTCCACGACACGCCGAAGCGCGCGAACGGCCGGCGCAGGACCTCGAAGTCCTCCTCCAGCGTGGGCCCGATTTCGATCGAGCCGCCCGTCGCGGCGGCGGCGGCGAGGTAGCTCGCGGTCTCGATCGCGTCGGGCCAGACCGTCGCGACCGTCCCGCGCAGGCTCTCCACGCCGCGGACCAGGAGCCGGTTCGTCCCGACGCCGGAAATGTCCGCGCCCATGTCCTGGAGCATGCGGCAGAGGTTCTGCACGTGCGGCTCGCACGCGACGTTGAACAGCTCGGTCGTCCCCTTCGCGAGGACCGCCGCCATGACGATGTTTTCGGACGCCGTGACGGACGCCTCCTCGAGCACGAGATGCGGCACGGCGCGCAGCCCGCCGGGGGCGTCGAAGACGTACGCGCCGGACGAGACGTCCACCGACGCGCCGAGCGCGCGAAGGCCGGCGAAGTGGGCGTCGAGCGGGCGGCGCCCGATCGCGTCGCCGCCGGGCGGCGGGATTTCCGCGTGGCGCAGGCGCGCGAGCAGCGGGCCGGCGAAGAGGATCGACGTGCGGATGCGCGCGCAGATGTCGGGCGGGAGCTTCGCGTTGCAGAGCCCCGAGGGGTCGATCTCCACCTCGTGCGCCTCGCGGTCGAGCGAGACGCGGGCGCCGGTCATGCCGATCAGGTTGAGCATCGCGACGACGTCGCGGATGAGCGGGAGGTTGCGGATGCGGACGGGCGTGCTCGCGAGCAGCGACGCGGCGAGCATCGGCAGCGCGGCGTTCTTGTTGCCGGGCGTGGCGTGGCGGCCGTGGAGGGGGTGGCCTCCTTCGATGACGAACTTGGACATGGGAAAGGGGCGTGGCGGGGTGTCGGCCCCCTATTATCCACGCCTTCCCCCTCCGGTTCAACCAAAATCGCAAGCCGGGCGAACCGGGCGTGACTTTCGCGCGTTTCCGGTGTATGATGGAGCCCGTTCCGTCACACGTGCCATGCCCGCCCCCTTGAAAAACCTGGCCGTCGGCCATTTCTACAACGCCCCCTTCCGCGAGGCGTGCGAACCCTTCCTGCCGAGAATCGCCGAAGTCTTCTTCGCCTGGCCCGGCGTGCTCTCGTGCCGCCCCGCGCCGACGTTCACGCCCGAGGTGCGCGAGCGGCTGCTCGGCGACCTGCGGTGGGCGCGGGAGAACGGACTGCGGCTCGACACGCTCTTCAACGCGAACTGCTACGGCGACGAGGCGATCAGCCCGGAGCTGGCGGACTTCGTCTCGCGCGTCCTGCGCGAAATGGACGCCGAAGGGCTCTTCCCGGACGTCGTCACCACGACCTCGCCGTTCGTCGCGCGCGTCCTCAAGGTCCGCTTCCCCGGCGTGCGCGTCCGCGCGTCGGTGAACATGCGCATGCACGGGACGATCGGCTTCGACTACGCGTCCGACCTCTTCGACGAGTTCTACCTTTCGCGCGAGCGGCAGCGCGACCTGCGCTACGCGCGGCGCGCCGCCGAATGGGCGAAGGAGCGCGGCAAGGTCGTCGGCATGCAGGTGAACAGCGGCTGCCTGCGCGAATGCCCGTTCCAGACGTTCCACGACAACCTCCACGGCCACGGCGACGGCCGCCGGCCGAAGGACGTCGAGACGGCGAAGGCGTTCGACTTCTCGTTCTTC
>CADBEF010000098.1 GCA_902793555.1 uncultured bacterium | reverse complement strand
AGGCGCGCCGCTTCCGAGCGGGCTTCGGCGCCCGCGCCTTCGTCGAGCAGCTCCGCCACGAGCGCGACGCGCCGCGCGAGGCGGTCCGGTTGCGCCGCGCGCGCCGGGGCGGCCGCGAGGGACGCCAGCGCCAGCAGAAGCGGAAGGACCGGGACGGCGCGGCCCCTCTCAAACCCGGCATCCCGGATCCCGGATCCCGAATCCCGGAACTGGCGTTTGGACGTCCGCATCTGGCCTGCTTCCACGTTTGCGGTTACTCGAACGCCTTGTCCGCGTCGAACAAGTCCGGATCGACGTCTCCGTTCGCGCGGAGGTTGTCGAAGCGGGTCGAAAGGGCGACGGGGGATCCGTCGACGGCGGTCTCCGCGGTGGCGCGGCCGAAGAGCCAGACGCCGGGGAGGACCTCGACGGGCGCGTCCCAGGCGTAGGACGCGGCGCGCCAGCGCAGGGCGGCGTCGGAAAAGAGGTCGACGGCGCGGACGCGGCCGGCGGCGTCCAGCGAGACGAGCGCGCGGCCGGGCGCGTCGGGGGGCGCGCCTCGGAGGCGGAAGACGGTCTGCCGCGCGAACGGCTCCGCGGGGACGGGAAGGTCGGAGCCCGTGGCGGGGTCGAGCGGCGCGAGCGCCTCCTCGGGGCTCGCCGGGACGCACAGCACGCTCGCCTTCTGCGCGGGCGACTGGTCGGCGAACGCGACGCGGCGCGGTTCCTTGTCGCCGGGGCTTTTCGTCCAGGCCGATTCGCCGTCCACGACGACGCGCTTCGCCTCCGGCGCGAGCGTCTCCACGTTCAGGCGCCCGCCGCGGGCGAAGACGACGCGGGAGACGAGTTCGTCCCCGCCGGCGGGGACTTGGCGGCGCACGGCGCACGAGAGGTTCGTGACCGCGCCGTAGCGCGCGGAGACGGCCGCGAGCAGGTTCGTCGCGGGCGCGGCGAGCTCGGCGGGCCGGTCCGCGGCGCGCGCGGCGGCCGCGAGGCAGAGGAGGACGGTGGCGAGGGCCGGGGCCCGGACGGCGGGGCTCATGGTCGCTAGAAGTAGGCGGGTTCCGCGCGGTGCAGGTCTTCGCGGGTCGTCCCGCCCCAGCCTTCGAGGGCGCTCCAGATGCGGCCGATGAAGAGCAGGTCGAGGATGTCGCGGACGTTGATCCGCTTGCCGCCGTTCCAGTCGGCGACGGTGCGGATGCCGAAGCAGCATCCGACGAAAGCGCCCATCACTCCGCCGCCGTTGTTCGAGGCGCGGGCGGCCGTGGCGGGAGCGGGGGCGGCCGCGAGGAGGGCGGCCGCGGCAAGAGGCGCGAGGAATCGTTTCATGGGGTCTGCGCTCCGAAACGAACGCGCCGGCAACGGACCGGAAAGGCCGTGCCGGCGCGGACGGAAGGATCCGGATTCGCTTAGAAGTAAGCGGGGTCGGACTTCTGCATGTCGGAGAGGGTCGTCCCGCTCCAGCCTTCGATCGTGTCCCAGATGTGGCCGATCCAGAGCAGGTCGAGGATGTCGTGGATGTGGAGGCTCTTGCCGTCGTTGTAGGCGGCCATGGTGCGGAAGCCGAAGCAGCAGCCGACGAGGGCGCCGCCGAAGCCGCCGCGGCCTTCGGCGGGAGCCGCCTGGGCCGGCATGGAAACGGCGAGCAGAGCCGCCGCGAGCGTGAGGGCGAGGAATTTCTTCATGGTTGTCTTGTGTCTGGATGGTGTTTTCCCGGTTGTCCGGAACGGGGAGCAGTCTAGCACAAACCGGTCGCCGCATCAACCGTAAAAACGTCCGTTTCCGGAGGCCGTCAGAGGACGAGCCCGAGCAGGCGCGGGAGCCAGCCCGGCGGCGGGATGGCCGAGCGGGTGCGGCGGAGCACGCCTTCGCCGGGGATGCGGACCGTGCGCGAGACGAACCAGATGTCCGGCGTCGGGGGCGCCCCCTTCACGGGCGGGACCAGGGCGTCGGCGAGCCGGAGCAACTCGGGCGAGACGAACGCCAGGTCGCCCTCGCGGCCGAGCGGACGCGCGTAGTCCCAGAACGCGTCGTTGTCCGCGGCGGCGAGATGGTCGCCCGCCGTGGTGATGGCGGGGTGCGACTGGCAGATCAGCAGCCCCTCGTCGGGCAGCCACTCGATCCGCGGCGCGATCCACGCGGGGGCGTTCGTCGGGAGGACGACGTCGAGGCAGTGCGCGATGCCGTATTCGTCGGGCTTCACGCGGACGCCGAGCGCGGGCAGCAGGCGCGAGAGCGCGTCGAACGCGGTCGAGTCCGCGGCGCGGACGCCGAACAGCAGCCCCGGCGCCGGCGCCTTCCGCGCGAACCCCGCGAACTCGACGGGGCGGTTCGTGTCGACCGCGAGGGCGAAGAGCGCGCCAGGGCGCAGCGACGCGGCGACGGCGTCCGCGTCGACGCCGGCGTCCGCGGACGCCTTCGCGAGCGCGGCGTCCAGCGCGGCGGACGCCTCCGGCGAGACGTCGGCCAGCAGGGCGCGGCCGACGCGCCACAGTTCGCGCGGGTCGAGCGACGACGTCCATCCGAGAAGCGAATGGGCCGGCAGTTCGTCCGCGAGGGAATGCGCGTAGGGCGAGTCCTCGGCGAGAACCGGTTCGGGCCACGTGGCGAGAAACCCCGGAAGGGTCGGGTTCGTCGATCCGCCCTCGTACCAGAACGTCGTCGAGAAGACCGACCCGTCGCCGGGCGCCCATTCCCCGCGGCCGGCGCCCTCGAGCGCGAGAAGCCCCGCGCGGCGCAACGCGCCGGGAAGGCGCCGCGCCGCGCGGGCGACGGCCTTGTCGGCCCCGAACGCATCCGCGAGCAGGGCGGCGGCCCGTCCGAGAAACGCTTCGGTTTCCGCCGCGAAGGCCGGGCCGCGGACGACCGAGCATTCGTCGAGGTTGTCGCCCAGCCGCGCGCGAATCGCCGCTTCGAGCGGATCGGACGCTTCGCCGGGCGGCGGCGTTCCGGCGGCCGCGCGGAACGGCGCGGCCGCAACGAAAAGGGCGAGGATCGCGATGCGTTTCACGCCGCCCAATCTAGCAAATCGGAGGGGCCCGGTCAACGCCCGGCCGGACCGGCCGGTCCGAGCGCGGAGACGGCGAGGGCGCGGCCGTCGGCGGGGGCGTCCGGCAGGTGGTAGCGCAGGAACAGGCCGAGGAACCGCAGCAGAGGAAGCGTGCCGGGCGGCGTTTCGCGCAGGAGGGACGAGCCGGGGCCGACGGACGGCGAGTCCGCGAGGGTCGAGAAGAGGGCGACGGCGGCGCCGGGCAGCCGCACGACGGGGTCCGCGGCGGGGTCGTCCGGCGCGGCGGGGCGCCCGGCGGCGAGGTTGAAGCGGACGGCGCCCGAGGCGGCGCCCGGGAGGTTGGGCCGCAGGCCGAGGAACGCGAGGATGCGGGCTTCGAACCGCGCGAACAGCGCGGGCGGCGGCGCGCCCGGGCAGGCGTCGAGCGCGTCGAGCGTTTCGCCGAAGAGGGCGAAGAGGGCGGGGGAGGCGGCGTCGGACGACGCGGCGATGTCGGCGAGCGCGGAGAACCACGAGGCGCAGTGCTCGGCGCGCCAGTTGTCGCGCAGGTTGTCGCGGCGGCGCAGGGCGTCGCATTCGCGGGCGACGTGAACGCCGTCGCGCGACGCGGCGTAGTAGAGCAGTTCGCACGTCTGGAACAGGTCGTACTGCCCGAGAAACGCGGATTTCGGGCGGGCTGCGCCCTTCACGGACGTGACGAGGCGGCGGCCGTCCTCGGCGAGCCAGACGACCATCTGCGAGGTGTTGGAGAACGGGAAGATGCGCAGGACGGTCGCGACCGTGCGGTCGATCCGCGCCGGCGCGGCGTCGCGCGTGCGCCGGCGGGTGCCGGGTTTCGGGCGGGCGGCGTCCACGGCGGCGGTCCTCTTCGCGGGGCGGTTCAGTCCGCGCGGTGGCGCCGCTCGAAGCGGCGGCGCGCGGCGTCGTCGAGCGCCGGCTCCTCCAGAAGCGTGCACTCCAGGTCTCCGGAGTAGAAGCGGCGCGAGCGCTCCGCGCGCAGCCCGGCGGCCTCCGCGAGCTCGGGGTTGCCGGTGAAGACGAAGCCGCGGTAGCCGTCCGCGGCGGCGGCCGCGAGGAAGGCGCCCATGTCCTCGTAGGTGTCGCGCAGGCGCGTCGGGTCGCCGATGCGGCCGCCGTAGGGCGGGTTGAGGATCGCGACGCCCGCGGCGCCGGCGGGGCAGGGCGGGTGCGGCGAGGCGACGACGTCGCACGTTTCGGCGCGGATCGCGCGGGCGTCGTCCCCGGCGGCGGCGGCGTTGCGGAGCGTGGCGCGGACCATCGCGCCGTCGATGTCGGAAGCGTGGATCTCGACGGGCGTGCGGCGCGTCTCCTCGTAGCGCCGGAGCGCGGCGCCGCGCAGGTCGGTCCAGAGCGAGGGCTCGAAGCACGCCAGGTGCATGAACGAGAAGTTGTCGCGCAGCAGGGCGGGCGGGCGCTCCTGGGCGATCCAGAGCGCCTCGATGGCGAGCGTGCCGCCGCCGCACATCGGGTTGAGGAAGGGCGCGCGGCGGTCCCAGCCGGATGACAGCACCAGCGCCGCCGCGAGCGATTCGCGCAGCGGCGCGGCGCTCGACTCGGCGCGGTATCCGCGGAAGGAGAGCGACTGGCCGGTCGTGTCCACGTAGATCGACGCGCGTTCGCCGATCCAGTGCAGGAAGAGGCACGCGTCGGTGCGCTCCTTGCCGGAGTTCGGGCGGCGGCCGCAGGCGTTGCGCATGCGGTCGGCGACGGCGTCCTTGACCTTGAGCGCGGCGAAGCGCGTGTCGCGGATCGTCGGGTTGTCGACCGCGCGGTCGACGGAGAAGTATCCGTCCGGGTCGAGGTAGCGCTCCCACGGAATCGTGACGAGCTCGTCGTAGAGGTCGTCCCCGCGGCGGGCGCGGAAGCGGTCGAGCGCGTAGAGCACGCGGTGGGCGGTGCGCAGGTGCAGGTTGAGGCGCATGCAGTCCGCGAGCGTGCCCTCGGTTTCGACGGACGTCTCGCCGACGGCGCCGACCTTGAAGCCGAGCGCGGCGATCTCGCGCGAGAGGACCGGCGCGACGCCCGACGAGCACGTCACGACGACGTCCGAGGGCTGTGCGGAAAAGGTTTCGTTCATGGCGCGTGAGTCTAGCAGAACGGGCGTGCCGCCGCAAGGTCTTGCGGAGCGCGTCGCCCTTCTGCTAGAATGCCGCGCCGTCACGCAAACGGAGCAGACCATGGACATCGACGGGAAGAGGATCGCGGCGGACATCCGCGCGGAAGCCGCGGCGGAGGCCGCGGGGATGAAGGCGGCGGGCGTCGAGCCCGGGCTCGCGGTCGTGCTGGTCGGGGAGAACCCGGCGTCCGTTTCCTACGTGACCGCGAAGGAGCGCGCGTGCGCCGAGTGCGGCATCCGGTCGTTTCCCGTCCGGCTGCCGGCCACGGCGTCGCAGGGCGAGCTGCTCGCGGAGATCGCGCGCCTGAACGCGCATCCGTCGGTGGACGGCATCCTCGTGCAGCTGCCGCTGCCGAAAGGGATCGACGAGCAGGCCGTCATCCGGGCGATCGCCCCGGAGAAGGACGTGGACGGCTTCCACCCCGTTTCGCTCGGGCGGCTGGTGCTCGGGCTCGACACCTTCGTGCCGTGCACGCCGGCCGGCATCCTCGAGCTGCTCGCGCGCTCGGGCGTCGACCCGGCCGGCAAGCACGCGGTCGTCGTCGGCCGCAGCAACATCGTCGGCAAGCCCGTCGCCTTCCTGCTCGCGCGCAAGGGCCCCGGCGGCAACGCGACCGTGACGGCGTGCCACACCGGGACGCGCGACCTGGCGTCGTTCACGCGGACGGCCGACATCCTCGTCGTGGCGGCGGGCCGCCCCGGAACCGTGACGGCGGACATGGTGAAGCCGGGCGCCGTCGTGGTCGACGTCGGCGTGAACCGCGTCCCGGACGCGTCGAAGAAGGCCGGCTACCGCCTCGTCGGGGACGTGGACTACGCGGGCGTCGCGCCGGTCGCGTCGCTGATCACGCCCGTCCCGGGCGGCGTCGGGCCGATGACGATCGCCATGCTGATGCGGAACACCCTCAAGGCCGCCCGCCGCCGGCTCCCCGCATGATTTTTTCGCGTGACACGCGCGGGCGGTTCGTCTATAATACCCCGCCGCAAGCAACGATGCACGCGCACGCGCACCCCAACAACCCTCCAACGAAAGCACACGCCATGCGTTCCTCCTCCCTCTTCGCCGTTTCCGGCGCCGTCCTCGCCGCGGCCATCCTCTCCCAGGGGTGCCGCACGCTCAACCGCTCGCGCGACCGCGTGACGGCGGACGACATTCCCTTCGAGACGGTCGACCAGCCGTCGCGGATCTCGCGTTCGACGGAGCGCGCCCCCGCCAAGACCGTCGTCGAGGCCCCGGTCGTCGAGGAGCGCGTGGTTCCGGCGCCGGTCGTCGAGGAGCGCGTTGTCGCGGCGCCGGTCGTCGAGCCCCTCGAGCCCGAAGCTCCCGCCGTGGCGGTTCCCGCCCCCGCTCCCGTGAAGCCGGTCGACACGAAGGCCGCGCCGGCCGTGCTCGGCAAGGTGACGGCGGAGCGTCCCCCGATGGACACCACGCCCTACGAGGCGCAGGTCGTCAAGTCCGCCGACCAGGTCGGCAAGCCCGGCAGTTACGTCGAGCAGGTGATCCCCGAAGGCGGCGGCGACAGTCCGTTCGCGATCGAGGCGGACGGCCTCACGGGCAGCACCGGCCGCCACGTCCCGGCTCCCGCGCCCGCGCCGGAGCCCGTTCCGGTCGCGAAGCCCGCACCCGCCGGCAGCGGCGTCTACGTCGTCCAGGCCGGCGACATTCTCGGCCGCATCGCGCAGAAGAACGGCGTGTCCCGCCAGGCGATTCTCGACGCCAATCCCTCGATCAAGGACCCGAACAAGCTCGTGATCGGCCAGAAGATCAAGATCCCCGCCCGCGGCACCGGCATCACGGACAAGCCGAAGGCCCCCAAGAAGGCCGCCGCGCCCGCCGCCAAGCCGAAGAAGGCGCTTCCCGCCAAGGAAGGCTTCACGGTCTACACGGTCAAGAAGGGCGACATCCTCGGCCGCATCGCGATCGCGAACAAGACGACCGTCAAGGCGATCATGGAGGCCAACGGGATCTCCGACCCGAAGAAGCTCCGCGAGGGCGCCCAGATCTACGTCCCGGCCGCCGGCGCCGCCGCGGCCCCGGCCGCCGCGGATCCCGCGCCCGCCGCCAAGCCCGCCAAGACGGGCAAGTCCGCCGCCGGCAAGACCGTCAAGGTGATCGACGCGCCGGAGGCTCCCGCCCCGGCCGCCGAGAAGTCGCCCGACGAAGTCCTCCGCGAGCTCGGGCTCTAGGCCGCCCGTTCCATGGGCGAAGCGCTCCCTCCGTTCCTCTTCCGTCCCGTCTACAAGGAGTACCTTTGGGGCGGGACGCGGATTTCCGCCCGTTTCGGCCGCGCGGACGCCCCCGCCACCTGCGGCGAGTCGTGGGAGGCGAGCGGCCATCCGGACGGCATGTCCGTCGTCGACGGCGGCCCGTTCGACGGGCGTGCCCTCGATTCGCTCTGCGCCGAGTTCGGCGCGGCGCTGCTCGGCCGCAACGCCCCCGGCGCGAAGTTTCCCGTGCTCGTCAAGATCATCGACGCGCGGGACCGGCTGTCGGTCCAGGTCCACCCGAACGACGGCAACGCCGCCCGGACGCACGGCGAACCGAAGACGGAGATGTGGTATTTTCTCGACGCCCCGGACGGCGCCGTCGTCTGCGCCGGCCTCAAGAAGGGCGTCGGTCCGCGGATCTTTTCGGACGCGGTGAAACAGGGGACCGTTTCGTCCCTCCTCAACGCCGTTCCCGCCGTTCCCGGCAAGGCGCTGTTCATCCCCGGCGGCCTCGTCCACGCCATCGGCGACGGCTGCCTCGTGTTCGAGGTTCAGCAGAGCTCCAACACGACCTACCGCGTCTACGACTGGGGCCGCGTCGGCGCGGACGGCAAGCCGCGCGAACTGCACGTCGCCCAGGCGATGGAGACGATCGACTGGAAGCTCGGCGCGATGGAGCTATCCACGCCGTTCCCGATGCCCGCCGCGGTCGCCGGCAACGTGCGCGAGCGCGTCGTCCGCTGCGAGTACTTCACGATGGAGCGCTGGACGCTTCGCGCGCCCGAGCCCGCCGTCGCGGACGGCGCGAGCTTCCGCGTCCTCTTCGCGCCCGGGGAGCCGCTTGAAATCCGTTCGCCCGCGCTCGCGGAGCCGTTCGCCGTGCCCGCCGGCCGCTCGTGCCTCGTGCCCGCCTCGTTCGGTCCGTACGAGTTCGGCGGCGCCGGCGGTTCGCCCGCCGTCGCGCTCTCCGTGGAGATCTAGGCGATGCGCCTCCGCCCGCCGACCTTGCTCGAGGCCGTCTTCGCCGCCGCGGCCGTCGCGATGGCCGTCTACGCCGTCGTCCCGACGGTCCGCCGGGCGCGCGACGGCGCGCGCGTCGACCTGGCGGCCCGCTCGCTGTACGACTGCGACCGCGCCGTCCACCACCTTCTCCGCATCCATGCGGCCACGAACGCGGAGGAAATCACGCTCGCGATGATCGACGAGGACCGCCGCAGCGCGGAACAGCCCCGGCCGGTCTGGCCGGCCGGGGCGGATCTGTCCAGCTTCGTGCCGTCCGCCACCAACGGCTGCACGATCCGCGTGACGCTCTCAGGCGGATCGTCCGTCGTCGTCTCCGCGGCGTCCAACCGCGTCGACCACGCGAACTAGCCCGCGGCGTCGCAGGGGAAGCGCACGCCCCAGAGGGCGCGGAGCGCGTCCATCGCGCGCATCGCGGCCAGCGTGGCCTCGTGCGGCGCTTCGGGGCATTCGGGCCGGCCGGCCTCGACCGCGCGCGCGGCGGCGCGCAACTCGTACTCGTAGCCGTTGCACTCGAACGGGCGCGCGACGTCCTCCGCCGCGCCGCCGCCGAACGGCGCGACGCGGAAGCCCTCGCACCGGACGAGCATCGGCACCTCGATGCTCCCTTCGGTACCCACGATGCGGCCGCCCGCGCCGCCGGCCGCGGTGGCCGAGCAGGCGAGCGCGGCGATGCGGCCGTCCGCCCAGCCGAGCGAGAACGCCGCCTGGTCGTCAACGCCGGTCGGCAGGAGCGTCGCGCGCCCCGCGACGTCCGCGTAGTCCGTGCCGAAGTGCAGCAGCGCGAACGCGAGGGGATACACGCCCAGGTCGAGCAGCGCGCCGCCGCCGAGCGCGGGCTCGCGGATGCGCGCCTTGTCCGCCACCGGGACCTCGAAGACGGCTTCGACCATCCGCGGCTTGCCGATCCGCCCCGCGCGCAACGCCTCGCCGATCGCGCGGGAGGCCGGCAGGAACCGGAGCCACATCGCCTCGCCGCAGAAGAGGCCCCGCTCCCGCGCGAGCGCGAGGACCTCCTCCGCCTCCGCCGCGTTCGCGGTGAACGGCTTCTCGCAAAGCACGTGCTTTCCGTGCTCCAGGCACAGCTTCGCGTGCGCCGCGTGGAACGTGTTCGGCGTGGCGACGTAGACGAGATCCGTGGCGGGGTCTTCGGCCAGTTCGCGGTACGAGCCGAAGCTCGTTTCGAAACCGAAGCGGCCCGCGAGCGCCGCGCCGCGGGCGGGGTCGCGCGAGGCGACGGCGCGGAGCGCGAGTTCGCCGCGGCCCGCGAGGTAGGCGGCCGCGGCCGCGGTCTTGCCGGCGATGTGGCCGGCGCCGAGAACGGAGAATCGGATCATGGCGGTGTTCGGAAACGAAGCGGGCGGTCCGGGATGTCCCGGACCGCCCGCGTGGTGGAACGGCAGGCCGGGCTAGGCTTCGGGCGCGGGAGCCGGCGCTTCGGCGGGCGCTTCGGGCGC
>CADBEF010000097.1 GCA_902793555.1 uncultured bacterium | reverse complement strand
CTGCTTCGCGCGGCCTTTGCCGGGTCGGGGCCTTGCGCGGGGCGGCTGCGCCGGCCCGCGCTTGCGGCCCCTCCATGGGCGAACGACCGCCCGCGCCGCAAATCGCACGCGCGGCCGGGCGGGCCCGGCCGCGCAGGCGGCGGATAGGGCGCTGGGGGGAAGGCGGGGTTTAGCCGCGCGGGCGGCTAGCGCACGAGGCGGCGCAGGGGCAGGAGCGCCATGAGGAAGGAGAGCGCGAAGGCGAAGAGGAAGCCTTGCGCGATCTTCGCCCACGGGACGAGGAACTGCACCGGCAGCCCCGCGTTCCACTGCGCGCGCGTCACGCCCGTGAAGCTCCAGCCGATCAGCAGCCCGCTCGCGAGCGAGAGCACGAGCGTGCATGCGATCACAAGCAGCGCTTCGCCGAGGTAAAGCCGCGCGAGTTGGCCGCGCGTGAGGCCGACCGCGCGCATGACGTCCGTCTCGCGCTTGCCGGCGCGCGCGGACGCCACGAGCAGCGCCGCGATGCCCGTGCACGTGACGAGCAGCGACCAGAACGGAAGGCGCGCCATCATCCCGATGATGTCGCCGCCGTGCGCGAGCGTGCCGTCCGCGATTTCGTCGCGGTGGTGCACCTGGATCGAGCTGCCGCGCGCGGCGCGCGCGCCGTCCGGCGCTTCGGCGACCGCGGCGCGCAGCGCCTCGTCGAGCCGCAGCGTGGCCTGCAACGGGTCGCCCGCGCGCAGTTCGGGCGAGAAGTTGCACCACAGGAAGTGCACGGAATCCTCCTCCATCGAGAGCTCGCGCGCGGTCTTTTCGCTCGTGAACGCGACGCCGCACGGGATGACCTTGCCCATGGCGGGGCGTCCGCCGCCCCCGCCGGGGCCGCGTCCGCCGCCGCCCATCATGCCGGGCGGCGGCGCGCCGGGGCCGCCCGCCTTGCGCGCCTTCATCATCTCGCGCATCGGGCCGACGGGCGCGCTGCGCTGCCGCACGAGCGAGCGCGAGGTGACCATGTGCCAGTTGAGCTCCACGACGCCCGCGACGGCGAGGCGCGTGCCGTCGCCCATGACGATCTCGTCGCCCCGGTGCAGCCCGCCGAGGCGCGAGAGCATCGCGGGGATCACGCACGCGGGGCCGTCCGCGAGCGCCTTCGCGGCGGACGCGGCGTCGCCCTCGACGAACCGCATCGGCGCCATCCCGCCCGCGCCGAAGAGCGCGTCCGGATCGGCGCCGAGGATCTGCAGCGGCGTCTCGGGGAAGCCCTTGGGGCGCGCCGAGACGAACGCTTCGTCGAGCGGCATGACGAACGCTTCGAGCGGCACTGCGCGCGCGGCCGCGGCCGGCGCGCCGCCGCGCGGCTTCGAGACGGCGTCGCACACGGCCTCCGCCTGCGCGCCCGTCAGCCCGCCGGGCAGGAGCGAGACGATCGCGTCGGGCCATTCCGGCGAGGGGACGAACCCGGCCATGAGCGTGCCGCCCCACGTGTGGATCGCCACGAACGAGACGAGCCCGAGCGAGATCGAGAGGATCGCGCCCATCGCGCGGCCCGGCGCCCGCGAGAGGCGGCGCGAGAGCAGGCGCGGGTCGAGCCCGAGGAGGCGCGCGAGCGGCACGACGAAGACGCGCTCGACGAGCCGCATGAGCGGATGCACGAGCAGCACCGCGCCCGCGAGCCAGCACGGCAGGCCGACGAGGACGAGCAGCAGCGTCCGCAGGTTGCGCTCCATCCCCTCGGCGCAGCCGAGCGCGGCGATCGGCAGTGCGAGCGCGAGGCCGAGCAGGACCTTCGTGGGCGAGACGGGCTTCGGCTCCGTCGGCGCTTCGGCGAAGGCCTCCAGCGGCCGCACGCGCATCGCGGCGAGCGCGGGGACGAGCGCCGCGGCGAGCGCCGTGAAGACGGCGAGCGCGAGCGAGAGCAGCGGCGCTGCCGCGCCGGCGTGGACGGCGCGCGGGATGCCGGGCTCGGCGTTCGTGAGCAGGAACAGCTGCATGCCGCCGGCCGCGCAGAGGAAGCCGACCGCCCAGCCGGCGAGCGCCAGCACGAGCGTCTCGAGCGCGATCAGGCCCGCCGCGCCGGCGCGCGTGAGGCCCGCGCAGCGCAGCAGCGCGAGGCGGCGGCGTTCCGCGGCGAGGCCGGCCGAGAGGACCGTCACGAGCATCGCGATCGCGGTGATGACCGCGAGCGGCAGCGAGAGGTTCATCGAGCTGCGCAGGTTGCGGACGGCGTCCGACACGAACGCGGCGGTCGTCGCCTCGCCGTCGCGGTCCACGAGCAGCACCGCAGAACCGTCCGGCAGCGCGTGCACCTCGGGCGGCGCGGGCGGCGTCTCGCCGTGGTGCTTCGCGGGGGGCGGCAGCTCGAGCTTCTCCGCCCCGGCGGTCGCGAGCGCGGCGCGGGCGTGCTCCATCGAGCGGAAGAGCAGCAGGTTCGGGCCGCGCGGCGCGGCGGGCGAGAGCGCGGAGATGCGCCGCATCGCCGCCTTCGTCACGTAGAGCGTCGGGAACTCCTTCACCGCGCCGTCGCTCTCGAAGAACCCCGCCACGACGAGGTCCACGGTCCCGCCCGCGAGCACGAGCGGCAGGTGCGAGCCGACCGCCGGCCGCGGGAAGCGCGGCGAGAAGAGCGAGGTCGCGAAGAACGCGGGCTCGGCGCCGTCCGCGGGGGACGCCGTCGCCAGCGCCATCCATGCTTCGCTGTCCTCCCCGTCGGTCGCTCCGGCGAGCTTTTGCGAAAGGAAGGGCGGGCCGCCGGGGCTCGCCTCCGCCGCCATCGCCATGATCGGCGGCCCCTGCAGCGGCGAGCCGCCGGGGCGCGCGTCGAGCTGCACGGGGACCGTGCGCAAGTCGTAGCAGGGCGATTTCCCCGTCCCGTCGAAATTGAACGCGGCTCCGAGCATCCGGTGCGACACCGCCGCGTAGGACTGCGCGCGGCGGCGGAAGTTCGAGCCGCCGCCCGCGCCGGCGAGCGCCGCGGCCTTCTCCTCGAGCGCGGCGCGGGCGGCGCTCGAAGGACGCCCGATCCGCAGCGTGGCGGCCTCCTCGGCGGGGAGCGCCGCGAGCGCGGCCTCCGCGTCGGCGGACGTGTGGAAGAACGCGAGGCCGATCTCGTCGGGGTTCGCTCCGAGCGGGCGCAGCTTGCGCATCGCGGCCGGCGTGGTCCAAACGGCCGGAAGGCCCGGCGCGCCGCCGCCGTCGAAGAAGCCCGCGATGCGCAGGGGGACGGTGCGCCCCGGCACGGCGAGCGCCTGGATCGAGCCGATCGCCGGCATGGATGGCGCGCCCGCGAAGACCGCGCGCGAAAAGACGGCGGGCGGTGCGTCGAACGGATCGGGCGAGGCGAGCTTTTCCCACGCCTTTCCATCGGGCCCCGATTGTCCGGGAAACGCCTGGCAGAGGGCGTCGTGCTCCATTCGCGCGGCGGCCACGAAGGCCGGGGCCGGCGTCGGGCGCCCCGTGGCGGCGGGCAGGGACACGCGCGCCGTCACGAAGGCGGCGTCTCCGTGCGGCAGCCGCGCGTGGGCGTTCGTGCCGGCGGGTTCTATCCACGCGGCGAACGGCGCGAGGCTGTCGCCGGCGGGCGGCGCGAAGCCGCCGATCCATGCGGCGTGGGGCGCGGTCGAGCGGCGGGCGGCGGCGGGCGCCTGGGCGTCCGCCGTCTGCTTGAGGCAGAGATACCAGGCGAGCAGGCCGGACGCCGCGGCGACGCCCGCCACGGCGCAGAGCGCGCGGGCGCGGTCGCGGCGCAGGGAGCGGCCCACGAGTCGGAGGAGGATCATCGCGGCGCCCTCCTACTTGCCGCCGGCCGCGGCGAGGTAGCGCTCGGAGACGAGCGCCGGGTCGTGGCCCGTGTCGAACGCGCCGACGAACGCGCCGTCCTTGAGCAGGTGCACGCGGGACGCGGCGGCGGCGGTGACCGGGTCGTGCGTCACCAGGAGGATCGCGCAGCCCGTGCTCTCGTTGAGCGAGCGCAGCAGGCCGCAGAGGGCCTTGGCGGCGGGCGAATCGAGGTTGCCGGTCGGTTCGTCCGCGAGCACCACGTCGGGGTTGCCGGCGAGCGCGCGGGCGACGGCGACGCGCTGGCGTTCGCCGCCGGAGAGCTGCGAGGGCAGGTGCGAGAGGCGGTCGCCGAGGCCGAGCGTCGCGACGAGCGAATCGAGGTGCGCGCGGTCGGGCCGGGCGCGGTCGAGCAGGAGCGGCAGCTCGATGTTCTCCTCCGCGGTGAGCGTCGGCACCAGGTTGAAGTCCTGGAAGACGAGCCCGATGCGGCGGCGGCGGAAGACCGTCGCCTCGCGGTCGGACATCGCGGAGACGAGCTCGCCGCCGACGCGGATCTCGCCGCGGTCGGGCGCGAGGAGCGCGGCCACGAGGTGCAGGAAGGTGGACTTGCCGGAGCCGGAGGCGCCCATGACCGCCTCGAACGCGCCGCGCGGGAGCGTGAAATCGAGGTCGCGGATAACGTCGACGCGGGCGTCGCCCGCGCCGAAGGACTTGTGCAGCTTGTCGACCTGCACGGCCGGGGTGTCGTTTGCGTTCATGAAAGCTATAAACGCCGCGCGCGCGAGAACGGTTCGCCGGGATCCGGCCGCATCCGGCGGACGTCGGACAAAACAGAAAAAGGCCTTGACTCGAAAGGGCTATTTCGCTATCCTACCCGCTCGTACGCAAGGGAACCCCCTTTTTCAACACAATACAAAACCGAACCAGCGGAGTCACATCCATGCACTTCCACAGCAAGACCGTTTCCGCGCTGCCGGCGCTTCTCGTCGGCGCCGGACTCGCCGGCACCACGTTTGCCGCCGAGCCGAACCTTGTCAGCGCCAGCGTCACGGCCGGCGTCAAGCAGTCCGACAACCGCGACTTGATCGATTCGGGCGACAAGGAGGACCAGACCTCCTGGTACGTTGCGCCGACGATCCGCATCCGCCGCGAAATCGTGGACCTGCTCCACCTCGACGCCTCCTATTCGCCGGTCTGGACCCGCTACGACAACTGCCGTCCCGGCCAGGAAGAGGAGAAGTGGGAGCACACCGTCCGCCTCAACCTCGACTACGCCTTCTCCCCGCTGACGTCCGTCGGCCTGCGCGAGAACTACTGGTGGAGCGGCCAGAAGGACTACTTCTACAGCGACGACTACGAGTACGATCCCGCGCGCGACGACCGCAAGAACAACGACTACTACCAGAACCGCTTCGAGGGCTTCCTCGTCCAGAAGCTCGCCGAGAACGGCGACTACGTCAAGGTCGGCGGCCGCTGGCGCGTGAAGCGCTACGACGAGAAGGAGCTCTCCAAGACCAACGACGAGGACGAGTGGGGCGCCTACGGCGAATTCATGCACGTGTTCTCCCGGACCTTCTCGTTCGGCGTCTTCGCCGACTACACGGGCTGGGACCGCGAGAGCGAGCCCGAGTTCGATCTCGGCGTCGACTACCTGACCGTCGGCTTCAAGGCGATCTGCGACCTGTCGGGCGACGGCAACCACCTCCTCGAAGCGCGCGTCGGCTACAACCACGCTTGGTACGAGTCGGACGACCTGGACGACCAGGATCTCATCGGCGACTCGCAGGTCGAGCTCAAGCTCTTCCAGCAGACGGACACCCAGCTCTTCGCCGGCGTCCGCTACGGCCGCACGTTCGCGAACGTCTATCCGTTCAGCTCGCAGGAGGACCTCGCCGGCTACGCGTCGGTCCGCCAGTACTTCGGCGAGGACCGCCGCTTCTCGCTCGGCGCCTCCGTCGAGCTCCGCACGCGCACCTACGACGCGGAGGACGATCTCGATCCGTCCGCGGCCTCCTACGGCTACCTCCAGGCACTCAAGGCGGCCAACGGCGGCAAGAGCGAGTACGACCGCGATTCCGTCTTCGTCCGGGTCTCCGCCCGGTTCGCCCTGACCGAGCACTTCGGCATCGGCGCGTTCTACACCTACGAGGACATCGACAGCGACGTCGGTTCGTCCTACAAGGAGAACGTGTTCGGTCTGAACGGCACGGTCACGCTCTTCTAGCGCGTCGGGGCGGCCCGCCGCGCACGGGCGCGGCGGCCGCCTTCCGCCGGACATTCAACAGCGCGGACCCGTCGGCCGGACAACGGACCGGCGGGTCCGTCATTTTTTCGGAAACACCACGATGGCATTTGACACCCAGCAACCGGCCGCGGCCGCCCAGCCGGCCGCCGCGGGCCAGGCTCCCGGCTCGACCGTCCACCTTCTCGACTACTGGCAGATTTTCTATTCCCGCAAGGAAATCGTCATCGCGGTCGCCCTCCTTCTCATCCTGTCGGGCATCGTCATCACGCGCCGGATGCCGCAGGTCTACGCTTCGATGGCGACGATCGAGGTCCAGCGGGAGACGCCCAACGTGGCGCTGTACGGGGCGGTCCGCACCGGCTACGACCCCATCTTCCTGCGCTCCCAGTTCGAGATCATCAAATCCAATCCCGTGATGGAGCAGGTCGTCGACGGCGGCGACAACCTGGCCGACGTGCTGGGACTGGCCTACGGCTACAAGGCGAACGAGACGCCGGCCGACAACCGGCTCCGCGTGATCGACCTGATCAAGAGCCATACCACTCTTTCGATCCGCCGCGACACGGACTTGATCGACATCGAAGTGCGACTCGACAAGCCCGAAGGCGAAGCGGCGAAGTACGCGCAGATCGTCGCCAACTCCATCGCCGAAGTCTTCCGCGACCACGTCCGCCGCAAGAACATGGCGGACATCGAGGACGCTCTTTCCAGCCTCAGTTCCGAAATTGCCGCCCTCGGGCAGGAAATCGCCGAGAAGGAGAACGAGCTGGCGTCCTTCCGCGAACTGCACCACATCACCATCACGTCCTCCGGCGACGACGGCGCGGAGAACCTCCGCCGCCTCATCCTCGACGTCAACGCCAAGGCCAACCAGGCCGCCATCGAGGCCGAAATCAAGAAGACCCGCTACGAGCGCATCGTCGGGCTTTCCGTGACGGAAGCGGCCGCGGCCCTCCCGATCCTCGTTCCCGAATCCGCCCAGTTCCTCGCCAAGCCCGTTGCCGAAAAGCAGGAGTTCGACCTGCAGATGGCCGCGCTCAAGCAGGCCGATTTCGGCGACAAGCACCCGAAGGTCGTCCAGACCCGCGCCCTTCTCGACACGGTCGAGGCGACGATCGCCGAAAAGGTCGAGAGCATCAAGACGAGCGTCAAGCAGGCCTGGGAGCAGGCCCAGACCGAGGCCGACCTGTACAAGTCCCAGCTCCGCGCCCTCGAAGAGCAGGAGCGCAGCGTCTCGTCCGGCCCCGCCATCGAATACGAGCGTCTCCGCAAGGACCTCGACGCGCTCAAGCAGCGGCGCGTCGCCCTGCAGACCCGCCTCGACGACGAACGGGTCAACCTCAAGATGCCGAAGACCTCCGTCCGCATCATCGACCGCGCGAAGGTCGAATACCGTCCCGTCTCGCCCAATTTCGCCCTCAACGTGACGCTCTCCGTCGTCGCCGGCCTCCTGTTCGGCGTGCTGCTCGCGTTCTTCGTCGAGTACCTCGACACGACGGTGAAGACGGTCGAGGACGTGGAGAAGTACCTCCAGTCCAACGTGATCGGCCTCATCCCGCAGAAGATGCGCGCGCTCAACGACCCGAACGCCCGCGCCAAGCACTCCGAGGTCTACCGCGTGCTCCGCATGAATCTCAAGAGCTCGCGCGCGCTCGGAACCGGCAAGGTCGTCGTCTTCACGTCCGCCTCCGCGGGCGAAGGCAAGTCGATGACGAGCTTCAACACGGCCTGGGTGTGCGCCGAGGTGGGCGAGAAGGTCCTGCTGGTCGACGCCGACCTGCACCGGCCCCGCCAGCACCGGACGCTCGGCGTCCCGCTGGAGCCGGGCCTTGCGAACGTCGTGGTCGGCGAATCGACGCTCGACGACGCGATCGTCCACACCGAGCAGCCGAACCTGGACTTCCTCCCCGCCGGCAGCATCGATTCCTCGAGCATCTTCGGCCTCATGGACACCGACGAAATGTCCGATCTCATGAAGACCGCGCGCGAGCGCTACGACCGCGTGATCGTGGACGCGCCGCCCATGATCGGCATTTCCGACACCGCGCAGCTCACGCGCCTGGGCGACGGCGTCGCGCTCGTCATCCAGCACCGCAAGTACCCGCGCGCCCTCTGCAAGCGCGCCAAGGACAGCATCATTTCGATGGGCGGCAACTTCCTCGGCGTGGTCCTCAACAACGTCAATTCCGCGCACGACTCCTCGTCGTACTACTACGAGCACCAGTACTACTACTACTATTACACGCAGGATTCCTCCGGCCGGACGAAGCGCACGCGCCGCGCCTCGTCCCGCCGCCACGGGGAATCCGGCGCCGAGGCCGAAAGCAAGTCCTGATCGCCATGAAGACCCCGTACGTTTCCCTTCTCGCCGCGGCGGCCGCGCTTTTCGCGTCCGGCTGCGCCGACCTGTTCCCCTCTGCCGTCCGGTCCAATCCCTACGCCTGGCGGCCGCAGCTGCCCGTTTCCGCCACGCTCGACGACGTGGCCACCGGCACGCGCCCGCTCCGTTCCGACGACCGCGTCGCCGTCACGCTCCACGCCACGGCCCTCGACGGCCCCCAGCGCCACGAAGACATCGTCGACGGCGCCGGCTACATCACGCTGCCGCTCATCAACGACGTCCGCGTCGGCGGGCTCACCACCTCCGAGGCCGAGAAGGTCATCGCGGACACGTACATGAAGAGCGGCATCTACAACAAGATCGCCGTCACGGTCGTCTGCCAGGACATGATCCAGGAACAGACCTACTCGGTCACGGGCGAAATGTCCAAGCGCGGGCTGTTTCCCTACAAGGAGGGAATGACCCTCCTCGAAGCGGTCATCCAGGCCGGCGACCTCACGAAGTTCGCCAACGGAACGGTCGTGCTCACGCGCAACGGCGTTTCGACCACGTACGACTTGGACCGGATCCGCCGCGGAAAGGACTCGGATCCCCTGATCCGCCCGCGCGACATCATCGAAGCCAAGCCCAAGTGGATGTAGCGCCGTGCGCTTTTCCCCGAGATTCTCCGACGCGGCCGACTGGCGCCGCCGGTTCCGCCTCGTGGCCGGCGTCGCGCTCGTCGCCGCCGGCGTGTTCGGGACGGTCCGTTCCGTCCGCGCCGCGCTCTCCCAGCGCCTCTACCACGAAACCAAGCACGGTTTCTTCGTCGGAACGCCGTCCCTCGAGGTCCTGCCCCTTTCCCTTGCCCGCAACGCCGCGCTCGACCGCGCCATCGCCTCGACCGACCCGGCCGTCCGCGCAGCCGCCCTCGCCGAGGCGCTCGAAACCGCCCGCGAGGGCGCCCGCCGCTGCCAACGCGCCGAACCGGGCTGCCCCGACAACTACTACTTCCCCGCGCTCGCCGCCCAGCTCCAGCTGGACGCCCTGCTCAACGTCCGCGACGCCGCGACGGCGAGCGACCTCAAGCGGACCGCGCTCTTCTTCGCCAAGAAGGCGGTCCGACTCAACCCCTACGAGGAGCTGATCCGGCGGACCTACGTCGACGCCCTTCTCGCCAACGGCGAGGTCGACGAGGCGCTCGCGTTCTGGGAGCCCGTCGTCGACCGCGAGTACTGGTTCCCCGACAACCACGACGTCTACGCCCGGATCCTTCTCCGGAAAGGGGCCCGCAAGGACGGCGAACCGTTCCTCGCGCGGGCGGCGGACGAACGGGTCCTCGTTTCCGATCCCGCCCTCCGCAAGCGGCTCGCGAATCTCGCGGCGATTCTGGCGGAAGACTGAAAGGACCCGTTTCCATGTGCGGAAGGGCGGCGCGGACAAGGTCCGCGCCATGTGCGACCTCATGGCCCACCGCGGCCCGGACGACTTCGACATGCGCGAGAGCGCCGGCTTCGCCATCGGCCAGCGCCGCCTCTCGATCAACGACCTGGCGGGCGGCCGCCAGCCGCTCACGGACCCCTCCGGCAAGCTCGTCCTCGTCTGCAACGGCGAGATCTACAACTACCCCGAGCTGCGCGCCAAATACGAGGCGCAGGGCTACGCGTTCAAGACCCGCTCCGACTCCGAAATCGTCCTCCCGCTCTACCTCGAATACGGCGAGAAGTGCGTCGAGAAGCTCCGCGGCATGTTCGGCTTCGCGCTTTGGGATTCGGAGAAGAAGCGCCTTCTCCTCGCCCGCGACCACATGGGCCAGAAGCCCGTCTTCTACGCCACGGGCGCCGACGGCTCTTTCGCCTTCGCCTCCGAGCCCAAGGCGATCCTCGCGACCGGCATCGTCCCGCGCGAGGTCGACATGGAGGCGCTCTGGCACTACATGTCGCTGCGCTACCTCCCCGACGACCGCTCGCTCTTCAAAGGCGTCGTGAAGCTCCCCGCCGCGCATTACGCGGTTTGGGAGGACGGCAAAGTCCGCGTCGAGCGCTACTGGAAGCTCTCCGCCTTCGAGCCCAAGCGCACCGGCACGGCCGAGGAACTCGCGGACGAGCTCGAGGACGAGCTCGAGGCGCTCCTCCTCGACACGGTGAAGCTGCACCTGCTCTCCGACGTCCCCGTCGCCACCTTCCTCTCCGGCGGCATCGACTCCTCGCTCGTCACCGCGATGACGGCGAAGATCACGGGAAAGCCCTTCGACACGTTCTCCATCGGCGTCAAGGACCAGGACCTCTCCGAACTGCCCTGGGCCGAGAAGGTCGCCAAGCAGTACGGCCTCAACTGGATCCACGAGATCGCCGAGCCCGACGTCATCGGCACGATCCCCGAGATGATCCACCACATGGACGAGCCCGCCGACCCGTTCGGCGTCGGCGTCTTCCTCGTCTCGCGCCTCGCCGC
>CADBEF010000096.1 GCA_902793555.1 uncultured bacterium | reverse complement strand
ACGCCCCGCGCGAGGAACGCGCCGAAGCTCTGCCCCGCCACGCCGCGGAAGTCCACCTGCACCGAGCCGTCCGGAAGGCCGTCCGCGCCGAACCGCGCGGCGATCTCCCCCGAGAGCCCCGCGCCGACCGAACGGTCCGCGTTGCGGATGTCGCGGGCGAGCCGGACAGGGGAGGGGAGGGCGGGGAGGATCGCGGGCACGAGCTCGCGCTGGTCGTAGTCGTCCGGGGCCCAACGAGCGGGGGCAGCGCCCCCGAACCCCTGCCCCGCGGAGGCGAAGAGGTCCCCGAAGTCAAATCCCCCCTCCTTTGCGACCAGCCGCTCCGCGTGTCCGCGGGCCTCGGCGAGCGACCGGTAGCCGAGCGCGGCGAGCTGTTCGCGGACCTCCTGCGCGAGGAAGCGGAAGTAGGTCTGCAGGTGCTCGGGCCGGCCCGCGAACTTCGCGCGCAGCTCCGGCTTCTGCGTGGCGATGCCGACGGGGCAGCTGTCGAGGTTGCAGTTGCGGCACTGCACGCACCCGAGCGAGACGAGCATCGAGGTGCCGAAGGCGAACTCGTCCGCGCCGAGCAGCGCGCCGACCACGATGTCGCGGCCGGTGCGGAGCTGCCCGTCGACCTGCAGCTTCACGCGGGCGCGCAGGTCGTTCTTCACGAGCGTCTGGTGCGCCTCGGCGAGGCCGGGCTCCCACGGGACGCCGGCGTGCTTCACGGAGGTGAGCGGCGCGGCGCCGGTGCCGCCGTCGAAGCCCGAGACCACGACGACGTCCGCGTGCGCCTTGGCGACGCCGGCGGCGACGGTCCCGACGCCCGCCTCGCTCACGAGCTTCACCGAGACGCGCGCGCCGGGGTTGGCGCAGCGCAGGTCGTGGATGAGCTGCGCGAGGTCCTCGATCGAGTAGATGTCGTGGTGCGGCGGCGGCGAGATGAGCGTGGTGCCGGGCTTGGCGTGGCGCAGGCGCGCGACGAAGGCGTCGACCTTGCGCGCCGGGAGCTGCCCGCCCTCGCCGGGCTTGGCGCCCTGCGCGACCTTGATCTGCAGGTCCTTCGCGCTGCGCAGGTATCCGATCGTGACGCCGAACCGACCCGAGGCGACCTGCTTGATCGCGCTGTTGCGGTCGGTCCCGAACCGCTCCGGGTTCTCGCCGCCCTCGCCGCAGTTGGACATCGTGCCGAGGCCGTTCAGGGCGAGCGCGATCGTCTCGTGCGCCTCGGGCGAGAGCGAGCCGAGCGACATCGCGCCGCCGACGAAGTGCCTCACGATCTCCTCGACGGGCTCGACCTCGTCGAGCGGGACCGCCGCGCCCTCGCGAAACGCGAAGCGCGACCGCAGCGTGACGCCGCTGTCGTTGTCGATGGAGTCGGTGTAGCGGTGGAAGCGCGCGTAGTCGCCGGCGCGCACCGATTCGCGGAAGTCCGCGACGCGCTGCGGCGTCCAGAGGTGCTCCTCGCCGTCCTTGCGGAAGCGGTACTGGCCGCCGGGCGGGAGGACGGGGGCCGCGTCCGCGGCCCCCGCCTCGGCGAGGCGGCGCTCGATGTCCTCGAGCTCGAGCCCGCCCACGGGCGAGGCGACGCCGGCGAAGTATTCGCCGACGAGCTTCGGACCGAGTCCGACGGCCTCGAAGATGCGCGCGCTGCGGTAGGAGCGCAGCGTCGAGATGCCCATCTTGGACAGGATCTTCATCAGGCCCTTGCACACCGCGCCGACGTAGTTCGCAGCGGCCTTGACGGCGTCGGCCCGGCCGACCTCGGAGACGGTCGCCAGCGCGAGCCACGGGTTCACCGCCGTCGCGCCGAAGCCGAGCAGCACGGCGAAGTGGTGCACCTCGCGCACCTCGCCCGATTCCACGACGACGCCGACCGACGGCCGCACGCCCGCCTCGGCGAGCGCCTTGTTCACGGCGGCGACCGCAAGAAGGGAGGGGATCCGGCGACGGGCCGCCCCCCGGCCGGCCCGCGCCGGATCCGGTGGAGAACTCTCTGCGTTCTCTGCGTGAGATAAAACCACCTCACGATCGCTCAGCACGATGATCTTCGCGCCTTCGCCGACCGACTCCAGCGCCGCGTGCGCGAGGCGGTCGAGCGCGGCGCGGAGGTCGCCCTGCGTGTAGAAGAGCGACAGCGTCCGCGCGGGGAAGTCGGGCACGTTGCGCATGCGGCGCAGCTCGTCGTCCGTGAGGACGGGGCGCGTCATCTTCACCAGGTGCGCGTGCTCGGGCGTCTCGTCGAGGATGTTCGCCTGGTTGCCGATGTAGGTCATGATCGACATCACGAGCTCCTCGCGGATCGGGTCGATCGGCGGGTTCGTGACCTGGGCGAAGAGCTGGTGGAAGTGGTCGAAGAGCGACCGCGGCCTCTTCGAGAGGCACGCGAGCGCGGCGTCGTTGCCCATCGCGCCGACGGGCTCGGCGCCGGTCTCGGCCATCGGGCGCAGGATGAGCTCCACGTCCTCCAGCGTCCAGCCGAAGCGCGCCTGCTCCCGCAGCAGCGCCGAACGGCCGTCCTCGCCGCCGGGAACCGCCGACGGGACGATCTCCGTGAAGAGCCCCGTGACCGGGATGCGGTTCTCCCGCACCCAGCGGCGGTAGGGGCGGCGGCGCGCGTAGAACGCCTTGAGCTCGCCGTCCTCGACGAGGCGGTGCCCCTCCAGGTCGAGCCAGAGCAGCGTGCCGGGGCCGAGGCGGCCGCGGCGCGCGACGTCCGCCGGCGGGACGTCGAGGACGCCCGCCTCGGACGCGAGGAAGAAGAGCCCGTCCCTCGTGAGCGTCCAGCGCGCGGGGCGCAGGCCGTTGCGGTCGAGCGCCGCGCCGAGCGAGAGGCCGTCCGTGAACGCGACCGCCGCGGGGCCGTCCCACGGCTCCATCAGCGCCGAGTGGTATTCGAAGAACGCGCGCACGTCGTGCCCGACGTGGTACTTGGCGCCCCACGCCTGCGGCAGGAGCATCATCATCGCGTGCGGCGCGTCGCGCCCCGCCGCGACCAGCAGCTCGAAGACGTTGTCGAGCGAGGCCGAGTCGCTCTGCCCGGGCCGCACGACGGGCAGGAGCTTCTTCAAGTCCGCCCCGAAGAGCGGCGAGGCGAGCGAGGGCTCGCGCGCCGCGAGCGCGCCGAGGTTGCCCTTGAGCGCGTTGATCTCGCCGTTGTGCGCCAGCGCGCGGAACGGGTGCGCCAGCTCCCAGCTCGGGAACGTGTTCGTGGAGTAGCGCTGGTGCACGATCGCGAAGGGCGACGCGAAGTCCGGGTCCGAGAGGTCCGGGTAGAACCGCTCGATCTGCGTCGCCAGCAGGAGGCCCTTGTAGACGATCGTCCGCGACGAGCACGAGCACACGTAGGCCCCCGGCGCCGCCCTCTCGATCTGGCGCCGCACGACGAGGAGCCGGCGCTCGAAGGCTGCGGAGGCCGGGGAATCTAGATGGTCTAGATGGTCTAGATGATCTAGATTGTCTAGACCCTCTGGCCCCGGCCCGATGAACAGCTGGCGGATCCGCGGCATCACCTTGCGCGCGTCCGTGCCGATCGCCGAGGGGTCGGTCGGCACGTCTCGCCACGCGAGGACCTCGCAGCCCTCGCCGCGCGCCGCCGCCTCGATCGCGGCTTCTTCGCCCTCGCCGCCGAAGATCATCGCGACGCCGAAGGACTCCGCGCCGCCCAGGGCCGGGACGGCCTTGCGGAAGAACGCGCCCGGGATGCGCAGCAGCAGCCCGGCGCCGTCGCCGGTCTCCGGGTCGTTGCCCGTCGCGCCGCGGTGCATGAGGCGCTTGAGGATCGTGAGACCGTGCGCGACGATCGCGTGGTCCGCCTCGCCGGAGAGGTTCGCCACCATGCCGACGCCGCACGCGTCGTGCTCGTATTCGCTCCGGTAGAGGGTCCGCTGTCGGTCGTTCGTGCTCATCGAAGTTGAAAAGGTTGAAAGGGTTGAAGGGGTTGAAAGGGTCGAAGGAATCAGAGCGGGACGCTTTTTCCGCTCGCGAGGGCGCGGACGACGAGGGACGCGCCGGACGCGCAGTCGCCGACGCAGTGGATGTTCCGCGCGGGATCGGAGACGAGCGCGGTGCGGGGCGTCTGCGCGAGGCCGAGCTGCGCGACGATCGGGTGGTTCTTCGGGACGCCCGTGAAGCCCATCGCGAGCAGCACCAGGTCCGCGGGGATCGTTTCGCGCGTGCCGGGCACGGGATGGAACCGGAGCGGCCGCCCCTCGGGCGAGAACTCCCATTCCACCGTCTCGACCTCGACGCCGGCCACCGAGGGTTTGGCGGTTTGGCGGTTCGGTGGTTCGGTGGTTGGGACGAACCGCACCGAGCTCAGGTTCCAGCGGCGCTCGCAGCCTTCGAGGTGGCTCGAGCTCGTGCGCAGCATGTAGGGCCAGAGCGGCCACGGCGTCGAGGGGTCGCGCTCCGCCGGCGGCCTGGGCATGATCTCGATCTGCGCCACGCTCGCGGCGCCCTGGCGGATCGCCGTGCCGACGCAGTCGCTGCCGGTGTCGCCGCCGCCGATCACGAGGACCTTCTTGCCCCGGGCGTCGATCGGCGGCGCGGGCAGCTCCCCCGTGAGGAAGCGGTTCTGCCCCTCGAGCAGCTCCAGCGCGAAGTGCACGCCCTCCAGGTCTCGCCCCGGGATCGGCAGGTCGCGCGCGGCGGGCGTGCCGATCGCGAGGACGACCGCGTCGAAGCGCCGCGCGAGCCACGCGGCCGAGACGTCCGTCCCGACCTCGACGCCCGTCTCGAAGCGGACGCCCTCCGCCTCGAGGATCGCGCGGCGGCGGTCGACGAGCGCCTTGTCGAGCTTGAAGCACGGGATGCCGTAGCGCAGGAGGCCGCCGACGTTCGCGCGGCGCTCGAAGACCGTCACCGCCCAGCCGCGGCGCCGCAGCGTCACGGCCGCCGAGAGCCCGGCGGGGCCCGCGCCGACGACCGCCGCGCGCCGGCCGTTCTCCGCCGCCGGCGGACGCGGGACGACCCAGCCGCGCTCGAACGCGGTGTCGACGATCCGCTTCTCCGACTGGCGGACCATCACCGACTCCTCGTCGAGCTGGTGCACGCAGGACGCCTCGCAGAGCGCGGGGCAGACGCGCGACGTGAACTCGGGGAAGTCCGACCGCCGCGAGAGCAGCTCCCAGGCGCGGCGCCAGTCGCCCTGCGCCACGGCGCGGTTCTGGTCCGGCACGAGGTTCCCGAGCGGGCACCCCGCCCCGTGGCAGAACGGCTGCCCGCAGTTCATGCAGCGGGCGACCTGCTCGCGGATCTCGCCGTCGGCGAGCGGGCGCTCGACCTCGCGCCAGTCGCGCGTCCGTTCCTCGACGGGCCGGTAGATGTCGTGGATTCGTTGCATGCTGGAAGGTTCGGAAGTTCGCTGGTTCGAGGCCGGCTTTGCCGGCGTTCCCTTCCGGCAAAGCAACCCCCGTGCCAGCCCCTTTCGCGCGCGCATCCACGCGCGCCTTCACACAATTTGCGTTGCGCCTTCTGTCCAGGGCCGACAGAAATTGTAAAGTTCGCGTGGAATCCTGCGTCCACGTCGTCCCTCCCCGCGCCCTCGACATTCCGAAGACGGATGTAACCCACACGAAGCCAGCCAGCCCCATTCAGCACTCGATAAATCCATCATTTTAACATAAACTCAAAATTTGCTTGCTATTTGCAACATGTTGGAGTAGAATTCGGGGCGTCATGAATGCCGAACTGCCGATTTCCCTCGTCGAGCCGCGCGACTTCACCGCCGCGCTGGGCGGACTGGTCCGCGCGCTTCGCCAGCGCGCGGACTGGACGCAGCCCGAGCTGGCGTCGCGCTCGGGCGTCCCCGTTTCGACGCTCTCCCGCCTGGAGCGAACGGGACTCGCGTCGACCGACCGTCTCGCCCGCATCCTCTTCGCGCTCGACGCGCTCGACGCCTTCCAGGATTTCCTTGTCGCCCGCCGTCGCCTCGCCGACCTGCCGACCGATCTGCGCTCGTTCCGGCCCGACGCGCCGAAACCCGTTCGCATCCGCCACCGCCACGCCTCGAAAGGAGACTCCGCGTGAGCCTCGACCGCCTCTTCGTCTCCCTCGCGTTCGCGCCGGACGGGCGCGTGCCCGTCGGCATGCTCTCGCAGTCCGGGCGCGACTCGCTCTTCCAGTTCGACGAGTCGTTTCTCGCATCGCCGCTCCCGCTCTCGCCCCTGCGCCTCCCGGTCCGCCCCGGCGTGCAGGCCTACGACGGCCGTGGCGGGATGGAGACCTTCGGCGTCTTCGAGGACGCGCTCCCCGACGGCTGGGGGCGGCGGATCGTCGACGCCCGCTTCCGCAAGCGCCACGGCCGGCTCCCGACGCTCCTGGAGCGCTTCGCCTCGCTTGGCGGCGACGGAATGGGCGCGCTCGTCTTCGAACCGGCGGAGCCGCCCGCCGCCGAAGCCGCGGAGGACTTCCGCCTCGACGCCCTCGCGCGCAATGCGTGGGACTTCGACGGCGGCAGGATCGAGGAGGTCCTTCCCGCGCTGCGCCGCGCAGCCGGCAGCTCCGGCGGCGCCAGGCCGAAGGCCAACGTCGCGCTCGACCCCGCCACGGGCGCCGTCCGCGCGCCGGACGGACCGCTTCCGGACGGCTTCGAGCCGTGGATCGTCAAGTTCAACACCCGCGCCGAGGGCCCGCGCGCCGGCGCGCTCGAATACGCCTACGCGCGCCTCGCCGCCGACGCCGGCGCGCAGGTCGCGCCCTGCCGCCTCGTCGAGACCCGCGCCGGTCGCTTCTTCGCCGCGCGGCGCTTCGACCGCGCCCCCGGCGGCCGACGCCTCCACCTGCACTCCGCCGCGGGTCTGCTCCATGCGGACTTCCGCGTCGCGGGCGACGAATACGCCGTGCTCTTCCGCCTCGCCGCCGCGCTTCTTCGCGACGCCGCCGCGCGGCGCGAACTCTTCCTCCGCGCATGCCTCAACGTGCTGCTGCACAACCGCGACGACCATCTCAAGAACGCCTCCTTCCTGATGGACGCGGCCGGCCGCTGGTCCCTCGCGCCCTTCTACGACTTCACGTTCTCCGACGGCCCCGGAGGATGGCAGACGCTCTCCGTCGCGGGAGAAGGCGCAAACCCCGGTCCGGCCGACCTCCTGCGTCTCGCAGCCGAAGTCGACCTCCCGCCCGCCGACGCGCGCGACGCGCTCGACCGCGCCCTCGACGTCCGGTCGCGCCTTCCGGCCCTCTGCCGGGACCTCGGCGTCAAGCCGCCCCGACTCCCTCCGCTCCCCTGAACCCTCCGGGGCCTCGCGCCCGCGCCGCGCGGAGGCTACGCGTCCGCGGGGCGGGCGCCGATGCCGAGGCGCTTGAGGCGGTAGTTCATCATCCGCGGGGAGACGCCGAGGTCGCGGCCGGCGGCGGAGCGGTTGCCGCCGTGGCGGCGCAGGGCCGCCTCGAGGATGCGGCGCTCGAGCGCGTCGAGCTGCTCGTCGAGCGTGCGCGGCGGCGCGTCGGGCCGGAACGGGTCCTCCGCGAACTCCGGCCCCTGGATCGCGGGCGGGAGGTTGTAGGTGCGGATGCAGCCGTCCTGCGCGGTGAGGACCGCGCGCTCGACGCAGTTCTCCAGCTCGCGCACGTTGCCCGGCCACGCGTAGGCCTGCATCGCGTCGAGCGCCGGCGGCGAGAAGCGGTCGACCTTCTTGCCGTACTTGAGGCACGCCTTCTCGAGGAAGTGCCGCGCCAGCAGCACCACGTCGCCGCCGCGCCGCGCAAGGTCCGGCAACGCGATCGGGAAGATCGCCAGGCGGTAGTAGAGGTCCTCGCGGAAGCGCCCCTGCGCCATCATCTCCTCGAGGTTGCGGCTCGTCGCCGCGATGAAGCGCACGTCGCTGCGCCGCTCCTCGTTGGAGCCCACGCGCGAGAAGGTGCGCTCCTGCAGGAAGCGCAGGAGCTTCACCTGCACCGGGACCGAGAGGTCCCCGATCTCGTCGAGGAAGAGCGTCCCGCCGTCCGCCGCCTCGGCGCGCCCGATGCGGCGCTCGCGCGCGTCCGTGAACGCGCCGCGCTCGTGGCCGAAGAGCTCGGACTCGACGAGCGCCTCCGGGAGCGCGGCGCAGTTGAGCACGACGAACGGCCTGTCCTTGCGCGGCGAGAGCGACTGGATCGCGCGCGCGACGAGCTCCTTGCCCGTCCCGCTCGCGCCGCGCACGAGGACCGTCGCCTCCGTCGGCGCGACCTGGCGGATCTGCGCGTAGACTTCGCGCATCTCCGGGCAGTCGCCGATGAGGCGCCCGGGCGTCTCCGAGAGGAGGCTGCGCAGCTTGCGGTTCTCCTCGACGAGCGCCTCGCGCTCCGCGCGCTGCGCGCGGTAGGCGCTCGCGGCCTCGCCGACGACGTTCGCGACGATCCCGAGCAGCTCCACCGCCTCCTCGAGCGGACGCGCCCCGGCGCGGATCTCGCGGTCCGCCGAGAGCGTCCCGACGACCTGCCCGCCGTGGACGAGCGGCACGCAGACGAACGACACCGCGTCGCCCTTGCCGCGCGCCTTCGTGCGGTTGAGGAATCGCGGGTCCTTGCGGACGTCCGGGACGACCTCCGCGCGGCCGGTCTTCGCGACGAGGCCCGTGATCCCCTCGCCGATGCGGTAGCGCCCGAGCGCCCGCTCCTCTGCGTTGAGCGTGCGCGTCGAGGCCTCGATGCGCAGCTCGTCGCCCGCCAGCAGCGCGATCGTCCCGCGCACCATCCCGAGCCGCTTCTCGGCGATCTCGAGCACCTGCGGGAGGAGCTTCCCGACGTTGCGTTCGCGCGCGATGGCGGTGGAGATGTCGCGCAGCAGCGGCACGGCGAGGGATTCGTTGTCTTTCATGGCGCGCGGATTCTAGCCGTTCCCCCGCGCGCCCGCAAGCGAAATTTGAACAAAAACGGAAACCCGGACAGAAAATGGAAACCCCCGCTCGCGCGGGACGGCTCCGCCGCCCGCGCGACGGGGATTTGGCGGAAAACGGGGACAGACCCCGCGGCCCTCAAACCTTTTGCGCCGCATCGGGATTTGGTAGGATGGAGCCCGATGAAGTCCGCGCCGCCAGACAAGACGAACTCCGCCGTCCCCGCGACGGCGGCGCGCGGCGCGTCGGTCAAGGCGGCGATCCTCGCCGACCCGGAGGCCGGCGCGCGGCGGCTCGTCGCGGAGGAGGGGCCCGCGCTCTTCGCGCTCGCGGTGCGCCTCGCGCCCGACGCGGGCGACGCCGAGGAGCTCGTCTTCCGCGCGTTCGCCCGCGCGGTCGAGCGCATCGCGCAGTTCGAGGACGGCACGAACCTCCACGCCTGGCTCCGCGCGATCCTCCTCAACGAGCGCCGCCGCGACCTGCGCCGCGCCGCCCCGCTCGCCGACCCCGACCTGGAGCTGCCCGACCCGGCGCCGACCCCCGCCGACCGCACCGCCGCGCGCTCCGACGCCGAGGCGCTCGCCTCCGCCCTCGCGCGCCTGCCCGCCGCCTTCCGCGACGTCGTCGTCCTGCACTACTACGAGGACCTTCCCCTCGCCGAGATCTCCGTCCTCCTCGCCATCCCCCTCGGCACCGTCAAGTGGCGCCTCCACCAATCCCGCGAACTCCTCCGCGCCGCGCTCGCCCCCTCGCTCGCTCCGGGAAATTGAGATTCCTCTCGCTCGACTTTCAACCGTTTCAATCCTTCCATTCAAATGGACGTTCTCGACCAGCGCATCGCCGCCGCGCTCCGCGCGCCGGACTTCGACCGACCGCTCCCGCCGGACCTCGCCGACCGCGTCGCCGCCGCCGCGCGTTCCCATCCAGACGCGGAACCGGCATCGCAACCGCGATTGCTTCGCAACGCGATTCCCGCGGAACCGCTTCCCGCATCGGACGCCGCTTCGCGGCTATGCGGAGAAGCGATTCCGCACGAACGATCAGAAACCCGGCGGGGGCCGGTTCCGCCGGCCGCGGAGCGGCCTAGCGTGGCGGACCGGCCCCCGCCCTCGATTGCGTCGCGAAGCGATTGCGGTCTTCCGTCTTCCCGCCACCCGGCACTCGTCACCCGTCACTCGTCGCTCCGCCGCGCGGCGGCGGCGGTTCTCGCCCTCGGCCTCGCATCGGCGGCGGCGGCCGCGTGGTTCGGCGTGCTGCGGCCCGGCCTGCGCTGGGGCGTGGCGGGCGGCGAC
>CADBEF010000095.1 GCA_902793555.1 uncultured bacterium | reverse complement strand
GCGGACGTCTCCGCCTCGCTCGTCTCCGCGCTCTTCGAGCTCGGGGCGGACGTGCACGTCGCCCTCCCCTACTACCGCAAGATGTTCCACATGGACGTGGGCAACCTCGTGGAGCGCGAGCTGCTCGTCTACAAGTCGGTCCTGCCCGAGTCGCGCATCCACCTCGCGCACGACCGCCTCTTCTACTACCGCGAGCGCGTCTACTCGGGCGACGACCAGGTGAACCCGCGCATCGCGCTGGCGTTCCAGCGCGAGGTGATCAACAACATCATCCCGGTGGTGCGCCCCGACCTGGTGCACTGCAACGACTGGATGACGGGGCTCGTCCCGGCCGCCGCGCGCGCGATGGGCATCCGCGCGTTGTTCACGGTGCACAACATCCACACGCGCCAGCTGACGCTGCCGCAGATCGAGGACTTCGGCATCGACGCGGCGGAGTTCTGGAACGAGCTGTACTACACGGCGATGCCGGGCAACTACGAGTTCACGCGAAACTGCAACATCCCGGTGGACCTGCTCGCCTCGGGCATCTTCGCGGCGCACCACATCAACACCGTCTCGCCCGAGTTCCTCAACGAGGTCGTCCGCGGCGAGCACGACTTCGTCCCGGACGCGATCCGCTCCGAAATGCGCGCCAAGGCCGCCGCCGGCTGCGCCGAGGGCATCCTCAACGCGCCGGACGGCAACAACGACCCCGCCACGGACGCCGCGCTGCCGGTGAAGTACACGGCCGCCACGCACGCCGCCGGCAAGCTCGCCGCCAAGCGCAAGCTCCAGGAGGACCTGGGGCTCGACCGCGACGACAACGCCACGATCCTCTTCTGGCCCTCGCGCCTCGACCCGGTGCAGAAGGGATGCTCGCTCCTCACCGACATCCTCTACTCGATCGTCCACCGCTACTGGGACCGCGACCTGCAGGTCGTCGTCGTCGCCAACGGCGCCTACCAGGGCGTCTTCCGCAACATCGTCGACTTCCACGGCATCCACCGCCGCGTGGCGGTCGCGGACTTCAACGAGCCGCTCTCGCGCCTCGCCTACGCGGGCTCGGACTTCGTCCTCATGCCCTCGCTCTTCGAGCCGTGCGGCCTGCCGCAGATGGTCGGCGCGCTCTACGGGTCGCTTCCGATCGTGCGCGACACCGGCGGCCTCCACGACTGCGTCGAGACGATCGACGCCGGCCGCTCGACCGGCAACGGCGTCGTCTTCCGCGACTACGACGCCAACGCCCTCTCCTGGGCGATCGACCAGGCGATGGCGTTCCGGGCGCTGCCGGCCGCCCTGCAGGCGCGCGAGGTCTCGCGCGTCATGCGCGACGCCGCCGAGCGCTTCAACCACAAGGTCTGCGCGAAGGCGTACATCGACATGTACGAGCGCATGCTCAAGCGCCCGCTCGTGGCCCGCCCGAAGCCCGCCTGAGCCGCGCTTGCGCGGGAGCCGGGGGATGTGCTACCATCCCCCGCATGAAAACCGCACTCCCCGCCATGACCCTTGCGGCGGCGCTCGCCGCCGCCGTTCCCGCTTCCGCCGCGCAGTGGCGCGTCACCGCGCTCGATCCGCTGCACCTCGCGGTGCAGTGCGACCGCACGGACGAAGAGACCGCCGCGTTCTCCCTCTCCGAGAAAGACCTCTCGCTCGACGGCTGGAAGTTCGACAACGCCTTCTACGCCGCGGCCGACCGCGCCACCGCCGGCCGCGCCGCGTTCGAGGCCGCGCTGCGCGAAGGGCCGTTCTCCGTCGGCGGCCGGCCCGTCGCGGCGCATGGCCTCTGGAAGACGCCCAACGGCCTCCTGCGCTTCCCGGGCAAAAAGGGCTTCGACAAGGCCGCGCGCAACGCGCGCATCCTCTGGACCGTCTTCCTCGCGCTCGACGATCCGATGGAGCCCGGCGCGAAGGTCGCGGTCCAAACGCCGACCGGCGAGACGCTCGACTTTACCTACGACCCCGCCGTGCCGTCGCCGCTCTTCAAGGTGAACCAGGTCGGCTATGCGACGCTCGCCGCGAAGCGCTACGCCTACCTCGGCGGCTGGCTCGGCCCGCTCGGCCCGTGGCCCGCGCCGCCGGAGGGCACGCAGTTCGAGCTCGTCGACGCAAAGACGGGCAAGGTCGCGCTGACCGGCCCCGTCGCGCGCCGCCGCGACGACCCCGTGCGCGAGGGGACGCCCTTCTGCGGCGAGGAGACGTGCGAGATGGACATTTCCGCCGCGCCGGCGGGGCGCTACTTCCTGCGGGTCGCGAGCGTCGGCCGCAGCCTGGACTTTAGCGTCGGCCGCGAGGGCGTCGGCGACGCCTTCGCGCTCCACATGAAGGGCCTCTACCAGCAGCGCTGCGGCATCGAGAAGTCGCCCGAGCTCACGCGCTGGCCCGACAAGGCGTGCCACCTCCAGGTGTTCCGCGGCGTGAATCCCCCCGGCCAGGGGGAATACGGCGAGCGCTTCACGGACGCGGACGGGAAGCCCTTCAAGACCGGCCACTTCGCCGTGAACTCCGCGATGATGGACTCCTACACCGAGACGCTCTCGCTCCCCGGCGGCTGGCACGACGCGGCCGACTACGACCGCCGCCCGATGCACCTGCGGATCGTCGGCGACCTCGCGACGATCTACCTCCTGCGCCCCGAGAACTTCACCGACTCGCAGCTCGCCGTGCCCGAGCGCGGCAACGGCATCCCGGACGTGCTCGACGAGGCGGCGTGGGGACTCCGCCACCTGATCGCCGGGCAGCAGGCCGACGGCGGCGTCGGCACCTGGATCGAGGGCACGCGCCACCCCGGCGACGGCGACCACTGCATGCCGTCGGCGGATCCCGTGCGCTACTGCCTCTCGCGCGCGACGCGCCAGTCGACCGTCGAATACGCCGGCTACGCGGCGCTCCTCGCCCGCGCGCTGGAGAAGGCGGGCGGCCCGGCCGCGACGAAGATGGCCGCCGAGTTCCGCGAGAGCGCGGTCCGCGCGTGGGACTACGCCGCCACCGCCGCCCCCGCGAAGCACGTCCCGATGAAGGCGGTCGCCGGCAAGGAGATCGTCGACGTCTTCTACGACGAAAAGACGGAGCCGTCCAACCCCGAGGCCGTCGCGAAGGCCGCGGTGAACCTCTACGCGCTCACCGGCGACGCGCGCTACGCGAAGGCGCTCGACGATCTCGTCGACACGCTCCCCGCGCGCATGAACAAGTCCGGCTACGGCATGAGCCCGCTCGTGCTCGCGGAATTCGGCTTCACCGAAGTGCCGGGCGCGGCGTTCAAGAAGCTGGCGGACTACTGGCGCGGCCGCGTCGTCCGGGAGGCGGACATGAGCCTCAAGCGCCTCGAGAACGCGTATCCCTACCGCCTGCCGTGGTTCGGCGCGGACGAGGGCTGGGTCCACACGATGAGCTGGGGCAACGTGCACCCGCTGCGGCAGGCGCTCAAGTTCGTCGCCGCGCACGCGTTCACGGGCGACGCGAAGTATCTCGACGCCGCGTTCCTCGCGAACGACTTCCACTGCGGATGCAACCCGAACGGATCCACCTGGACCGCCGGGATGGGGACGGTCTACCCGGTCTCCTACCTCAGTCTCGCCTCGCTCGCCGACGGCATCGGCGAATACGTCGCGGGCATCACGCCCTACCGCAACACGTTCGGCCTGCCGGGAAAGGCGAGGGAGTGGGTGTGGGGGAACGACACCGACGAGGCCCGGAAGTATCCCTTCCTGCGCCGGTGGGCGAACATCGAGAACCAGACCGTCGCCGCGAGCGAGTTCACCGTCTGGGAGACGATGGGCCCCGCCGCCGCGACGACCGGCTACCTCATGGGCCCCGGCCTGAAGCCGGAGAACGACATGCGCGAGCCCGCGAAGGACATCGCCGACCTGCCCGGCTTCTGGGCACTGCCCTGACCGGTTTTCGCCAGGTAAAAACATCACAACAAACGGATTTTCAGCCGGTTGAATGCAAAAATCACGCACGGTGCGATTGGAAAACACGCACGGTGCGATTGCGGGCGAAGAAGGGCGGCTCGAGCGGAAATCAAACAAAATTGATTTTTTTTTGAAATCGATGCATTTTAGGGGTTCACAAACGGACCGAATTGTGCGATAATCCGCGCGCATTGCAACCCCAACAGTCCCCGTCCCCATGAAAACCGCCCTCGTCACCGGATCCGCCCGCGGCATCGGCCGCGCCATCTGCGAAGAGCTCGCCCGCAGCGGCGTCGCGCAGAACATCGTCGTCTGCGACGTCCAGAAGGAGTGGTGCGAGGAAACGGTGGCCGCGCTCCGCGCGATCGAGGGCGTGAAGGCCGAATCCCTCGCGCTCGACGTCTCCAAGGAAGAAAGCGTCGTCGCCGGCGTCGCCGAGGCGGCGAGGCTCTTCGGCTCGCTCGACATCGTCGTGAACAACGCCGGCGTGACGCGCGACGACCTGCTCGTCCGCATGACGGAGGAGAAGTGGGACACGGTCCTGGACATCAACCTCAAGGGCGCGTTCCTCGTCACCCGCGAAGCGGGCAAGATCATGATGCGGGCGCGCTCGGGCGCCATCGTGAACATCGCGTCGGTCGTCGGCCTCATGGGCAACGCCGGCCAGGCCAACTACAGCGCGAGCAAGGGCGGCCTGATCGCCCTGACGAAGACGACCGCCCGCGAGCTCGGCGCGCGCGGCGTGCGCGCGAACGCGGTCGCGCCCGGGTTCATCAACAGCAAGATGACGGAAGTCCTGCCGGACGCCGTCAAGCAGCAGATGCTCTCGATCATCCCGCTCAAGAAGTTCGGCGAAGTGCAGGATATCGCCAAAACGGTCGCGTTCCTCGCGTCCGACGCCGCGTCCTACGTCACCGGCCAGGTGATCTCCGTCAACGGCGGCATGCTCATGCCGTAGCCCGTCCGGGGCTCCCGCGTTCGTGCGGGAAAACCACCCAACCATCCAACCACCCAAACCCAACCCAAAGGAAAACACACCATGACCCTCGAAGAAAAAGTCAAGCAGATCGTCGTCGACAGCCTCAAGGTCGAGGCCTCGCAGGTCACGCCCGAAGCCAGCTTCGTGAACGACCTCTCGGCCGACTCGCTCGACCAGGCCGAACTCATGATGAACATCGAGGACGCGTTCAAGAAGTACATCGACGGCGACATCCCCGAGGAAGAAGCCGCGAAGTTCGCGACCGTCGGCGCCGTGATCGAGTTCCTCAAGAGCAAGGGCGTCCCCGAGAACGTCGACTAGTTTCCCCCCGCGCGGGCCGGAGCGCGCGCCCCCGCCGCGGGACGCCGCGCCCGGCCTTCCGCGCCGTTTTTTCCACAACCAACCAACCGCGGGGTCCGCGCGTCCGGGCCAGCCCGGACGCGCGGACCCCGCCTTTCCGAACATGCGCAGAGTCGCCATCACCGGCATGGGCGTGATTTCGCCCGTCGGCAACACACTCGAGACTTTCTGGAGCAACCTGCTCGCCGGCAAGAGCGGCGTGCGGACGATCACGAAGTTCGACGCGTCCAAGTTCCCCGTCCGCATCGCGGGCGAGGTGGACGGCTTCGACCCCGCGCTGTACACGGACCCGAAGACGGCCCGCCGCACGGCGCCCTTCACGCAGTACGCGGTGGCGGCGGCGAAGATGGCCGTCGACGATTCGGGCATCGACTTCAAGGCCGAGCCCGACCCCTACCGCTGCGGCTGCCTCGTCTCGTCCGGCGTGGGCGGCATCGACGTCACGCAGAACGAGACGCTGCGGATGTTCCGCAACGACACGGTGAAGGTGAACCCCTTCTCGATTCCGTCGATCATCGCCGACATGGCGGCCGGCATCGTGTCGATCGAGCACGGCCTGCGCGGCCCGAATTTCGGCGTCGTCTCCGCGTGCGCGACCGGACTGCACAGCATCGGCCTGGCGGCGCGCGCGATCCAGCACGGCGAGGCGGACGTCATGCTCGCCGGCGGCACCGAAGCGCCGCTGTGCCCCGTCTCCGTGGCGGGGTTCGCCGCGCTGCACGCGCTCTCGACGAGCAACGACGACCCGGCGGCGGCGAGCCGCCCGTTCGACAAGGACCGCAACGGCTTCGTCATGGCCGAGGGCGGCGCGGTGCTCGTGCTCGAGGAGATGGAGCGCGCGAAGGCGCGCGGCGCCCGCATCTACGCGGAGGTGGCCGGCTTCGGCATGACCGGCGACGCCTACCACATGACCGCCCCGATGGAGGGCGGCGCGGCCGGCGCCAAGGCGATGGAGCTGGCGATGGCGGAGGCGGGCGTCCCGAAGGACGGCCTGGACTACATCAACGCCCACGGCACGTCGACGCCGATGAACGACAAGACGGAGACGGCCGCGTTCAAGCTCGCGCTCGGCGCGGACAACGCCCGCAAGGTCGCGATTTCCAGCACCAAGTCGATGACCGGCCACCTGCTCGGCGGAACGGGCGCGCTCGAGACCGTGGTCTGCGCGCTGGCGATTTCCCGCGGCGCCGTCCCGCCCACGATCAACTACACGACGCCCGATCCCGAGTGCGACCTGGACTACGTCCCGAACGTCGCGCGGGAGATGAAGGTGGACGTGGCGCTCAACAACTCGCTCGGCTTCGGCGGCCACAACGCCTGCGCCGTGCTCAAGCGGGTCTAGGGGCGACATGCGACGCGACGACGACGCCGATCCGGTCCTGCTCCGTTCCGCCCACGTGGCGGACGCCCTGCACGGGATCGCGTTTCTCTGCGTTTCGGCCGTCGTCCTGCTCTCGCCCGTCCTCTTCGCCTCGAAGGAGATGTGGTGGTTCTGGACGATGTCCGCCGTGCTGTCGCTCGGGTGCCTGTTCTCCGGCGCGGGTTCGCTCGTCGAATCCGCGTTCCTGCACGAACAGGATTCGCCCGTGCGGCGGCGCCGGATCCCCGCGCGCGCGTTCGCCGCGCTCGCGCTGTGCGCGCCCTTCCTGCTCTACGCGGTTCTCCGCGCGCAGTTCCCGTCCGCGCCCGGCTTCCCGCTCGTGGAGCAGGACGCGACGCGCAGCGTCCTGCTCTACTGGACCCCGGCCGCCCTCGCGCTCGTGCTGCTGCTCTCGAGCCGCCGCCGCGGACGCGCGGTCCTGTTGCGCCTTTTCCTGGCCGAGACGTTCGTCCTCGCCGGCTACGGACTCTGGAACCACTTCCACAGCAACGACATGAACGTGCTCTGGGTCGTTCCGAACGAGTTCTACGACTTCACGTACGCGGGTCGCATCAGCTCGACCTTCTTCTGCCCGAACCACTTCTCCGCGTGGCTCGACGTCGCGATCTGCATTCTGCTCGCCGGCGCGCTCTCGCGCGGCGCGCGGCGACGCGAACGCCTCCTGTGCGCGCTCGGCGCCTTGGTCCTCCTGCCGGTGGACGCGCTCACGCTCTCGCGCGGCGGCGTCGGCGCGCTCTTCGCGGGGCTCTTCCTGCTCGTCCCGACGCTCGGCCTGCGCGGCCGCCGCCCGCTCTGGCGCGCGCTCGCGACCGCCGGGATCGTCCTCGCCGCCGCCGCGGGCGCGTTCGCCGTCCGCTACGCGGCTTGGACGCACGAAGCGCCCCTGGGCGGTCCGGACGCGGCGGATCCCCCCGACGCGGTCGGGGCGGTCGATTTCCGCGGCGGACGCCGCGCCGTCGCGGCCGACGGATCGGAGACGACCCTGCTCTCGTTCGCGGACGGTTCGTTCCGCGTCCGCGGCGCCGACGGAAAGGTCTCCTCCGTTCCCGCCGCCGACCTGCTCCCCCTGCGCTTCCTCCCCTCCCCCGCCGCGACCAACGAAGCCGGCCGGTTCAAGGTGCAGGTCCGGATCCGCAAAACCCGCCGCGTCGACTTCGCCGAGCCGGTCGAAATCCTCGCCGACGGCACGCTGCGCTACCGCGCCTACAACCCGCTCATGAACCGCATGAAGGGACACCCCTTCTGGACGGCCTGGGAGCAGGTCGGAACGTCTTCCGCGAAGGACGGCAAGCCGGCGACCGCGTGGCAGCTCGCCAAGGACGCCTTCTGGTACCGCTTCGACCGCGGGCATTACATCGGCGCCGCGCTCCGCGCCTGGCGCAGCAACCCCGTCTGGGGCATCGGTCCCGGGCAAAACCCGAACCGCTGGACGCAGTTCGCGGCGACGGAGGACGGCGTCCGCGCCGAACCCGGCCGTCCGGAGACGCTCAAGCGGCCGCGCCTCATGAACGACGGCTACCGCCTCTACGAGGTGCACAGCGACTGGGTGCAGCTGCTGGAAGAATACGGCGTCGTCGGTTTCGTCCTGTTCTGCATCCCCTTCGCGGGTCTGCTCGTCCTGCTTTTCCGGAGACAGACCGCGATGCAGGACGCCGCCGCCCCCGCCCTCGACCGCGCGCTCCCGCTCGGCGTCCTGCTCGCCGCCGGCGTCGTCTCGATCCAGTGCCTGCTCGACTTCTCGATGCAGATGCCCTGCATCGTCTGGCTCTTCGCCTTCCTCGTCTCCTCCGCGATCCTCGCGTCCCCCCGCCGTCCGAAATGAAAGTCCTCTCCATCGGAAACAGCTTCACGGCAAGCGTCTGCCGCCAGCTCCCGCCCATGGCGGAACACGAGGGTCTTCCCCTCGCCTACGCCAACCTCTTCATCGGCGGCTGCCCGCTGCGCCGCCACGCGGAGAACCTCGCCGCCTCCGCGGCAGACCCGTCGTTCAGGCCGTACCGGCTCGAGACGCACGGCTTCGCACCGGAGGAGGGCCTGCCCGCCGAGGCCCCCGCCAGCTCCAACGAGCTGCTCGCCCGCGGCGACTGGGACGTCGTGACCGTCCAACAGGCCAGCCACGAGAGCTGGGACTATGCCAACTACCGGCCCTTCGGGCACGACGTCGTCTCGGCCGTCCGCGCCGCCAGCCCGCGCGCCGAGGTCGTCATCCAGCAGACGTGGTCCTACCGCGCGGACGACGACCGGCTCCGCCCCGGCGGCGCCTGGGGTTTCGACCAAAACGGCATGTACGAGCGCCTCGCGGACGCCTACGCCCGCTTCGCGGCGGACGAGGGGATCGCGCGGACGATCCCGACGGGCCGCGCCGTGCAACTCACGCGCGAGCGCGAGCCGGCGCCGTTCGTCCCCTACGAGGTCGCGGACCTCACGCGCTACCGCTGGCCCGACCTGCCGCCGCAGGCCGGGGACGTCGTCGGCCGCCTCGGCTGGCGCCGCAACTGGGACGCGGGCGAAATGGAGATCGGCCGCGACACGATCCACCTCAACGAGCGCGGGGAATACCTCCAGGCGCTCGTCTGGCTCGGCTTCCTCTTCGGCGTCGACCCGTGCGGCGTTTCCTACGTTTCCCCCCACGTGGGCGACGCCGACGCCCGTTTCCTGCGCGAGTGCGCCCGCGACGCCCTCGCCGCCGCGCGGTCCTAGCGCTTCGCCGGTGTTCCCTTCCCGGCGCGGATGTGGTATCATCCGCCGCCATGAACGACACCACGCGATTCCTCGTCACCGCCGTCCTGCCGGACCGCGTCGGCATCCTGCGCGACGTGACCGGCGCGCTCTTCAACGCCGGCGCCAACCTCACCGACCTGCGCCAGACCGTCGTCGGCGGCGTCTACACGCTCGTCGCCATCGCCGAGTTCCCGCCGGACGGGCCGCGCGCCCGCGAGCCGGAATGGCTCGACTACGACGTCGAGACGCGCATCCAGCTGGCCGTCCGCGCGGCGCTGCCCGACAAGGTCGCGCGCGTGTTCGCGCAACCGTGCGCCGCGCACGACGCCCCGCCCGCCGCCGGCGAGCGCTACGTCGTGTCCGTCGTCGGACCGGACCGCCCCGGCCGCGTCCACGAGATCGCGCGCATCCTCGCGGACGCCGGCGTGAACGCCGAGGACTGGCGCCACGACTTCTCCGACCCGGAGCGCACGCTCACGGTCGGCATCGTCACCGTCCCGCCCTCCTGCGACGTGACCGCGCTCCAGAAGTCCCTCGCCGACGCGCTCGGCCCGACGGGGCTCGCCACGAGCCTCCGCCACGAAAACATCTTCCGCGCCACCAACGAGGTCGGCCCGATCCGCAACCTGCTCGACCCCTCCGCCACGCTGCGCATGATCGGCGAGGAGAACCTCGACGTGCGCACGGTCACGATCGGCGTGAACCTCAACGCCTGCGCGTCCGAGGATCCCGCCCGGATGTGCGACGCGGTGCGCGACCGCATCCGCCGCGCCGCCGGGCGGCTCGTCCCCACCGCGGACGCGGTCGCCGCGCGCTACGGCGTGCAGATCGTGAACAAGCGCCTCGCCATCTCGCCCGCGTCGATCCTCCTGGAGCGCCACGCGGGCCGCCGCGACGCCGCGGTGGCCCTCGCAAAGGCGCTCGACGAGGCGGTGCAGGAGGTCGGCATCGACCTCGTGGGCGGCTTCTCGGCGCTCGTGCACAAGGGCATGACGCCCGGCGAGCGGACCCTGATCGACGCCATTCCCGAGGCGCTCGCCGCGACGGGCCACGTGTGCGCGTCCGTGAACATCGGCTCCACCAAGGCCGGCATCAACGTCGGCGCCGCGGCGCTGGTGGCGGAGAAGTGCCTCGCGCTCGCAGAGGCGACGAAGGCGGACAAGGGCTTCGGCGCCGCGAAGCTCGTCGTCTTCGCGAACCAGCCCGAGGACAACCCGTTCATGGCGGGCGCGGAACTGGGCGCCGGCGAGCCGGACGTTGTGATCGACGTCGGCGTCAGCGGCCCCGGCGTCGTGAAGCGCGCGCTCGACCGCCTCCTCGCGCGCAACCCCGGCGCGACGCTCGACGAGATCGCCGA
>CADBEF010000094.1 GCA_902793555.1 uncultured bacterium | reverse complement strand
CGGCGAGCCCGTCGTAGGGCGCGAGCCCCGCCGCGGCCCAGTCCTCCCAGGAGCCGGGCTCGCCGGTGGCGCTGTGGGCGAAGCCGCCGAACCCCTGGAGGACGTAGTGGTGGCCGCGCCATTCGAACGGGCACGGGCAGTCGCCGCTCGTCGGCAGCGTCGCGTCGCGGAGCGTCCAGGGGCCCTCCGGGCGCGGGGCCGTCCAGAGCCCGCTCTGTCCGTCGTAGCCGGCCGCGAGGCCGAGGAGGCCGTCCGGACGGTTGACGATCGTCGGGTTCCGCGTCGGGTGGACGATCCGCCCGGTCTTGCGGAAACGGACGCCGTCCTCCGACACCGCGTAGGTCGCGCCCGCCGGAAGGCCGGGATCCTTCGAGAGGCGTTCGGTGTGGAGCCCGTAGGCGAGGCAGAGCCGCCCCTCGTGCACGAACGGCGTGCCCGTCCCGACCGTCTCCCACCATTGCTCGACGGGGACGGCAACCGGGTGCTCGTCCCAGTGCACGAGGTCGGGCGTGGAGAGGTGCGCGAAGGCGTGCCCGCCCGCGCCGCCCTTGCTGCCGTGGTGGGGGCGTGGAGAGGTGCGCGAAGGCGTGCCCGCCCGCGCCGCCCTTGCTGCCGTGGTGGCGCCGGTCGAAGAGGTAGAAGAGGTGCAGCCGCCCGCCGAAGAAGCCCGGCGCGACGTCGCCGACCCAGGCGTCGTGGCCGTCGGGCGTCCAGTATTGGATGCTCCGCGCGATCGGACGCGCGTCGGGCACGCGGCCGCCGGCGTCCGGCCCGGCCGGGACGGACACGCGCACCGACGCCACGCGCGGCAAGAGCGTCCGCGGCGCGTCGAGGTCGGCCTCGAGCGACGGAACGGAAAGCATGTCGTCGTCGACATGGCCGTCCATCGCGATCGAAAAATGCGACCCCGCCACGTGGACTTCGGCGTCGTGGACGCCGCCCGGCTGTGCCAGGAGCCCGAGCGGAATCCCGACGCGCAGCCCGGCGAGCGTCGCCTCGACGACGGGGCACGAGCCGTCCGGCATCGGGAACGCGAGATAGTTCCCGGCGTCTTGGTCGTAGCGCTCGAGCCCGGGCGTCCGTCCCGCCATCCGCAGCGCGAGGCGCAGCGGCCCCGCCTCGACGAGCGGCTCGTCCGCAGCGGGGTCCCGCAGATCGACCCGCATCCGCGCCGCGAACCCCGTCTGGACGATGTCGTGCACCATGCCGTTCAATTCTAGCACGCTCCCGACCGCCGAGACAAGGACCCCGCGCGGCAGCCGAGGCGCCGCTTTCTTGGACAGGATGACAGGATTTGCAGGATGAACAGGATGGGTTTCTGTTGCCCTGTTCCGCCCGCGCGGCCTACTTGATCAAGACGAGCGTCGGATTCGCGACGTCCTTCCACCACGTGACGTTCTGCGTCACGCCGGACAGCCACGTGCCGACGTCGTTGAGATGCTCGGGAAGCGTCCTCGGCTCATTGTTGAACGTGAACGTGTGGCCGGACGGTCCGGACGCGACCCATTCGCGCCATTCCTTCTCCTTGCTCCACGGAAGATGGATCGTGATGTTTTGCTTGATCGTCCCCGTCCAGAGTTTCGCCGCCAGCGAAGAGGGAAGATTGCGGAACCAGACGTGCTGCGGAACGCCGGCCGTACCGGAGGCGGACAGCCATTCGAGCGCGATGGAATCCGTCTCGACGGAAAGGACGATGTTCGTGAGATTCACGTTGCCCCAAAAGGCATACTGGCCGATGCTCGTCAGTCCCTTCTTCGAGGCGGTGAAGGTTTCGAACCTGGAATTCCGGAAGGCCCTGAGTCCGACGCGCGCAAGCGTGGGAGGGCAGACGACGTGTCCTTCGATCGGATCGTCGAAGAACGCGACGTCGCCGTCGGTTCCAAGGGTCGCGAGCCGTGGGGGCAAAAGCGGCGTCACGGTCTTCAGTGCCGTGCAGGTCTTGAAGCAGCCGCCGCCGATGCTCGTCAGGGAATCCGGCAGCGAAACCGACGCAAGGGACTTGCACTCGAAGAAGGAAAAGATGTCCAGGGCGGACAGCGGCGACTCCGACAGGTTGGCGCCCTGGAGGGCGGTGCATGAGTGGAAGATCCGGTCGCCCGTTGTCCGGAGCCCCCGGGCCGTCAGAAAACCCGTCAGCGCGCTGCAGTACTGAAACGCCTTGCCCTTGATCGTCGTCACCGAATCCGGAAGGAAGTTCTCGATCTCCACGAGCGCGGAGTCGCCGGAGAAGGCCTCCGCGCCGATGGACTCGATTCCGTCGGGAAGGCGGACGCGCACGAGGGCGGTGCAGTTCTTGAAGCAGTAGTTCCCGATGCTCGTCGCGTTGGAATTCACGACGACGTTCGTGATCTCCGTGTTGTATCCGAGAATTCTTGACCCCGTGTTGTCCTTTCCCGCGAGGAAGTCCGGCGAATACGCGATGGGCGTTCCGTCCTCCGCCTCGACCGGGATCGAGAAGTCGGCGTTCCTGATCGGCGAGCTGGTGTTCGAATTGGGGTAGATCCGGATTGCCCCGTTCTCGAGGACGATGCCGCTGATGATGTTCTCGAACCCGGACGAATCCGTCCAGGAGATCGTACCGCGCGTCCCGGACGCCGGCGGCGTGTAGGTCCAGTGGTCCGTCGCCGCGGAGGCGGGTGTCGCGGCGAGGGCGAGGGAGGCGGCGGCGAGGAGGGGTTTGGCGTTCATTTCGGATGATTCCCGAGTTGAAACGGTTGGAACGGTTGAAGAGGTTGAAGAGGTTGAAGGAGTTGAAGGAGTTGAAGAGGTTGAAAAGGTTGAAGAGGTTGGCTCTGCGCTCTCTGCGTTCTCTGCGTGAAAAACAGACTCTGCGCCCTCTGCGTTCTCTGCGTGAGAAACACTCTCTGCGTTCTCTGCGTGGGATTCAAGCTGTGCGCGCTCCGCGCGAGTTTCAAGCACCGCCGTTCCCAGCGTGTAGAGGGCCCGCCCCGCCGCGAGCCCGGCGGCGAGCAGGAGCGCCAGCAGCACCAGCCGCGCCACCGGCCTCTGCGCGCCGAGCTTGGCGGCAAGCACCATCCGCGCGCAGTGCAGGCGCCATTTGACGGTGCCCTCCGGCGCGGCGAGGATCCGGGCGACGCGCGAAACGGGCAGGTCCATGAAGTAGCGCAGCATCAGGGCGTCCTTCAGGTCAGCGGGCAGATCGGCGATCGCTTCGCGGAGGAGGGACACGTCGACCTCGCGGAAGATGCGGTCTCCGGCCTCGTCGTCTCGCGCGCCGTCGACCGCGGCCGTGTCGCCGGCGACCGTCCGGTTGGACTTGCGGCGGACGTCCTTGGCGTGGATGTTCTCCAGGATCTTGCACATCCAGCCGAAGAAGGCGGACTGCTCCAGGTAGTCGTCGATGCCCTCGACGACGGCCGCGAGCGTGCGGTTGACGAGCTCCTCGGCGTCGCCCTCGTCGGCGCAGAACCGCCGGGCGAGGGTCATGAGCCCCGCCTTGTATTCGGCTTCGAGGCGACGCGCGCCGCTTTCGCGGTCGGTCCGGAGTTCTTCGACGACGGTCATGGCGTTGCGGGGCGGTCCGCCCCTTTAGAAGGAGAATACCGCAACGGCGGCGTTTCGTTGGAAAGAAAAACGAGATGGTCAAGTCGCGCCGTCAAGTCCGCTTCGCGCGGGCACCGCTCAGGGCACGCTCGAACCGGAGGTCGGCGCCGGGCTGGTCGGGGGCGGAGCAGGTCGCGACGAGACGGAAGAATGTCGCCTTGCCGGTCGGGACGAGCGTCGCCTCCCAGCCGGCGCGGCCGTCGGGCGCGAGGTCGAAGGCGAGCGTCTTCGGCCCTTCGATCCGCGCGGCGCCGGCCGGCTCCACGCGGAAGCGGTAGCGTCCGGCGACCGGCGCGAAGCCTCGGTTCTCGAGCGTCATCGAGACCGTGACCGGCGCGTCCGCCTCGCACGGGATCCCGGCGCGGTCGTGCGCCTTCCAGAAGTCCGGCGGGTCGGCGGGGTCGCCCGCGAGACGCCACGCGAGCGGCGCGGCGAGGAGCACCGGCTCGAGGAGCGCGCGCGTCGTCTCCGGCTCCGGCGGGACGTCGTCGATCGAGGCCGGCAGGGTGCGGCCGCGATAGCGCGGGCCGGCCTCGGCCATGATCCGTGCGGCCTCCTGCGCGGAGAGCGTGCCGCGCGCGGCGGCGCGGGGGAGACGAGGGGAGGGGAGCGAGCCCTCGGGATCGGGCGCGGCGGCGCCGCCTTCGCAAAGGGCAAAGCCGCGCGGCGGGGTCGGGTAGGCGGTCTCCCCGGGCGCGGGGGCGTAGAGGTTGCCGCGGACGTCCGCGGCGGCGCCGCCGGCGGCGGGGAGTCGCAGCGCGACGCCCGTGGCGGGGTGCAGCACCGCGTTGCCCTCGAGCGAGAGCGCGCGGAAGGCCTCGCCCCGGGAGAGGCGCACCCCCGCCTCGCCGGAGTCCGCGAGGAGGTTGCGGCGGACGAGGTTGTCGCGGCCGTAGTGCTGGTGGAAGCCCTCGCTGCGGGTGCGCAGGACGACGTTCTCCTCGAAGCGCGCCCAGCTCGTCCCCTCGTCCGCGTAGAGCCCCCAGCCGCCGTAGCCGTAGCTGCCGATGTCGTGCACGAAGTTGCGCGCGACGACGGTGCCCGGCTGGCGCCCGAGCGTGTAGACGGCGCCCATGTCCGAGAGCATCCCGTGGCCGATGTCGGAGACGCGGTTGCCCTCGATGCGGTTGTCGCGCGCGTGCGCCGGCATGTAGCCCCACGACCAGCCGCAGGAGACGCCGGAGTAGAAGAAGTCGCGGATCTCGTTGTGGACGATCCGGCAGCCGCCGGCGTCGCCGCACCACACGCCGATCGCGGAGTGGAAGAGGCGCCCGCCCCCGACGATCGAGCAGTCGGAGACCGTCGCCGCGGCCGGGCCGGCGGAGCCGGAGGCCCGTGCCGCCCCGGGGCGCTGCGGCGCCGAGCGCGGGTCGGAGGCGCGCGGGCCCCAGCCGAGCGCGGCGGCATCGAGGCCGCGCGAGATCTCGTCGAACCAGACGTCCGGCAGCGGCCCCTCGTGCCCGATCTTCACGCCGCCGGCGCCGAGGTCGCGCAGCGAGCAGGCGACGACGCGGCAGCGGTGGCAGCCGCGAAGCAGCTCCACCGCCCAGCCCGCCGTGCGCGAGACGCGGCAGGCGTAGAGCGCGCAGTCCTCCGCGCCCTCGAAGTGCACCGCGGCGGGAACCTGGAACGCGGCCTGGCGGACGCCCGGGCTTTCGCGCGGCAGCTCCCATTCCTGCGCGCGCAGGTCGAGGAACTCGAAGCGCAGGTGCCGGACGCGCCGCGCCGGGTCGAAGAGGTCGCCCGCCACGCGCAGCAGGCAGGGCAGGACGGGCGCCTCGACCGGCGTCTCGTTCCGCTTCTCGCCCGGGAGCGGCAGGTAGAGCAGCTCGCCCTTCGCGCGGTCGAGGAACCAGAAGCCGGGCTCCGCGAGGCCCGCGCGGACGTTGTCCAGCCGGAAGCGCGCGGCGCGCCCGGTCTCGTCCTTCGAGAGGCGCGAGAATCCGCACGTCTCGAACCGCACCGTGCGCCCCCGGAGCGACGCGGCGCGGAGGTGGTTCTCGTACCAGTGGTCGGGCACGACGAACTCCGCCTCGCGCAGCGCCGCGGGGTCGCGAAGCGCGCGCGCCGCCTCGGCCGGGAGGCGCGCCGACATCGCGCCGTGGAAGGCGCCGCCGGCGTCGCGCCTCGCCTCGGCGGGCGGGATGCCGTCGAACCGCCAGAACCCCTCGCGCGGCAGCCGCGCGCGGTAACGGCGCGCGCCGCCGACGAAGAGCTGCGTGAAGCGGACGCCGTGCGGGCCGCGCGCCTCCGGCATCGGCCGGCGCCAGCACGCGAGGCCGTTGACCTCCGATTCCTCCCAGCCCGTCGTGAGGTCGATGCCGCCCGTGACGACCGGCATCCCGGCGCCCGCGGCGCGCCATGTGACAGGAGCCTCCGCGGCGCCGCCGTCGCGCGCGTCAAACGAGAGCGGACGCTTGAGCCGGTAGACGCCCTCGCGCACGAGGACGTCGACCGGAACGCCACGCGGGATCGCGTCGGACGCGCGCCGCCGCCGGAGCGCGTCGCGCGCGGCCTCGAGTGTCGGGAAGGGATGTCCGGCGGAACCGTCCGCCCCGCGGACCGGCGCCGCGGCGTCGACGAAGAGGGAAATGCGTTTCAATGGACTGCCCCTACACGAACCCCATCTTCTTGAGGTCGACGTCGCCGATCGAGGCCGGCTTCGCGGTCTTCCAGCCGCCGCGGGTGAAGTCGGGGATCTCGACGGGCGCGCCGCCGTTGCGGTCGCTCTCGCCCGTGCAGGGAACGATCGCGCTCCAGCTCGCGAGGTCGTACACGTCCATGTCGAGCGGCAGGCCGTTGCGCAGGCACCAGACCCAGCGCAGGTCCATGATGAAGTCCATGCCGCCGTGGCCGCCGTCCTTCGCGGCGAGCTCGCCGGTCGTGCGCCACAGCGGGTGCATGTGCTCCTTCCGCGCCTTCTCGAACGCGGCCCCGTCCATCCACTCCGCCTCGTCGCCGGGCTTCTGCGCGAGCGCGAGGCGCGGCGGGTAGTCGTAGAAGCAGCCCTTCGTCCCCTGCACGAGGTTGATGCGGCTGTAGGGGCGCGGCGACGCGGTGCTGTACTGCATCATGATCGTGCGGCCGCGCGCCGTGCGGATGATGGAGGTGTTCATGTCGCCCGTGAGCCACTCGGTGCGGCGCTGCCAGGAGCCCGGCGGATAGGTGGCCTCGGCGAACTCGCGGTTGGCGGCGGCGAGCGACGACATCGAGACGACGCTCTGCATCCGGTCGCCGCGGTTGACGTCCATGTAGAGGCAGATCGGGCCGAGCGCGTGCGTGGGGTAGGTGTTGCCGAAGCCGTGGACCGTGCCGCCGCCGAAGTTCGCGCGGTTGCGGAAGTTGTCCTCGAGCTGCCTCCACACGAGGTTGTGGATGTAGCCGCCCTCGGCGTGGACGAGCGTGCCGAGGAGCCCCTTGTGCGCGAGGTTCCACGCGAGCATCTCCATCTCGCCGTAGCAGCAGTTCTCGAGCATCATGCAGTGGCGGCGGGCCTTCTCGCACGTCTCGACGATCTCCCACGCCTCGTCGAGCGTCTGCGCGCCCGGCACCTCGGTGAGAACGTGCTTCCCGGCGCGCAGCGCGTAGAGGACGATCCGCGGGTGCAGCGGCGCGGGCGCGGTCACGTAGACGACGTCCACGTCGGGGTCGTCGCACACCGCCTTCCACGACTCCTCCGCTCCGCCGTGGATCCGCTTCGCGCCGGGGCGCCCCCGCTCCTCGAGCCACGCCTTCGCGCGCTCGCACTGGTCGCGGCGCAGGTCGGCCATCGCGGCCGTCTCCGTTCCGGGAATGCCGGACACGCGGAAGACCGCGGTCGTGCCGCGTTCCCCGATTCCGACGAAGCCGACGCGGATCCGCTCCATCGGCGGAACCGCGAAGTTGCACATGGTCTGCGTTTGATTCATGGCGGCGGTTTTGGGGGTGTCCGCGCGCAGCGCGGACACACAACGAGGGGTCTACTTGATGAGCACGATCGTGCCGGGCGCGGCCTCGCGCCACTGAACGATGTAGCAGGGGCTGCCGACACAACCTTCGGTCGAAAGGCCAAGCACGTCGGAGTCCTTCACCTTCGCCGGCACGAGGTCGAACTTCGAGCCTCGCGCCTTGACCATCACGTCCTCGAGCTTCGTCGGATAGTCCGCCCGCGCGCGGTCCGTGTCCGTGATCGCGGTCCACGTCCCGTGGTTCGAGAGCGCGTTCGTCCACGCGACGGCGTATTGCTCCGGGACGAAGACGGTCTGCCGGGACTTGTTGGCCGGCACGTACCAGAGGTAGTCCGGGTCGTTCGACGCCCAGTACATGTAGGTCGGCGGCGGCCCGTAGAACCAGATGCGGCGCGGAACGGAGAGCGCGTAGTCGTCGCAGCGGAGCGCCTGCTTGTTGAAGGAGGTCAGCGTCGCCGGCAGGCGGAACTCCGGAACCTTCTTCGCACCGTAGAACATCTGTTGCGGCAGCGACGTGAACGTCGCCGCGGAGAAGTCGAACGGCTGCGTCCACGAGGAGCAGCTCTGGAACGCCTGGATTCCGCCAATCGACACGATGCCGGAGAACGGATTGCCCCGGGACAGGGCGACGACGTTCGTGAGCGCGGAGCAGCTCTGGAACATGTAGACGTAGAGGTGCTTGATGTCCTGGACCGTCACGGTCTCCAGTCCGTTGCATCCCTGGAAGCCGGCATCGCCGCCGAAGTCGGTGGCGCCGAGGGCGATCACGTGCTTGAGGGCCGTGCTGTTGAGGCCTTGGAAGCAGTTCGCCGGGATGGCCGTGACGGTTTCGGGAAGGAAGACGACACCGTTCGTCTCCGCCACGCCGTGCGGGGTGATGGTCGAGAGCTTCTTGTTGCTCGAGAAGGCCTGCTTGCCGCCGATCCGGGTCTGCGAGGAGATGACGACCGACTCGAGGTCGGCCATGCTCGAAAAGGACTGCTGGTTGATGCCGTAGCACGCCTCCGGCAGGATGACGCGGGTGATGCCGGACTTGCCGGCGAACCCGGAACCGGCGACCTGCGTGGGGTGCGAGTAGCCCGCGACGGCGTCGACGTCCTCGCTGAATGTTGTCATGTCGCAGACGGTGGAGACGGACGCATCGTGCGACACGTACTTGAGCTGCTTGTTGCCCGTGTTCCACGAGATGACGAAGTTGCCGTCCGTGAACTTCGGCGCGGACGTCGTGGAGTCCGCGGTCGGGACCCACGTGGCGGTGGCGGGCGCGGCGGCGAGGGCGAGCGAGGCGGCGGCGAGGAGGGGTTTGGCGTTCATGGCGGGGGTCTCCGGGGTTGAAGTGGGTGAAGAGAATGCGGGTTCGAAGCCGCCTTCGGCGGCGTTCGAGGCCGGCTCCGCCGGCGTTGGAAGCGCGCTCCGCGCGCGTTGGAAGCCGCCTTCGGCGGCGTTCGGAGCCTCTGCGTCCTCTGCGCTCTCTGCGTGAGATACCGTCTCCGCGCTCTCTGCGTTCTCTGCGTGAGATTTCAGCGCTCCCGCCCCCAGCGTGTAGAGGGCGCCGCCGATGGCGAGCCCGGCGGCGAGGAGGAGCGCGAAAACCAGGAGCCGGACGCCCGGCTTCTGCATGCCGAGCTTGCCGGCCAGGGCGAGGCGGGCGTAGTGCAGGCGGCTCAGGACCGTGCCGGACGGAATGGCGAGGAAGCGGGCGATCTTGGCGACGGGCATGTCGAGGAAATAGTGAAGCAGCAGGACCTCGCGCATGTTGTCCGGAAGCGCCGCGACGGCGTCCCGCAGGAGCGAGGCGTCGACGTCGCGGAAGAGCCGTTCGGTCGCGTCCGCGTCCGCGGCCCCGGACACGGCGTCGGCATCCGAGCTCTCGGTGCGGTTCGACTTGCGGCGGACGTCCGCGGCGTGGAGGTTGGACAGGATCTGGCACATCCACCCGAAGAAGGCGGATTGCTCGACGTATCCGTCGATGCCCTCCACGACGGCCGCGAAGGTGCGGTTCACGAGCTCCTCGGCGTCGCCCTCGTCGGCGCAGAAGCGGCGCGCGAGGGTCATCAGGCCCGCGCGGTACTCGCCTTCCAGGCGCCGGGCGCCGCTCTCGCGGTTCCTCCGCAGTTCTTCGACGATCGTTTCCATGCCGTTGGCCGGTGCGGGGCGGAACGCCCCCTCACTTAATGGCTATAATAGCGGATCAAGACCGGAATATTCAACCCGAAAATGATCGGCGGTCGGAATGGGGCTTGACTCTATTGATAGAAACAGCTAGAATCCCGCGCCGTTCCAACCCCTTCAACCCTTTCAATCCTTCAACCCTTCCATGAACCGCATCGACCAGACCTTTTCCGACTTGGAGGCGCAGGGACGCAAGGCGCTCGTGATCTACCTCACGGCTGGCGACCCGGACGCGGAGACGAGCTTCGCGATGATGACGGCCGCCGCCGGGCACGGCGCGGACGTGATCGAGCTCGGGATCCCGTTCTCGGACCCGACGGCGGACGGTCCCGTGATCCAGCGCGCGTCGCAGCGCGCGATCAAGGGCGGCATGAACCTGCGCGGCGCGCTGGCGATGGTGCGGCGCTTCCGCGAGGCCGGCCACGCGACGCCCGTCGTGCTCTTCAGCTACGGCAACCCGCTCTTCGCCTACGGCTACGGGGCGCTCGCGCGCGACGCCGCCGCGGCGGGCGCGGACGGCGTCCTGTGCGTCGACATCCCGCCGGAGGAGGCGGGCGAGCTCGAGGCCGCCACGGGCGCGCACGGGCTGCACGTCATCCGACTCGCCGCGCCGACGACGACCGACGCGCGCCTCGCGAAGATCGCGAAGGGCGCGGGCGGGTTCCTCTACGTGATCACGCGCCTCGGCGTGACCGGGACGGGCGGGCTCGACTTCTCCGACGTCGCCGCGCTCTCCGCGCGCATCCGCAGGGGCTGCGACCTGCCGCTGTGCCTCGGCTTCGGCGTCTCGACCGGCGAGGACGCCGCCCGCCTCGCGCCGCACGGCGACGGCGTCGTCTGCGGCTCGGCGGTCGTCGCCCTCGCGGAGAAGGTCCCCGCGGCGGAGCTGCCCGCCGCCGTCGCCGCCAAGGTCGCCGAGCTTCGCGCCGGCGTCGACGCGGCCCTCAGGGGCTGACGCGGGCGGAAGGAGGGCCAGCCGTCGAGGATGCGGCGCGCCTTGGGCGAGCCGGTGCGGGCGGCGTGCTCCGCGAGGAGCGCGCGCAGCGCGGCCTCGTCGTCCGAGCCCTCCTCGACCGGGAAGAGGTCCACGGAGTCGAGGTTGCAGCTCAGGTCCAGGTCGCCCGTCTCGTCCAGGATGTAGGCGACGCCGCCCGTCATGCCCGCCGCGAAGTTCACGCCCGTCGGCCCCAGGATCAGCGCGACGCCTCCGGTCATGTATTCGCACCCGTGGTCGCCGATCCCCTCCGCGACGAGCGTCGCGCCCGAGTTGCGGATGCCGAAGCGCTCGCCCGCGCGTCCGCCGACATAGATCGCGCCCGAGGTCGCGCCGTAGGCGATCACGTTGCCGGCCAGCACGTCGCCCTCGCGCGCCTCGGGCGGCAGGATCGCGATGAGGCCGCCGGAGAGGCCCTTGCCGACGTAGTCGTTCGCCTCGCCGCGCAGCGCGAAGGTCACGCCCCGCGCGAGGAACGCGCCGAAGCTCTGCCCCGCCACGCCGCGGAAGTCCACCTGCACCGAGCCGTCCGGAAGGCCGTCCGCGCCGAACCGCGCG
>CADBEF010000093.1 GCA_902793555.1 uncultured bacterium | reverse complement strand
GGCGTGCAGCCGCGACGGCACGCGCGACTTCGTCTACCGCTCCGACGGGCGCCCGTTCGGGCCGGACAGCGCCCCGGCGCGCTCCGGCGGATTCCTGCCCCCCGGCGCGGTCGCCGACATGGTCGCCGCGCCCGCCGGCGGCGGCCGTTCGGTCGTCTGGCTCGCGCAGCGCGGGAAGATCGTCCCGGTCTGGCATCCCGAGTGGAACCGCGACTGGCCGGAGGAGAGCAGGACCGAGTTCGTGGACACGCTCACCGCGCACGACGGCGAAACGGGCGCGCGGCTCGCCGCCGTCCCGCTCCGCCGTCCGCACGCCTTCGCGCTGCGCGGCGACGCGCTCTTCGTCCTGCACGAGCCGGCCGACGGCCGCTTCGCGGTCGCCCGCCTTCCGCTGCGCGCGGGACTGCCCGCCGGCGATCCGGCGGAGCTCTTCGACGTTCCCGCAGGCCTCGCCCCGACGGACCTCGCGGTCGATTCGCAGGGGCTCTTCTACGTCGCCGACCCGTCGCGCAACCACGTATGGCAGCTCTCGCCGAAGGGCCGCGTCGAGAAGTGCTTCGGGCGCGCGGACGCGCAGACGCCCGGCGCCTTCGATCCGGAGACCTTTCTGCGGCCGACGCGCCTCGCGGTCCGCCGCGGCGCGGACGGACGCGACCGGCTGCTCGTCGTCGAGGTCGAGGGCCCGAACCGCCTGACCGAATGGGACTGCGAGACCGGCGCGCTCCTTCGCGCCTTCCCCGCTTGGCAGACGTTCGCCAACAACGGCTGGGGCGTCGACCCCGACCATCCGGAGCTGGCCTACGTCCCGGGACACGGCGGCTGGCTGGTGCGCTGGCGCATCGACGCCGCGAGCGGCGCGTGGACGCCGGACGCCGTCTGGCCCGGGCTCCGCCCGGAGCGGGAGCTCGCCCTGAACAAGCTCGCCGTCGTCCGCGCCGGCGGCCGGCTCTACTTCGCGAGCGAGGTGAACGGAGCCGTCTACCGCCTTTCCGACGACGGCCGCGCGCTGCGCCTCTCCGCCGCGATCCTGCGCGAGGGCGACCGGTGGCTCTTCTGGAGCGATGCCGACGGCGACGGCGCGATCTCCGACGACGAGAAGCGCCCCTGCGAACTGCCCCGTGGCGTCCTCACCTACCACGGGCAGAAGTGGCTGCCCGGACTCTCCTACCTCGCGATCGGCGCGGAAACGCCCGACGTCTGGCGGCTCGACCCCGAGCGCTTCGACGCGCACGGCAACCCCGTCTTCTCGCGGTGGCGCAAGGTCCTCTCCGACCCCGTCTTCGCCGCGCGACGCGCCGGGACGGCGACCGCGCTCGACGGCGCGCACGAGCTGGCGGACGCCTTCACGAGCGACTGGATGCAGGCCGACGCCTCGCCGGCGGGCGACGTCTGGGTGCAGGCGCGCGGCGGCCGGAACTTCTCCGCCAACTTCGGCGCCCAGCACAAGATCTCGCACTACGCGCCCGACGGCAAGGACGGAATGCGCCTCGTCTGGCGCGCCGGCCGTACGGACCTGCTGCACGACGGCGCGCGCGGCGCGTTCCTCGGCGCGATGCGGATCTTCCGCCCGATCGGCGGTCTCCTCTCCGTGATCGACCAGACGCGCAGCGGCGTCCTGCTCTTCACCGAGGACGGCCTCTACGTCGACACGCTCTTCGCGCCGGAGACCTTCCGCGGCGACCAGGGCGTCTACCGCCAGGGCGGCGAGTTCTTCGTCGGGACGATCTATGGCAACCGCGACGACGGCGCCGTCTACTACGCGGCCGGCAAGTGCATGCCGCTGCTCTACCGGATGGAGGGATGGACGCTCGCCGGCAACCCCGTGCGCCGGCTCGACACGCTCCCGGCGTCCGTCCCGCTGCGCCTTGCCGACATCGCCGACCCGCCCGAGATGGCGCTCGCCCTCCGCGGCGGGGCCGCCGGCGCGCGTGTCGCGACCTTCGCCCCCGCCTTCGGCGGCGCCGACCTGCGCGGCGGCTCGATGCGCGGCTGGGAGGACGCCGAGCCGATTCTCATCGAGGCGGGCGAGGGTCGATCCGTCGAGGTGCGCCCGCTCTGGACGCCCGACGCGCTCCTGCTGCGCTGGCACGTCCGCACCGGCGCGCCCTTCGACCCGCCGCGCCTCGCCGACCCCTACCGCCTCTTCGCGCACGACCAGGGCGCCGACACGCTCTCGTTCCACTTCCAGGGCGACCCCGCCGCGCCCGTGCCCGGCCCCGACGCCGGCCGCCCCGGCGACGTGCGGTTCGTCTTCGGCCTCTTCCGCGGCAAGGACGGCAACCCCGCCCCGCTCGGCATGGCGTTCTATCCGGAATGGACCGGCCCCGACGCGCATCCCGTCGGCTTCAAGACCCCGGTCGGCGAAACGCGCTTCGCGCACGCCGCCCGCATCCCCGGCGCCCGCTACGGCTGGGCGAAGGACGAGGACGGACTCGGCTTCACGCTCGCCGTCGCGATTCCGCGCGCCGCATTCCCGCGCCAGGACGCGCCCTTCTCCGGCGCGCTGCGCACGCGCTGCGACTTCGAGGCGAACCTCGGCGGCCACCACCGCCTCTGGTGGAGCAACGCCGATGGCTCCGCCTCCACCGAGACCTGGGACGAACCAACCGAGGCGCGCCTCTTCCCCGGCGCCTGGGCGCCGATGCGCCTCGCCCCCGCCGACACCGGGCTCGTCCCGCGCGAATGGTCCGTCCTCGGCCCCTTCGGCGGCCCGGCCGCCGTCGGCTGGTCCTACGACCCCTCGCCGCCGCAGAAGCCGCTCGTCGCGGACTACTTCGACAAGACCCGCTTCGCGCCCGACGCGCGCCTCGCCGCGCCCGACTTCGCCGCCGCCTATTCCGGCCCCGAGACGACGGGCTGGTGGGAGTCCCCCCGCGAGCCGCTGCGCTGGAAGACCGCGACCCTGGCCGAGACGGACACGCGCGTCGCCGTCGGCCTCGGCGCGCAGCTCTGGTACGGCGCCACGGTCCTGCGCGCCGCGCGCGACCTCGATGCCACGCTCGAGCTGCAAAGCCACCCGATGACCACCGCCCGGTGGTTCCTCGACGGCGAGGAGATCACGCCCGCCGCGTCCGACTGGCGCGACGACCCGTCCTCCCCGCACTTCCGCCGCCTGGCTTCGCGCCCCGTCCGCCTCTCCAAGGGCGCGCACGTCCTCCTCTTCCGCGGCTACTGCACCGGCTACCCGCCCTTCCGCCTCGGCGCCCGCGTCCTCACGGACGACCCCGCCGACGTCTGGTCCCTCCGCACCACCCCGCGCTAGTCCGCCCCCTCGCGTTGCGCCGCCTCTCCGCGTTTTCGCTAGAACGGCGACATTTAATAAGTCTAGTGTTTCTCAGAATTTTGTAATTTTTTCTTTGCGTTCCTGCGCGCGTGGCTCTATACTTCGCGACTAGGAATGCGGCGAACCGCCGCTTCCGATTTTCCTTTCCATCCCGCAACACGCCGCCATGAACACACGACTCTCCGGGCTCCTTGCGCTCGCCTCCCTCCTCGCGCTCCCCGCGGCGGCGGAGAATCTCTTCTGGAGCTCCACGGCCCCCAATCCCGGCAACTGGAAAACGCCGGGCAACTGGCGCGTCGGCGGCGACTCCGAGTACGATCCGGTCTCCGAGGCCGTCCCCGTTGCGGGCACGGACACCGTCACGTTCCGCCAGGGCACGCACGGCGTCACCGCCTCGTCGGACATTCTGTTCGGCAACATCTCCGTCGGCCAGTACCAGAACGATCCGGCCAACCTCACGATCACGCTGCCCGCCGGCGTCTCGTTCCGCGCCGGCAACGGCGGCTTCGTCGAAACGAAGAACGGCAACCTGACGATCGCGGGCGGCCACCTGAACTTCTTCGACACCGACAACAACGCCCACGAGTTCTACTCGCACGGGCACTTCACCGCGAGCGGCGCCGACACCGCCGTCTCGGGGCTGCGGATGCTCGCGATGTGGCCGAACACCACGAACCGCTTCGTGAACGGCGTCACGGGCCGCGACGCCAAGGTCACGCTCTCGCCGTTCGACGGCAACGGAACCGGGTTCTCCCTGCTCGTCGCCGGCAGCGGGACCGTCTTCGACCGCCTCACCGTTGCCGGGCGCCACTACGAGTCGGAGATCCGCATCGACGACCACGCCGTCGTGACGAACCTCGTCCTCGAGTACCCCAACGACCAGAAGAAGTTCGACACGCCGCCCGAATACGATCGCATCGTCGTCTCCGGCGGCGCGTCGGTCGGCAACTTCCAGTCGAGCTTCCCCTGGAACCAGCCCGACGGCACCTCCTACGAGTTCGAGAGCGGCGCGTCGGTCGCGCTCGACACGTGGGACGGCATGACGCTCCACGCGCCGCGCGGCCTGCTCCGCGTCTCCGGCGCCGGCACGTTCGCCACGAACCTCACGTTCAAGCTCGCCGGCGACGGCGCGAGCCTCGCGTTCGACGACGGGGCGACCGTGTTCTCCCGCCACTTCATCGTCGGCCAGGGCGCCTCCGGCCAGACCGGCGTCGTCTCCGGCACGGACACGGTCTGGACCATCCTGCCGAAGGACATGGAGCTGGAGTCCGTCCTCAACGTCGGCCGCGAGGAAGGCGGCCGCTCCGCCACGAACAACACGCTCGTCGTCGAGAACGGCGCGCGCCTCCACCTCTCCGACGTCGAGTCCTACAAGGGGGACCGGAAGGTCGAGAACCTCACCGGCATCCTCGTCGGCGTCCGCGGCGGCGACGACGGCAACGCCTTCGTCGTGCGCGACGGCGCGGTCGTGACGAACGACTACTGGATCGGCGTCGGCGGCACCTTCAACAGCTCCAACGACGACAGCATCGGCGGCGACTTCAACCGGTTCGTCGTCTCCAACGCGGTCTACGTCGGCGGCACGGGCACCCAGGTCAGCGAATGGGCCACGACCCTCTTCATCGGCGGCCTCCAGGGCGGCTCCAACGTCGTGGAGATCGTCGACGGCGCCGCGGCCTGGTTCCAGGGCCAGGTGCAGCTCGCGCGCGGCGAGGGCTCGGGCGGCAACGTCCTGCGCGTCCGCAACGCCGAGCTGGAGATCGCCAACCGCCTCTGTCTCTCCCCCGCGGCGCTCGCCAAGGGCCCCTGCTCGCTCGAGATCTCCGGCACGAACGGCGTCGTGCGCATGTCATCGATGGTCCGCGAGAACTTCACGGCGGGCACGACCGAGCCGATCCGCATCCGACTCGGCATCCCGCGCGAGGGCCGCTCGACCTCGGAGCCCTTCCTGACCCTCACGTCCAAGTTCGAGAACTTCGACAACGTCTTCCAGACCGGACAGGCCGTGCTCGACCTCGACATCGAGAGCCACTGGGCGCAGAGCGGCAAGGACGAGTCCGTCGTCCTCGTCTCGAACCCCGTGAACTGGGGCAACCCCGGCATCGGCGAGAACGCGTTCCGAAAGCTGGCCGAGTCGGTTCCCGCTGCCTCGCTCGGCAACTGCAAGCTCGCCGTCGAGTTCGACCAGCCGTCCGACTCCTGGGTGCTGCGCTGCTTCGCCGGCACGCCGCTCGCAACCGTCATCGTCGTCCGCTGATCGCCCTCCGATCGCGCTTTCCACGACCGCCGTTCGGCACTCGGCATCCAGCATTCAGCATTCGGCATCCGGCATCCAGCATTCCGTATTCGCTATGATCTTCACCTTCGCGAACAACCGCCTCGAGGTCCGCAACGGACCCGAGCTTCTCTGGATCGAGCCGCACGGCGCGGGCGTCCGCGTCCGCGCCACGCACGAGGCCTCGATGCCCGCCGAGGCCGGCGCGCTCGACGAGCCCGTCGGGACGACCGCCGCCACGTGCGCCGAGACGCCAGACGGCGGCCGCGTCCTCCGCGCCGCGACGGTCGAGGCCGAGGTCTCCCCCACCGGCCGCTTGGTCCTGCGCGACCTTTCCGGCAAGCTCCTCCTCGAGGAGTACGTGCGCAACGCCAACCCGCCGCGCCGCAGCATCCAGCGCGTGGCCGCGCGCGAGTTCCGCGCCTTCGCGACGGGCGGCTGGGCGGTCGCGCAGCGCTTCGAGTCGGACCCCGACGAGCGCCTCTGGGGCATGGGCCAGTACCAGCAGCCGAACCTCGACCTCAAGGGCTGCGAGCTGGAGCTCGTGCAGCGCAACTCGCAGACCACCGTCCCGTTCGTCGTCTCCTCCCGCGGCTACGGCCTGCTCTGGAACAACCCCGCGCAGGGCTCCGCCGTCTTCGGCCGCAACCTCATGACCTGGCGCGCCGCGTCCTCCGACCGCATCGACTGGTGGATCGTCGCCGGTCCGACGCCCGCCGCGATCCTGCGCGCCTACGCGGACGCCACCGGCCACGTCCCCGCGATGCCCGAGTGGGCGCTCGGCTTCTGGCAGAGCAAGTGCCGCTACCGCACGCAGGACGAGCTGATGGGCGTCGCGCGCCGCTACCGCGAGCTCGGCATCCCGCTCTCCGCGATCGTCGCCGACTACTTCCACTGGGTCTACGAGGGCGACTGGGACTTCGACCGCGCCTTCTGGCCCGACCCGGCCGGGATGGTGCGCGAGCTGCGCGCGATGGGCGTCGAGCCGGTCGTCTCCGTGTGGCCGACCGTCGACGAGCGCTCGCGCCACCGCGCCGAGATGCAGGAGCGCGGCTTCCTCGTCCGCGCGATCCGCGGCCCGAACGAGGGCCTCTGCGCCGGGGCGCGCACGCAGCACCTCGACGCCACGAACCCCGCCGCCCGCGCGTGGGTCTGGGAGCGCCTCCGCGAGACCTACCGCGCCTACGGCTTCCGCGCGTTCTGGCTCGACCTGGCGGAACCCGAAACCTGCACGCCAGACCCCGACAACTTCCTCTTCCACGCCGGCCCCGCCTCGCGCGTCGGAAACCTCTACCCGCGCGAATACGAGCGGATGGTCTGGGAGGGCCTCCGCGCCGACGGCGAGACGGAGGTCGTCTCGCTCTCCCGCAGCGCGTGGGCCGGCTCGCAGAAGTACGGCGCGCTGCTCTGGTCCGGCGACATCCCGTCGGACTGGTGGGCGCTCCGCAACCAGGTCGCCATCGGCCTCTCCGCCGGCATGGCCGGCATTCCGTGGTGGAACTGCGACCTTGGCGGCTTCTTCGGCGTCGACGCCCGGACCCCGGAGTTCCGCGAGCTGCTCGTGCGCTGGTTCGCCTTCGGGACCTTCACGCCGGTGATGCGCCTGCACGGCAGCCGCGACCCGCAGGAGCCCGGCCCCGGCACCGAGGGCGGCGGAACGTGCGGCTCCGGCGCGCCCAACGAAGTCTGGTCCTACGGCCCCGAGGCACAGGAGATCCTCGTCGCGCACGTCCGCCTGCGCGAACGCCTCCGCCCCTACCTGCGCGAACTCTTCCGCGAGGCGTCCGAGACCGGCGCGCCGCTCATGCGGCCGATGTTCTGGCACGCGCCGGACGACCCCGCGTGCCGCGACCTCGCCGACCAGTACTTCTTCGGGCGCGACCTGCTCGTCGCCCCGGTGCTCGAGCCCGGCGCGACCTCGCGCCGCGTCGTCCTCCCCGCGGGCGACCGCTGGACCGACGCCCGCACGGGCGAGGCCTTCGACGGCGGCCGCGCCGTCGACGCCCCCGCGCCGCTCTCCTCCATCCCGGTCTTCGTCCGCACCGGCGCCACTCGCGCCCTCGACGGCGTCTTCGCGCAGTAAGGAACGCGGAGCAACGGCATGGCGCGCGGGCGGGGCTATTGCTGCCGCCCGTGGTCGATGGCGTCGATGTCGAGGGCGGGCGCCTCCGCCGCGGCCGGAACGGCGGCGGGGCGGATCGTCGCGGTGCAGATCGCGCCGATGCGGAACTCGCCTGCGCCGTCGGACGAAGGGACCGGATCGAACGAAAAGTCCCGTTCGTCCGCTTCGCCGCGTTCCCATCCCGGCACGAGCGCCTGCCGCCAGATGAAGAGCCTGCCCTGCCCCGCCCCGTGGTTGCCGCGGAAGGTCGCCAGCGGCTTGCATCCGGCGCGGACTTCGCAGTCGAGCGCGTTCTCGTCCGCCTCGCCGAAGACGCCCACGAGGTTCGCCTTCGCGCGGACCTCCATCGGCGCGCGGTTCGTGCCGGAAAAGACGGCGACGCCGTCCATCCAGCGCGAGGAAAGCCCGTCGAACCAGAGGGAGGTGCGGTAGGTCTGCTTCCTCGACCAACCGTCGGACAGCGGGAGCTCCGCGGCGTCCCTCCGCGAGAGATCCGCCACGTCGCCGAACACGGGCGTTTCCGGGACGCGGCAGACGAGATTGCCCGCGACCGCGCGCTCGAAGCCTATGATGCCGGCGGCGGCGAAGTAGCGGTAGCCGAGGTCGCCGGGATGGGCCTCGTCGAACGGCCAGATTTCGCCGGGCGACACCTTCCCGGCGCGCAGGTCGCGGAAAAGGGGGCCGTCGCGGTAGACGTCGCCGACGCCGGTCGAGTAGGCCTCGGCGAGCTGGCGGTAGGCCTCGAGCTGCGGGTGTCCGGCCCCGGGGGCGTCGAGGTTCCGCGCCCAGAAGCCGAACGTGAAGAACATCTGCACGACGGGGACGCCGCGCCCGACGAGCCGCCGGAGGATCGACTCGTAGCAGCACGACTGCGCGAGCGCCTCGGGGCCGCCGCCGTCGTTGCAGGCGAAGTCGAGGAAGACGAGGTCGGGCCCGTGCGCGAGGACGTCGCGGTCGAGCCGGAAGATCCCGAGCATGGACCCCGTGCCGCCGAGACCGGCGTCATGGAAGCGGAAATGTGCGGCGGGGTATTTCCTCCGCAGCCACTCCGCCACGAGCGGCCGGAACCCCGTGCGGTTCGGATCGCTGGCGTTGGCGCTCCAGGTGAGCGACCCGCCGAAGAAGACGACGGAGAGCTCGGCGCCCTCGCGGGCGCGGCGGTCGAAGTCGGCGAACGACGCCGCGGGCGGCGGTTTGGCGGCGGCGACGGCGGCACAGAGCGTGACCACCACGAAGAGGAAGCGGGCTTTCATGGTGCGGAGTCTAGCATACTTCCGGCGCCGGGGGAAGCCCGTGTTCGCGAGCTCGCACCTGCATACCGGAGTACCCACCCGTCGAAATCCCTCGACTTTTGGATGCATACTCTTGAATACACCGGAAAATCGGGGTTTTCCCTATTTTTTTGGCTTGCGCGCGAGAGCGTGATGTGGTAGCTTTTCCCACGCACACACGCCGGCCCGAAGCCCGGGACCGGCAACAAGGAATTCCCGCCATGTCCCTGTCCCAGGATTCTTCCTCGAAGCCGGCCCGTTTCATCACCATCCGTTCGGTCGTCTTCAGCCTGATCGGCCTGTTCATGATCTCCGGGTTGTCCGGGTTCCACGACTGGGTCCTCCGCGGCACGTCGATGGTCGGCAACCAGATGCCGGCCAGCGCGTTCTTCTACTTCATGTTCCTCGGCATCGTCTGGAACGGCGGGTGCGGCCTTCTCGACCGCATCACCCGGACGCCCCGCGGCTACCGTGCGTTCCGGTTCGCCGGCCTCGCGTTTTTCGCCGCCGTTTCGGGACTGTGGGCCTGGTCGGGCGTCACGGCCGTCGCCCCGCTGCCGGACGCCGGTGCGTTCGGCGGGGGCGTCGCGGGCTTCGTTTTCGGATACTGGCTTCTGCGATTCGTCGCGTTTCTCGCGATCGGGGCGGTCCTTTCGGCCCTGACGGGGCTGGTCGCCCGGCTCGCGAAGCCGCGGATCGCGGCGATGGGCGTCCCGCGCTTCGCCGGCCACGCGCTCCTGTTTGCGGCGGCGCATGTCGTCGGGGCCGGACTGGCGGCGCGGGCGGCGGGAGAGGTGGCTGTTGTCGGATGGCTTCGCCTCGCGGTGGTCGGACTGGTCCTTGCGGCATTGTGGGAAGCGCTGGACTGGCCTGCCCGGAACCGCGACCGTCGATCGTTCGTCGGGACCTACGCCCTGTCGACGCGCGAGCTGATCCTGGTGATGGTGGTGACGCTCGTGTCGTGCTTCGCGCCGACGTCGGGCCTGATGCGCTACTTCAACCGCCAGCTGATGCTGCCCTGGCGCTTCCGCTGGGACCACGGCACGTGGCAGGAGCAGGCGCTCCTGACCGAATACCTGCGGCCGGAGCTGTTCCCGTCGCCATGGCCGGGCGGGATGATCTCGGCCAGCGAGGGCCTCGAAGGCTCGGCGCTCGCCCTCTACCAGCGGGTCTACGGCGGGTTCTTCAACGGCCTGATGCAGGGCAACGAGCACCTGCCGCTCTGGGATCTGCCGCTCATGGCCTGGGCGCGCCCGGTGCTGCTCTACTGGGGGCCGCTGGTGCTGCTGCTGGTCCTGTCGCTGGTCTCGCTGCAGTTCCTCGTGCAC
>CADBEF010000092.1 GCA_902793555.1 uncultured bacterium | reverse complement strand
TCGACATTGACGACGCAGGAGCTGCGGCCGTCCTTGCGCCAGCGGGCGGTGGCGACGAGCCGCGAGCCCTTGGGCGCGGCGAGGAAGCTGACCGAGACCTGCTGGGCGACGGTCGAGCGGCCGGGGCCGTTCGTAAGCGCCGCGAAGGCGAAGTCGGCGAGCGTGAAGATCGCGCCGCCCATCACGCCGCCGTGCGCGTTGCGGTGGCGCTCCGCGAGCGCGAGGCTCGCGACGGCGTGGCGCTCGTCGCGCTCCTCGAGCGTGATCCCGTTCTCGGTCGCGAATCGGTCGTTGGAGAAGAACTCCCTGGCTGTCTCGATGTCCATGGCCGCGGAGTCTACCACAACCGCGCCCCGGAACGGAAGCGCGTTTCGCCTCTCCCCTGGACCAGCCAGACGATTGCGGCAACCAGCGCCACGGCGGCGGACGTCCAGGCGAGGACGCCCTCGGGAAGGACGGTGGAGGCCGTCCCCGCCAGCAGGACCGTCAGGAGGGTCGAGGGCAGGAAGCCGACCAGCGACCCGATCAGGAAGTCGCGCGTCGAGACGCTGGCGCGAGCGAGGAGAATCGTCGTGACGGCGCCGGGGCACGGCGCCTGCCGCAGGAGAACGACCCCGGAAATGCCGGCGCGCAGGCGCGGCGGACGGCCGAGCCGGGAGAGGCGGCCGCGGGCGATCCGGTCGACGACCCGCCGGGCGGTCCGCGTGCGGCACGCGGCGAACAGCGCGTGGTTGCCGGCAAGCGCCCCAAGGAGGGAAACCGCAAAGGCGGCGACGGGTGGCAGGACGAGCGCCGCGATTCCGCAGAGCCACAGGCGGGGCGCTCCGACCGCGCAAAGGACCGTCGTGGCCGCCAGGGCGGCGGGGATGGCGAGGAGCAGGCTCATGGTGCATCCCTCGCGCCGTCCGGCGGCCGCGGACGGGGCTCGTTGGCGAAATGCGCCCAGACGTAGGCCTTTCTGCCCATCGATACGCGGCCCGTTTCCCGGACGAGCGGCGAATAGCGCTCGACGAGGTTGGTGGCCGCCTTCGCCGGGAACACCGCGAGGCCGGAGCCCTCGGCGGCCATGGCGGCGCGCATCGACTCGTCGTCATCGAGACGCATGCCGCGGCGGTTCGCGTGGAGGGCGAGGGACTCGCCGTCGACGTCGAAGAGGAGGAGCCGCCCGCCGGCGGGGACGGTCCGCTCCACGACGGGAACGAGATCGAACGGCTCCTTGACGGGATTGAGGGCCGGCATCGCGAGGGCGCCCAGGCACAGGAAGGCGGCGGCGAGGGCGAGCGCGGGGATCATGGCCCCATGCCGCTTCGCCAGGTCCGTGGCGGGCAGCCCGGCGCACAATCCCGTCAGGACGGCGCCCGCCACGCAGGCGACGGCCAGTCCGTCGGCGACGGCGGCGATTTTCGAGAAGGACGGCAGCGGATGCAGTTCCAGGGCGACGAGCCGAAGAGCAAAGGCGGCGGTGGCCAGGAGGACGGGAAGGGCGATGAGGAAGGCCTGGACGGCGTTTCGGTACCACGCCTTCTCCCAGAGGGCGTCCGCGGCTGCGGCGACAATCAGGGCGGCTCCGGGGTAGGCGGCGAGGATGTAGACGTCGCGCTTGGACACCGGGACGGAGAAGAACAGGACGACGAAGGCGACCCAGAGCGCGCCCTGGCGGAGCAGCGTTGGGTTGCGCCTTCGGAGGATCGGGACGGCCGCGGGAAGGACAAGCGTCCACGGCAGGAAGCCGATCGGGAAATTCGCGGCAAGGTACCAGAAGGGCCGGACGTGGCCGTAGGCGCCCGCGGCCCGCGAGAGGTTCTGGGAAAGGAGGATTTCGCGGAAGTAGGAGGCTGGGGCGCCGGCCAGCGCCGCGGCGGCCAGCCACAGCCCGGGCACGAGGAGGGCGGCGGAGAATCCGAGGCACCATTGGGCGGGCGAGAGCGCGGGGAAGGGGCCGCCGCGGTCCGGGATGCGGATGGAGGCGACGACCAGGACGGGGAGGACGAGCCCGACCGGTCCCTTCGCCAGCATCGCCAGGCCCGCGCAGAGGAAGGCCGGGAGGATCTTCGCCGTCGCCACCTTGCCGTCGCGGGAAAGGAAGAGGGCGGCCGCCGACAGGACGAGCCCCGTGAGAAGCGCGTCGATCTGGCCGAATCCCAGGGAGGACCAGAACCGGACCGAGGTGCAGGCGACCAGCACGGCGTAGACCGCCACGCGCCGCCCGGCCAGCCGCGCGGCGATGGAGAAGAACGCGAGCACGGACAGGAACGCGCCGACGATCGTCGGAAGGCGCGAGCCGAACGGCTCGCCGAAGATCGACTCCCCCGCCTGGACGAGCCACATCATGAGAGGCGGCTTGTGGGCGTAGATCTCGCCGTTGCGGCGCGGGACGAGGAAGGAGTGCGTCGCGGCCATCTCGCGCGCGACGTAGACGAAGCGGGCCTCGTCGGGCTCCCAGTGGCCGCGCCGCGCGTATTGGGGCCCCCAGTAGGCGAGGACGAAGAGGAGGCTCGCGATTGCGGGAAGCAGAAACCGGCGCGCGCTAGGCATGGGCGGACCCCTCGTCGAACCGGAAGCGGCGCGTCCGGGACTTGAGCCACGCGACGCCGGCCAGGTCGCGGAGCGTGACCTTGAGGCGCCCGAGGTTCGTGTACTTGCTCGCGCCCGCCAGGCGGCGGCGGTGCGCCACGGGCCGCTGCACCACCCTGGCGCCGAGCGCCTGGCAGAGGGCGGGCAGGAAGCGGTGCATGCCGTTCCAGTACTGGAGGCGCCGGAGATAGGCGGTGCGGTAGGTCTTGAGGGGGCAGCCGGTGTCGAGGACGCCGTCGCCGAGAACGAGGCGGCGGACGAAGTTCGCGAGGTGGCTCCCCGCGCGCTTGGACCAGGCGTCCTGCCGGTCCGCGCGGATGCCGGCGCAGACGTCCGCCCCCTCGTCGAGCATCTGGCGGAGGCAGGCGGCAATGTCGCGCGGGTCGTTCTGGCCGTCGGCGTCGAGCGTCGCCACGATCGGGAAGCGCGCCTTCTGGAAACCGGCCCAGAGGGCGGCGCTCTGCCCGGAGTTCGGGTCGAGGGCGACCACGCGGACGCGGCCGTCGCGGCGGGCGTAGCCGCGCAGGATTTCCCCGGAGCGATCGGTCGAACCGTCGTTCACGGCGAGGATCTCGTAGTCCTCGAACACCGCGCAGGCGGCGATGAGCTCCGGCAGGACGGCGTCGATGCAGTCCTGCTCGTTGTAGACGGGCAGGACCACCGAGACGGGCGGGAGACGGGACGGCGGGGCAGGCTGTTGCATGGCGTTTTCCTTGTTTCGTCGGGTTGCGGGCGCAGTCTGCCACGCGGGGATTGCCGCCGTTTTGCCGCAACATTACATTTTGGCAATCTTCGGCCGGCTCCATTGACAGCGGCGGACGGCGCGCCTAGAATGGCCCGCGTGAACATCCTGATCGTCGAGGACGACGCCAAGACCGCCGATTTTGTCGAACGGGCCTTCCGCCAGGACGGCTTCGCCACGGTCGTCGCGCGCGACGGCGAGGAGGCGCTGGACCGCGTCCGCGTCGGGGACTTCGACGTCGCCGTCGTCGACATCCTGCTTCCGAAGCGGGACGGTCTCTCTCTCATCCGGGAGATCCGGCGGCTGGGAAAGTCCTTCCCCGTCATCGTCCTGAGCGCGCTCGGCTCCGTCGAGAACAAGATCGACGGCCTGGAGGCGGGCGGCGACGACTACCTCGCCAAGCCCTTCTCCGTGGCGGAGCTCCTGGCCCGCGTGCGCGCCCTCCTGCGCCGCGCCTCGTCCGTCGCCGAGGAGACCTCGCTCCGGGTCGAGGACCTCGAGCTCGACACGCGGTCCCGCAAGGTCTTCCGAGCCGACGTCCGCATCGACCTCCAGCCGCTCGAATACCAGCTGCTCGAATACCTCATGCGCAACCGCGGCCGCGTCGTCTCCCGGACCACGATCATGCAGCACGTCTGGGAGTACGACTTCGACACCGGCACGAACATCGTCGAGTCGCGGATGTGCCGGCTTCGCGAAAAGGTGGACAAGCCCTTCGGCAGGAAGCTGATCAGGACCGTCCGGGGGTTCGGCTATGTCCTCGACTAGGAGCCGCCCCTTCGCCACGCTCCGCTCGCGCATCGCGGGCGCCTACCTCGCCCTGTTCGCGCTGCTGCTGCTCGTGGGGTTCGCGACCCTCTACGGCATCTACGCAGCCCGGCAGATCCGCCAGGCCGAGGCGAACCTCGACTTCCAGTTCGCGGAGTTTTCCGCGGAATACCTCACCGGGGCCGAGTACACCGGGCCGGAGCGTGCGATCGGATGGGACGACGTCCCCCCCGCGATCCGCGCCGCCATCGTCCGCGCCCATCCGGACGTCCGCCCGGTCTGCTGCTTCTCCGACGGGCCGTCGCGCTACTGGATCGCCGGCGAGCGCGCCGGCGAGGCGTTCGTCTTCGACCTGGCCGCTCCGGACTACCGCGTCGAGGCGGTCCGCCTGTCGCCCCCGGATCGCGTCGGCCACATGGCGTTCCAGTTCTCCGATGAAAAGCACGAGGTCGGGGAGCGGGACTCCATCAACCTCCTCCTCTCGCCCGACGGCCGCGAGATCCTCGCCTCCACGCCCGTTTCGCGGGAGACGGCGGTGCGCCTCGCCGCCGCCGGCCTCGCGCTTGCGCCGGGGGCGCGCGGGACGGCGACGGTCGGCCGCGGACACTGGCGCGTCGGCCGAGAAAACGCCTTCGACGGACGGATCTTCGTCTTCGCCCACCTCTACGACGCCCGCTCGATGCGGCTCATCCTCGTCACGGGCGTCGTCTGCCTCGCGCTGACGCTCTGCCTCGGCAGCGCCCTCGGCTGGCTCCTTTCGGGCGTCTTCATGCGCGGCATCAACGCCCTGCTGGCCGGCGCGGACAAGGTGCGCAAGGGGGACTACACCGTCCGCGTCCCCCGCGTCGGCAGCGGGCGCGAGATCGACGCCCTCGTCGAAGGCTTCAACGCGATGGTCGCGGAGACGGAGACCGTCGTGACCGACCTCCGGACCATCTCGGACAACATCGCGCACGACCTGCGAACCCCGATCACCCGCCTGCGCGGGCGGGCGGAGCTGGCGTTCTCCTCCGGCGACAGCGCCGGGCTCGCCGAGGACGTCGCCGAGGAGTGCGCCTCGATGCTGTCGATGATCAACGCCATGCTCGAGATCGCGCGGACCGAGGCGGGCAGCCGCACCGCTCACCGCGAACCGATCGACGCCGGACAGGTCGCCGCGGAGTCCGTCGAGCTGTTCTCGACGCTGGCGGAGGACCGTGGCCTCTCGCTTTCGCTCGCCCGGCCCGATCGCGAGATCCCGGTCGCGGTGCAGCGCGATCACCTGCAGCGACTTTTCGCCAACCTCCTCGACAACGCCCTGAAGTTCACCCCGCGCGGCGGGCGCGTGGCCGTCTCCGTGGCGTCGGACGGCCGGACGGCCACCCTGATCGTCTCCGACTCCGGCCCCGGAATCGAGGAGAAGGACCTTCCGCACGTCTTCGACCGTTTCTACCGCTCCGACCGCAGCCGGAACGTGCCGGGCAACGGGCTGGGGCTCGCCCTCGTCAAGGCGATCGCGACCCTCTACAACGGCCGGGTCGGCATCCGGTCGACGCCCGGCGCGGGCACCGCCGTTTCCGTCACCCTGCCCGCAAGCCGTCGTTCGTGAGGTTCATCACGGTCCTGGGCGTTCCCGCCCCCGGCGCGCCGAGCGCGCCGCCGCCGTCAAGCGCGCGGCGGCGCCGCGAAGGCGATGGTCAGGGAGCGGCCGCCTCGCCGGCGCCGATGCCCTGGAGGATGCCGGCGATGCCGGTGGCGGCGACGTCGGAGACGATCTTGCCGTCCTCGTCGAAGGAGTAGAAGTTCATCACGGACGTGGAGAACGACCGGCCGTTCGGCTCGATGCCCGCGAAGGGCGCCGCGCCGGTGAAGGTGCCGGTGCAGGTCCAGCGCACGGCGACGGTCGTCTCGTCCGCGACCATCTCCTCCAGCTTCCAGTGCACGTCCGGGAAGCTCGCGCGCATCAGCGACACGACGGAGAGGTAGCCCTCCGCGCCGTGGAGCGGCTCGGGCGAGACGGGCGTCGCGAAGGCGGCCTTCTCGGAGATGAGCTCGCGCCCGAGCGCGAGGTCGTTCTCGTTGATGCAGGTCTCGAAGCGGCGCATCGCGGCCTTGTTGCGCTCGATCGGATCGACCCGGGCGGAGTCGTCGCGGCGGAACGCCCGGACGACGCGCCCGATGTACATCGAGTGGACGCCGGCCGGGAAGTCGGCGTAGAGCGCCTTCGGCACGTCGCGCATCCCGTCCGGCTCGAACGGCGCCGAATACATCAGCTCGCATTCGTAGACCGCCTGCGCCTCCTCGTAGTAGGGCGTGCCGTTCGCGGTGTAGGCCAGGTGCAGCCCGAGCGCGGCGGCCTTGTCGCCGTCGCGCCCGCTGTGGCGGCCCATGTAGGCGAGGACGTCCGCCTGCTTCTCCTTGTCGAAGGCCATCACCGTGAAGTGCGTGGCGCCGTCAAGGAACTTCTTCGTGTGGCGCGACTCCGCCACGTAGACCGTCACCGCGTTGTTGCGGCCCCAGAGCGTGCCGAGCGCGCCCCAGCCGATGGTCATCGCGTTGCTCTTCTCGCGGTCGCCGGCGCACAGCAGCATCCCGCGGCCCGTGAAGACGGTGAACGGGTTGTCCGCGAACTCCTTCCTTACGTCGAAGTCGCGGAACGCGGGCGCGGGCTCGGTGGCGGCCGCAAAGGACGCCGCGAAGGCGGCAAGGGCGGATGCAAGCAGGAAGGTCTTCATCGCGCGGCTCCTACCACTTCACGGGTTCGTTCAGGATGGTGCCGTCGGACGGGTTGACGGCACCGGGGGCGGCGGCGACATACTGGACGCAGAGCATCACGAGCGGCTTGTCGCCCGTGTTGCGGACGGCGCGCTTGCCGGCGGGGGCGACGCGGACGACGCTGCCCTCCTTCACCGGGATGTTCGTGCCGTCGACCTGGTACTGCCCTTCGCCCGCGAGGAAGAAGTAGAGCTCCTCGTGGTCCTTGTGGACATGGTAGAAGCCGCCTTCGGTCCCGGGCGCGAAGACCTGGAAGGAGAAGTCGGCGCCGCCGGCCTTCACGGGCGCGCCGCCGAAGACCTTGCCGGGGATCTTGACGCCGGGGCCGAGTTCGAGCTCGTAGTCCTTCAGTTCGGACAGCGGCCCGAGATCGATGGCGGTGGCGTTGGGAATGTCGCAGGTGGTCTTGATTTCTTTCATGGTCGTTTGGTCGTTGGATCGTTTGATCGTTTGGTCGTTTGATCGTTTGATCGTTGGGTGGTTAGGAAGTTGGGCGGGGAGCGGAAAGCGATTTTTCGAGAAGTCGCTCGAGCGTTTCGGCCTCCTCGCGGGAGAGTCCGGCATAGAGGAAGCGGACGAAGCGGCGCGAAATCGCGTCGAAGGCCGGGCGCAGCGCCGCGCCTTCGGGGGTGAGGCGCACGACGACGCTGCGGGCGTCGGTCGCGGACGGAACGCGCGCGACATAGCCGAGCGCCTCGAGCTTGTCCACGAGAATCGTCGTCGTGGGCTTCGTCCGGCGGGCGAACGCGGCGATTTCGTGCATCGTCGCCTCGCCCTTGCGGAAGAGCAGCGCCAGGACGTCGCCGTGCGACGGCGCGAGGCCCTTCAGGCCCGCCGCCGCCAGTTCGGCGGCGAGCCATCGGTCCGCGCGCTCGTGCGCCACCGCCAGAAGATGTCCCAGGTTGCGTTGCACGGGCCCGGAGTATAGTTAGACATCTAACGAAAGTCAAGCGCGATTCTTCGTGTGGTGCCCTGCTCATGCGAAAAGGTCGGCGGCCGTCACGCCGGGGTGGCGGTATTGCAGTTCGGGCCGGACGCGACGGCCGCGGATCGTCATCGCCTGCCGCGGGCAGAAGTGGACGCAGGCCATGCAGTGCGCGCAGCGGCCGCGGTCCCGGATGCGCGCGCGGCCGTCGGCGACCTCGATGTTCGAGCACGGGCAGACCTTCGCGCAAAGGCCGCAGCCGTTGCAGCGGCCCGGGTCGGGCTCCTGGCGGAACGCCCACGAGACGAGCGCGGCGCCCGTCCGCGTGGCGGCAAGCGCGGCGGCGAACGATCCGCGGACTTCGCGCAGGTCGCGGCGGCCGGCCTCGACGTCGCGCGCGATGGTGTCGATCTCGGCTTCCGCCGCCGCGCAGCGGCCGGACTTCGGGTTCGTGTTCGCGCCGACGGCAACGGACGCGGAGTCGGGATAGCGCAGCTTTCGGCTCAGAGCCGCCTCGGCGCCGTTCCGGGCGAGCAGACCGACGGCCGTCCGAATCGCGCGGCCGACGCTCGCGCCGCACGTCGCGACGATGTAGACGTAGGCGCCCGGCGCGGGCCGGGCGTGCGCCAGAAACTCGCGGACCGGCGGCGGCGCGTCGAAGCAGTAGACCGGGAAGACGATTCCGAGCCTCCGTTCCGCGGCGAGATCCTCGGGCCGGACGGCGCGGAGCGGGATCGCGCGGTCGCCGGTCCTGTCCGCGAGCCGCCGCGCCGCGACGAGGCTGTTCCCCGTTCCCGTGAAGTAGACGATCATGGCGCGGAAGCAGGGGAGGCGAAGGGCTCGACGTCGAGCCGGACGATGTAGTCCGGGACGCCCTCGGGGATGTCGAGGGTGATCGAGAGCATGCGGTCGCCTTTGTGTTCCTTCTGCACGAAGGGGACGGGCTCGCCGGTCATGAGGTCGGTCGCGGCGAGGACGCGGTCGTAGGACTTCATCCACATGCCGTATTTCGGGTTGGCCTTGTCGGGCATGCAGTGCAGCCAGACCGTCCGCCCGTCGGCGGAGCGCGTCGACACGGTCGCCATCACCCTGTAGCGCGCGGGCTCTGTCCCGAACACGGTGTCGCCGTACCGCCGAATCCATTCGCCGACCTCGGCGAGGCGCGTCCGGATCGTCTCCGGGATCGAGCCGTCCGGCGCGGGGGCGACGTTGAGCAGCAGGTTCGCGCCGCGCGCGCGGGTGCGGACGAGGCGCCGGACGATCTCCGTCGCCGTCATCCGCGAGAGCGGGTCGTCGGGGTTGTAGCCCCACGCCTCGTCGGTCGTGGACCAGCAGCATTCGAGCGGCACGCCCTCGGCAATCGTCTGCCGGTCGTTCATGTGGCCGGCGTGGTCGCCGGGGTAGTTGATCTCCCAGATCTGGAAGTCCTCGCCGTCGAGCAGGTCCGCGTGGCTGTTGTTCCCGACGAGGCACGCGGGCTGGAGGCGGTGGACGAGGCCGTAGAGCTCCTGCAGGCGCCAGTCGAAGCCGCTGCCGCGGCCGTGGTCCCACTCGCCGTCGAGCCAGATGCAGCGGACGGGCCCGTAGCCCGTGAGCAGCTCCGAGAGCTGGTTCGTCATGAAGGCGAAGTAGGCGCCGTAATCGTCCGTGGCGCGGCCGCGCGGGTAGTCCGGCCGGCGCCAGTCGAGGAGCGAGTAGTAGAAGCCGAGCCCGAGCCCCTCTCCGGCGCACGCGGCGGCGAGCTCCTTCAGCGGGTCGCGGCGGAACGGCGTCGCGTCGACAATGTCATAGTCCGTCTGCGCGGTGTCGAACATCGAGAAGCCGTCGTGGTGGCGCGACGTGATCGTGACGTAGCGCGCGCCGGCGCCGGCGAACGCCTTCGCCCAGGCCCGCGCGTCGAAGTTCGTCGGGTTGAACGCCGCCGCCTTCGCCTCGTAGTCCGCGAGGGGCATCCGGGACTTGTTCAGGTACCACTCGCCCTTGCCCCAGGCGGCGTAGAGCCCCCAGTGAACGAAGATGCCGAAGCCGTCCTTCGCGAACGACTCGCGGGCGCGGAGCCGTTCGGGCGGCGGAACGTCGGCCGCGGCGGAGACTCCGGCCAGCAGGGCCGTCAGGGCGGCGGCGATCGCGCCGGCGCAGATCTTCTTTGCGATCTTCATCGTGCTTCTCCTCGACGGATGGACGTTCAGCGTGCGGAGTCTACCACAACCGCACCCCGGAACGGAAGCCCTTCACCGCTTCACGTACATACGGGACGGTTCGGATGCGCCGTCGCCCGTCGCCGAGAATCTCCATTTGCGGGCCTGGTCGCGCTTCGAGGCGTAGCCGATGCCGACGCGCGGGGATGACTTGAAGCGCGGCGGCGGCGCGCCGTCCGACTCGATCCAGAGGCGTTCCGACGAAACGAGGTTCTCGCGGTTGAGCCCGCAGGCGATCCGCATCGCCTTGGTCACGCGCCCCGGACCGACGGCCCCCTCGACGCCGCGGACCAGGACGGCCTCCGGGTGGCCGGCGGGGCCGGTTACGACGTTCAGCATGGCATGCATCCCGTAGCAGAGGTAGACGTAGGCGAACCCGCCGGGTCCGTACATCACGTCGGTGCGGGGCGTCCGGCCCCGGTGCGCGTGGCA
>CADBEF010000091.1 GCA_902793555.1 uncultured bacterium | reverse complement strand
GCGGCGGCGGCCGGCAGGGCGGCCGTGCAGCGGGCGCCGGAGCGGAGCGCGGCGAGCGTTTCCGGCGTCGCCCTGGCGAGCGGGAGCGCGACGGGCTCGGACAGGCCGCGGACCGCGAGGCCCAGCAGGGCGCCGCCTTCGCCGCAGGACGCGTCGAAGCCGATGCGGGCGGGAGCGGGCGCGGCGGACATGGATCAGGCCCCGTCGCCGTCCGGGAAGGAAACCGTTTCGTCGTCCCCGTTCCGGATGGAATCGACGCCCCGGCGGATCCACTCGACGATCAGGGCGACCGCGAGCAGCACGCCGCCGACGCCCATCATCCACCAGGAAAGGGAGAGCAGGTCCTCGTCGGGCGTGGCGGCCGATCCGGGACGGGGAACGACGGACATCCAGAGCAGGAAGCCGATCGCGAGCAGGCCGAGCGGAAGCGCGAACGCGAGGAACCGCAGGTCCTGGCGGTGGCGCTGGGCGGCCTCGCCGTCGTCGCCGTGGCGGCGGTGGTGCCGGTGGCGGTGGTGCGAAGAGCGCCGGCGGCGGACGACCACGGTCCCGCCGTCCGGCGTCGTTTCGGTGCGGACGGTCTCCTCCGGCATGGCTACAGGAACTCCCGCAGGTAGCGCAGGTCGTTGGCGTAGAGCAGGCGCAGGTCCGTGACGCCGTGCTTGATCATGGCGATGCGCTCCACGCCCATGCCGAAGGCGTACCCGTAGCATTCCCTGTCGTAGCCGACCTTTTCGTAGACGCGCGTGTCGACGATGCCGGCGCCGGCGACTTCGATCCAGCCGCTCTGCTTGCAGACGGCGCAGCCCTTGCCCTTGCAGACGTGGCAGGAGAAGTCCACCTCGACGCTCGGCTCGGTGAACGGGAAGAAGTGCGGGCGGAAGCGGACCTGCACCGACGGGCCCATCATCTCGCGGGCGAAGTGGGCGAGCGTCGACTTGAGGTCGGCGAGCGACACCGGGACGACGTCCACGTAGAGGCCCTCGATCTGGTGGAAGTTCGCGGCGTGCGTCGCGTCCGTCGTGTCGCGGCGGTAGCAGCGGCCGGGGCAGATGATGCGCACCGGCGGCTTGTGCGCGAGCATCTCGCGGATCTGGACGGACGAGGTCTGCGTGCGCAGCAGGCGCTCCGGGTCGAGCCAGAACGTGTCCCGCGCGTCGCGCGACGGGTGGTGTTTCGCGGTGTTGAGCGCGTCGAAGTTGTTGAATTCCGTCTCGATGTCCGGGCCGTCCGCGACGGTGAAGCCGAGCTGCGCGAAGATGCGGGTCGTCTCTTCGATCACCTCCGAAACGGGGTGGATCGAGCCGACCGGACGCCAGTTGCCGGGCAGGGAGAAGTCGAACGCCTCGCGGGGCGCGGCCTCGGCCGCGACCGCGTCCTTGCGGGCGGCGAGCGCGTCGGACACCGCGGACCGGAGCGCGTTGAGCGCCTGTCCGAAGGCGGGTTTCTCGGCCGGCGGAACGTCGCGAAGGCCTTTCATCATCGCGGGCAGCAGACCGTTCTTCGCGCCGAGGTACTTCACGCGGAGCGCTTCGACGGCGTCGGGGGCGGCGGCCGCCGCGATTTCGGCGAGCGCTTCGGCCTGCAATGCGGAGATTTCTGCGGTTGTCATGCGGGGATTCCTCGTCCCGGCGCCGCGCCGCCCGGACCGGAACGGTCCGCGCGCCACGCGCCGCGACGGGCGGGAAGAATACCGCATCCGCGGCGAAATGGAAAGCGATATTTTGTTTCGGGCGTCCTTCGATTCTTCGTGACATCCGGGGGATGATGGGGTAGAATGAAACGCCGTTCCGCGTCATCGGGAACGCAGGCTGGCGCTCCGTCTGCATACGACCGTAGGCGGAACGGCGGGCGAACACGGCGCAATCCGCCCCGTCCGCGCGCTGGCACGGCCCTTGCTCCCCGCCAATCGTCCCGCTTTTCACCTCCAACCAACCCCGGAAAAACATGAAGACGTCCGTCCTCTCCCTCTTCGCCGCCGCGGCGCTGGCCGCGCTTCCCTGCTTCGCGCAGGACCCCGTCTCCGCGCCGGAAACCCCGGCCGCCGAAGCCGCGGCGCCGGCTCCCGCCGCCGAAGCCGCGTCGGACGCGGACGCGCCCGAAACGGTCCTCGACGAATGGACGACCTACCTCCGGCAGGGCGGCAAGACGATGTGGTTCATCGGGCTGCTCTCGGTCCTCGGTCTCGGTTGCGCGCTGGAGCGCTTCTGGAACCTGCGCCGCTCGCGCATCGTCCCGACGGGTTTCGCCGGGGACGTCGTCCGCGCCTGGCGCGAGGGAGCCTTCGGCCAGGTCGAGGAGCTCTGCGCGAAGAACCGCAGCGTCCTGGCGCGCGTGGTGGAGACGATGCTCGAGCACCGCGACGCGGAAGATTTCCAGGCCGCCAAGATCTTCGCCGAAGACAAGGCCGGCCGCGAGCTGCGGCTCGAAGGCCGCAAGTCCGCCATGCTCGCCACGGTCGCCACGCTCGCCCCGCTGCTGGGCCTCTTCGGAACCGTGCTCGGCCTGCTGGAGGCGTTCGGAACCGTCGCCGCGCTCGGCGAGATGGGCGACGCCTCGGTCCTGGCCGACTCGATCGGCAAGGCGCTCGTGACGACGGTCGCCGGCCTCGCGGTCGCGATGCCGGCGCTCTTCGTCCACGGCATCCTGCGCAACCGCCTCTCCCTCTACTCGGTCATCCTCGAAGAGGAGATCGCGACGATCGTCAGCCGCGCGTTCGCGCCGAAGCGCTAGTCCCCGGGAGGAGCCCGCCATGGCGATCAAGCACGAAGAGGAATCCCCGGTCGAGGTGCAGCTCACGCCGCTCATCGACTGCGTGTTCCTGCTGCTCATCTTCTTCCTCGTCTCGTCCCAGCTCAAGAAGATCGAGAAACGTCTCGACGTGAAGCTCCCGGACGCGCAGGTCGTGAAGACCTACAAGGCCACGCCCGACATCATCTCCGTCGGCGTCACCGCGCGCGGGAACCTCTACGTGAACGCCCGCCCCGTCGGCGCCGGCGGCCTGCTGGACGCCCTCCGCGCGGCCAAGGCCGAGCGCCCCGGCTGCCGCGTCGTCCTGGACGGCGACGTACACGCGCCGTTCCGCGCCGTCGTCCAGGCGATCGACGCCTGCGCCATGACCGGCCTCGAGGTGGCCGGCATCCACACGGCCGACGACATCCGCGAGCCATGATCGAGGTCCGCCGCCACAATTTCGGCTGGGACGCCGCGTCCGTCGTCCTGCACGTCGCGCTCTTCGCGGCGCTCGTGCTCCTCACGCCGGTGCGCAAGCTCGTCTTCCCCGAGCGCGAGCCCGCCCCGCCGCCCGTCGAGACGGCTTCGCCCGAGAAGCTCGAGAAGCTCGACGAAAAGCTCGCCGAGGCCCGTTCGCGCGAGCTGCAGCGCGACCTCACGACGCTCCAGACCGTCCTCAACGACATGGAGGTCGTCCGCGACCAGCTCCGCCAGGATTTCGACGACGTGGTGGAGGACCTCTCCGCCGACGCGAAGGACGAGCTCAAGAAGGCGGTCGAGGAGGCGCGCGAGCGCCAGAAGGAGGCCCTCGCCGAGCAGGACCGGGCGCAGAAGAACGTCGACAAGCTCGCCGAGGCCGAGAAGCAGGACCTCGCGCAGTCCGCGCAGAAGATCGAGGAAACCGCCCACGAGCTCTACTGGCAGGACTTCATGGACGTCGCCGCCGCGCAGGCCAACGCCCAGAACGCCCTCGACCGCGTCCAGACCGCCGCCTCCTTCGCCGGCTACGAGAAGGTCGCCAAGGCCGCCGAGGAGCTCCGCGACGCGCAGATCGCCGCCGCCAAGACCCAGTCCACGGAGGCCAAGAACATCCTCGAGCCGACCGAGAAGCTCGCCGACTTCCAAAAGGCGGCCAAGGACAAGGCCGAGGCCGACAAAAAGGCCGAGGAGGAGCGCAAAAACCAGGCCGAGAACCAGGCGAAGAAGGACAAGGCCGAGGCCGAGAAGGACCAGGCGGCCCAGAAGAGCACCGAGGCCGAAAACCGCCGCTCGGAGGCCGAGAAGCAGCGCAGCCAGGCCGAGGACCGGCGGCGCGAGGCCCAGAACGAGAAGGCGTCCGCCGAGAACGAGAAGCGCCAGGCCGAATCCCGCAAGCGCGACGCCGAGAACCGCGCCCGCCAGGCGCAGAACGAGGAGAACCAGGCCAAGTCCCGCGAGCAGCAGGCGCAGCGCGAGGAGAGCGCCGCCAAGGAGCGCGGCCAGAAGGCCGAGAACGAACGCGCCGCCGCGCAGGCCAAGGCCGAGAAGGCCGACCAGGAGCGCCGGCAGGCGCACGAAACGGCCGAGCAGAAGGGCCGCGAGCAGCAGGAGGCGAAGAATCGCGGCGACCAGAAGGCCGAGCAGGCCGCGAAGGGGGCGAAGGAGCAGGCGCAGCGCGAGGAGAAGCAGGCGCAGGACCGCAAGAACCAGGCCGAGCGCGAACGTCAGCAGGCGCAGCAGCGCAAGGACCAGGCGGCGCGCGAGGAGAACCAGGCCCGCGAGCGCAAGGAGCGCGCGCAGAACGAGGCGCAGCAGGCCGCCGGCCGCCGCGACGAGCAGAACCGCGCCGCCGCCGAGCAGAACGAAAAGGCGCAGCAGGCCGAGCGGACGGCGAAGGCCGCGCAGGAGAAGTCGAGCGCCGCCGAGCGCGAGCGCAACGAGGCGCAGAAACGCGCCGACCAGGCGCGCTCCGAGCGCGACCGCGCCGAAAGCGATCGCCGCGCCGCCGAGAACCGCGCGAACGACGCGAACAACCGCGCCAGGGGCGCCGCCGACCGCGCCCAGGAGCAGGAGCGCCGCGCCGCGGACGCGCAGAAGCGCATGGACGAGGCGCGCCGCGCCGCGCAGGCCCTCGACACGAACGCGCAGAAGGCCCGCCAGGCCCGCGCCCGCGACGCGCAGCAGAAGGTGCTCGACGCGATGGCGAAGCTCGACGCCGCGATCGAGAACGACGTCGCGGCCCCGAAGAGCCACGTCCCCGAGACGCTCGTGGCGAGCGAGCTCGCGACGCGCGAAACCGACGGCCTTTCCATCTCGGAGGCCTACGAGCTGGCGCGCGACATCGAGGAGGCCGTCACCGAGACCTACCGCGAGGTCGTCGCCGCCACGACCGCGCTCGAACAGCACCTGCCGCTGGAGGAGGCCGAGCGCCTCACGGACGTCGCCAAGCCCGTCCGCGCCGACATCGACGCCGAGCTCCTGGACGGCCGCGCGAGCGACCCCGAGACGTTCGAGAAGCAGAAGGAGGCGCGCTACAACGCCGTCCGCGAGACCGAGAACATGGTGGACGCCTCGATGGCGATGATGAACGAGGCGTTCCGCCTTTCCGGCTTCGAAGACGGCGGCGAGTTCCGCGAACGCGGCAAGCGTCTCGCGCAGGGGCTCAAATGGCTCAAGCGCGGCGACCTGGCCGGCCACGGCGAAAGCGACCGCACGGAGCGGTTCCACGAACTCGCGGGCCTCTCGATGCAGATCCAGCGGGCGGCGGCCGAGGAGCGGGGCGCGCGGGCGAAGGACCTGCGCGGCGTCCAGATGGGCGGGCTCGCGCAGTCGGGCGCCGGGACCAAGGACGAGGACTACCGCCGCATGGCCGGCCGCGCCGGCGCCTACACCGGGCAGCCGGCGTCGCGGCAGGAGGCGGGCACGGGACCGGACCTCGTGGCCGGCAACACGCTCTCGCTCGACCCCGCCTCGCGCGGGCAGCCCGCCGGCTGGATGTACCTGAACAGCTGGTGGATCATCGGGCCGTTCCCGAACCCGGACCGCGTGAACATCACGCGCAAGTTCCCGCCCGAATCGGTGATCGACCTGGATGCCGCCTACGAGGGCCAGGGCGGGCTCGTGCGGTGGCAGTTCCAGCAGGCGCGGTCGAACTTCCCGCCCGAGCGCTTCAACCGCCACCGCTCGGAGGTCATCCCGCCGGACCGGCGCGAATTCGCGATCTGGTACGGCTACACGATCCTGCGCGTCGACCGCGAGTGCGACGTGTGGCTCGCCGCCGGCTCCGACGACCGCTCGGACGTGTGGGTGAACGGCATGAAGGTCTGGGCGAGCGGCAACAACCGCAAGGTGTGGACGATCGACGAAGGCTTCCGCCGCATCCACCTGCACAAGGGCGCCAACTCCGTCCTCGTGCGCCTGGAGAACGGCCCGGGCCCGACAAGCTTCTCCGTCTGCGTCTCGCCGAACGAGACGCCGCCCCCGCTGTAGCGGGCGGGACCGCCGCCGTTCCGCCGCGCTTCGCGCGGGCCTTTGCCTTGCCGGCGTTTTTTTGGTAGAATGCGCCTCCGCCATCCGCAAACGGGATCCGGAGAAAGACGAAACATGACCACGGGAACCATCACCGGCGTGAACGGCAACCTCATTTCGGTTGCGTTCGAAGGCGCCGTCGCGCTCAACGAGATCGGCTACGCGATCCTCCCCGCCGCTGGCGGGACGGAGGAGCTGCGCCTCATGTCCGAAATCGTCCGCATCCGCGGGCGCGTCGCCGACATGCAGGTCTTCGAGGACACCGCCGGCCTGCGCGCCGGCCACGCCGTCGAGTTCACCGGCCAGCTGCTCTCCATCGAGCTCGGGCCGGGTCTTCTGGCGCAGGTTTTCGACGGCCTGCAGAACCCGCTGCCGAAGCTCGCCGAGCAGTTCGGATTCTTCCTCCAGCGCGGCAAGTACATCCAGGCGCTGCCGCGCGACCGCAAGTGGGCGTTCTCGCCCGCGACGATGCCCGGGGACGAGGTGCGCGCCGGCGACACGGTCGGCACCGTCCCGGAAGGCATCTTCAAGCACCGCATCATGGTCCCGTTCGGCCTGCAGGGCCGCTGGACCGTGAAGACGGTCGCCGCCGCGGGCGACTACGGCGTGGACGAGACGGTCGCCGTCCTCGCGGACGCGTCCGGCGCCGAGACGAAGGTCACGATGGTCCAGCGCTGGCCGGTGAAGGTCCCGATCACGTGTTTCGAGGAGCGCCTCCGCCCCGAGAAGACGATGACCACGCAGATCCGCACCATCGACACGTTCTTCCCGGTCGGCCTCGGCGGCACCTACTGCATCCCCGGGCCGTTCGGCGCGGGCAAGACGGTCCTGCAGCAGACCACGTCCCGCTACGCGCAGGTCGACGTCGTGATCTACGCGGCGTGCGGCGAGCGCGCGGGCGAGGTCGTCGAGATGCTGCGCGAGTTCCCCGAGCTGGAGGACCCGCGCACGGGCCGCTCGCTCATGGACCGCACGATCATCATCTGCAACACCTCCTCCATGCCCGTCGCCGCGCGCGAGGCGTCCGTCTACACGGCCGCCACGCTCGCCGCCTACTACCGGCAGATGGGGCTCGACGTGCTGCTGCTCGCGGACTCCACGTCGCGCTGGGCGCAGGCGCTGCGCGAGCTCTCCGGCCGCCTCGAGGAAATCCCCGGCGAGGAAGCGTTCCCGGCCTACCTCGAATCCGTCGTCGCGTCGTTCTACGAGCGCGCGGGTCGCGTCCGGCTGCGCGACGGCTCGTTCGGCTCGGTCACGATCGGCGGCGCCGTGTCGCCCGCGGGCGGCAACTTCGACGAACCGGTCACGCAGGCGACGATCAAGGTCGTCGGCGCGTTCCACGGCCTTTCCCGCGCCCGCTCGGACGCCCGCCGCTACCCGGCGATCGACCCGCTCGACTCGTGGAGCAAGTACCCGGGCGTGTGCGATCCGGCGCTCGTCGCCGAGGCGCGCTCGGTGCTGCGCCGCGGCAACGACGTGAACCAGATGATGAAGGTCGTCGGCGAGGAGGGCACCTCGCTGCCGGACTTCGTCCTGTACCTCAAGAGCGAGCTGATCGACGCGGCCTACCTTCAGCAGAACTCCTTCGACGCCGTCGACGGCGCGTGCAACGAGGAGCGCCAGCGGCACGTCTTCGGCGTGCTCTGCGGCATCCTGCGCGACGAGATGAAGTTCGCCGACCGCGACGAGGCGCGCAATTTCTTCCACAAGCTCACGCAGACCATGCGCGACTGGAACGGCACGCCCTGGCAGAGCGCCGCCTTCGACGAGGGCGAGAAGAAAGTCCTCGACCTCGTCGCGTCCGTCAAGGCGTAACCCCGCGAACCGAATCCGAACCGACCGCCATGTCCGACTGCATCTTCTGCAAGATCCTCGCGGGCGACATCCCGTCCACGAAGGTGTACGAGAGCGACCGCGTCGCCGCCTTCCTCGACATCGGCCCGATGGAGAAGGGACACGTTCTCGTCGTCCCGAAGCGCCACTGGCCGACCCTCGCCGACGTTCCCGCGCCGCTCGCCGGCGAGGACCGCGCGGTCTGGGACGAGCTCTTCGACGTCGTCCGCCGGCTCGCCAAGGCGGCCGTGCGCGCGGGCTGGGCCGGCGCGAACGTCCTTCAGTGCAACGGCGAGGCCGCCGGGCAGACGGTCGGCCACCTGCACTTCCACGTGATCCCGCGGCCGGCCGGCGGCGCGGTCCCGCCGGCGTTCGAGTCCGGCGCCGCGCGCTACGCGGACGACGCCGAGCGCGACGCCGTCGCCGGAAAACTCCGCTCCGCGCTGGCGGACGTCCTCCGCGACGAAGGCCGGTCCGTCTGACCGCCCGCCAACGGTCTTTTCAACGTCCAACGTTCAACTCACATGAATTCCGACACCATCAAGAAGGGCTTCGAACGCGCCCCCCACCGCTCCCTCCTCTACGCCGACGGCCTCAAGAAGGAGGACTTCGGCAAGCCGTTCGTCGCGGTTTGCAACTCGTTCGTCGAGATCATCCCCGGCCACCACCACCTGCGCGAGGTCGGCAAGCTCGTCGCCGACGCCATCCGCGAGGCCGGCGGCGTGCCGTTCGAGTTCGACACCATCGGCGTGTGCGACGGCCTCGCGATGGCCCACACGGGCATGAAGTACTCGCTCCCGTCGCGCGAGCTCATCGCCGACTGCGTCGAGACCGAGGTCGCCGCGCACAAGTTCGACGCGATGGTCTGCATCCCGAGCTGCGACAAGATCGTCCCCGGCATGATCCTCGGCGCGATCCGCGCGAACATCCCCGCGGTCTTCTGCTCCGGCGGCCCGATGCTCGCCGGCAGGGACCCCGCCACGGGCAAGGTCCTCGACTACAACTCCACCTACGAGGCCGTCTCCGCCTACAAGGTCGGCAAGCTCGACGAGGCGGGCTTGGAGCGCATCGAGCAGAACTCCTGCCCCGGCTGCGGCTCCTGCTCCGGCATGTTCACCGCCAACTCGATGAACTGCCTCTGCGAGGCGATCGGCCTGGCGCTCCCCGGCAACGGAACGATCCCCGCCGTCGCCCCCGAGCGCAAGGAGCTCTGGAAGGCCGCCGCCCGCCGCGCCGTCGAGATGGCCAAGGCCGGCGGCCCGCTCCCGCGCGACCTCATCACCGAGGAGAGCATCGACAACGCGTTCGCGCTCGACGTCGCGATGGGCGGCTCCACGAACACGGTCCTGCACACGCTCGCGATCGCCCGCGAGGCCGACATCCCCTACGACCTGCGCCGCATCAACGAAATCAGCGCGCGCACCGCCAACGTCTGCAAGGTCGCCCCGAGCTGCGCCTACCACGTCGAGGACGTCCACGCCGCGGGCGGTATCCCCGCGATCCTCAAGCGCCTTGCCGAGAAGCCCGGCCTGCTGCACCTCGACTGCCCGACCGTCTCCGGCAGGACCATCGGCGAGATCGCCACCGGCGCGGAGATCAAGAACGACGAGGTCATCCGCACGTTCGAGAACGCCTACGCGCCCGACGGCGGCCTGTGCGTCCTCTTCGGCAACCTCGCCGAGCAGGGATCGGTCGTGAAGAAGGCCGGCGTCTACGCCTCGATGATGAAGTTCAGCGGACAGGCCATCTGCTTCGACTCGCAGGAGGAGGCGTGCGAGGGCATCCTCGGCGGCAAGGTGAAGCCGGGGCACGTCGTCGTCATCCGCCACGAGGGCCCGAAGGGCGGCCCCGGCATGCAGGAGATGCTCGCCCCGACCGCCTACATCATCGGCGCGGGCCTCGGCGAATCCGTCGCGCTCATCACCGACGGCCGCTTCTCCGGCGCCACGCACGGCGCGTGCATCGGGCACGTCTCGCCCGAGGCGGCCGAAGGCGGCCCGATCGGGCTGCTGAAGGACGGCGACTGGATCGACATCGACATCCCCGCGCGCACGCTCTCGCACCGCCTCTCCGACGAGGAGCTCGCCGCCCGCCGTGCCGCCGCGGCCCCGTGGCAACCCCGCGCCTTCGGCGGCTGGCTCCGCCGCTACGCGCTCCTCGCCGGCAACGCGTCCATCGGCGCTTGACGGGGTCCGTCCACATCGGCAACATCCGCGCCGCCGTCTTCAACTGGCTCTTCGCCCGCCACGTCGGCGGCAAGTTCCTCCTGCGCATCGAGGACACGGACCTCGTGCGCTCCACCAAGGAGGCGATCGACAAAGTCCTCGACGCGATGGCCTGGCTCGGGCTCGACTACGACGAGCCCGTCGTCTACCAGACGCACAACGCGGCCGACCATCTCGCCGCCGTGGAGAAGCTTCTCGCGTCCGGCGCCGCCTACAAGGCCGTCAAGGAATCCGTCGACCCCGCCACGGGCGAAAAGAAGACGGGCGAAGTCGTCCTCTTCCGCATGCCGAAGGAAGGCCGCATCGAATACGACGACCTCGTGAAGGGCCACATGAAGAAGAAGGCGGAGGACACGCAGGACTTCGTCATCGTCCGCTCGGACGGTTCCCCCGTCTTCCACATCGCCAACGTCGTGGACGACATCAAGCAGGGCGTCACGCACATCATCCGCGGCGACGACCACGTCGAGAACACGTTCAAGCACATCCAGATCTTCAAGGCGCTCGGCGCGCCGGTGCCGCAGTACGCGCACCTGCCGATGATCGTGAACGCGGCGGGCAAGCCGTACTCCAAGCGCGACGGCGCCGCGTTCGTGGGAGAATTCAAGGAGCAGGGCTACCTGCCGGAAGCGCTCTTCAACTTCCTCGTCCTGCTCGGCTGGGCGCCGGGCGACGACCGCGAAGTGATGTCGCGCGAGGAGCTCGTGGAGGCGTTCTCGCTCGACCGCTGCAAGTCCTCGCCCGCGCGCTTCGACCTGAAGAAGCTCCTGTGGATGAACGGCGAATACATCGCCCGCCAGCCGGCGGACGTCTTCAAGGCCGAGCTCTCGTCGCGCCTCGCGGCGGCGGGTCTCCCGGCCGAGCCGCTGGGGTGCACGCTCGACGAGCTCGTCCCGCCCGTGCAGATCCGCACGAAGACGCTCTCCGACCTTCCCGGCAACTGCGAATACTTCTTCAAGGAGGAGATCGACTACGATCCGGCCGCCGTCGAGAAGCGCCTGCACAAGCCCGGCGCGAAAGAGCGGCTGCTCGCGTTCGCGGACGCCTTCGCGGCGCTGCCGGACTTCACCGCCGAATCGACCGAGGCGCTCGTCCGCGCCGAGGCGGACAAGGTCGGCGAGGACGGCAAGCCCGTCGGCATGGGCGCGCTCGTGCACCCGATCCGCGTGGCCGTTTCCGGCCGCACCGAGGGTCCGGGCCTCTTCGAGATGCTCGCGCTCCTCGGCCGCGACCGCGTCGTCCGCCGCCTGCGCGCCGCCGCCGCGCTCTAGCGGCCGCGGGACGCGGCGTCGGAAAACTCGGCGGACACGGCTTCGCCGAACCCTTTCACGATCTCGCGGACGCTTTCGGACACGCCCGAGACCGCGGCCCAGTAGATCAGGCCGTCGCGGACGACGAGGTTGACCGTGAGCTGCACGGTTCCCCGCTTCGTCCGTTCGCGCAGGAGCGACGCGAGGGCGCCCGCCGCGCCGTCCGCGAAGCCGCCCAGGTTCCGCTCGAAGTCCGACGGATCCGCCGGGCACGTGAAGCGGCCGAGCTCGCGGGCCTCGGCGCGGACGCTCACCTCGAATTCCCCGCCCTTGCGGTCGAACACCAGGTCGCATTCCACGGCGATCGTCCGCGGTTCGTCCGGCGGCGAATCGGGTTGCGGCGGCGTCGGCTCGGGCGGCGGCGTTTCGGGCTGCGCCTTCTCGCGCTCCATCTCCTCGAGAATCGTCTTGGCGAGCAGTTCGATTTTCGCGAGCGTGCTCGGGAAGAGGTCGAGGTACCGGCCGTCGTCCGCCGCGCCGGCGGCGAGGCCGATCGCGGCGGGACGCGCGTCGGTCCAGGCGAGCGCGGCGCGCGCCTTGTAGATCGACACGACGCGCTCCAGCGGCGGAACGGAACCGAGCGCCCGGACGGCGCTCTTCACGTCCTCGTAGAGGCCGTCGACGATCTTGTGCTGCGAGCCCCTCGCGGCGGCGCCCGCTTCGAACGCGGCGGGAACGGCCGTGTCGAGCGCGGCCGCCGTTTCCTCGAAAATCCGGTCCTCCGGCGCGGCGGCGGCGAGGTCGGACAGACCCGGCGCGCGGCGCCACGCGCGGAGCGTCTTCCGGAAGTCGTTTTCGGCCGCGCAGACGCCGTCGACGACCGCTTCGTCCGGGACGAACGTCCCGGCGGCCAGGGCGGGCGCGAGCGCGGCGAACTGGCGGCCGGACAGGTCGCGGCGGATTTCGTCGATCCACGGACCGACGACGGCCGCGACGCGGTCAGCGACGGGGCGCGCGACCGCGTCGTCCGCGGCGCGGCCGCGCAGGAACGCGGCGCATTCGTCGCGTTCGGCGGCGGGGGCGAGCGCGAGAAGCGAGGCCGTCGCGGCGTCGCGGACGGCGTCCTTCAGCGCGGGTTCGAACGCGGCGAGCGAATCGGCGCGGCGGCGGTGGGCGGCGGGGTCCTGCTCGATGGACCGGCGGATCGTTTCCTTGGCGGCCGGGACGTCCGCGCGGGCGGCTTCCGCCGCGAAGCGCGCGGCGAGGCGCGTCTCGGCGGCGGCGCGCGCGACCTCGCCGGTCGCGCTCGGGAACGGGCCGTAGACGAACGCGTCCGGCGCGGCGGCGCGGCGGCGTTCGCCGAGGTGCGCGAGGAGGGACGCGGCGAGGTTCGTCGCGATCGCGGACGGCGCGAAGCCGGGCGCGGCCGGACCGGCGTCGCGCACGAAGTCTCGCTGGGCGTCTCGCTGGGCGAAGGCGTCGTCGAGGATCGGACCGACGAGCGACTTCTCGATGTAGGGGCGGTTCTCGCGGAAGACGGCGAAACCCTGCGCCGCCTCGACGCGCGCGGCGAGGTCGCGGGCGAGATCGTCGCGCGGACGCGTCTCGACCTCGTCCGGCGCCGGGCGGACGTTCGCCTTCAGCGTTACGGCCTGGCGTCGGACGGCCTCCTCGCGGGCCTGCCGGAACGCGGCGGGGAACGCCGCGTCGGACGCGGCGGCGATGGCGTCTGGCGGGGCGGTCTCGGCGTCGGCGAGAAACGCGGCGCCGAAGCGGTCGGTCCGCGCGGCGGGCGCGGCGAGGCGGTCGAGAAGGGCCCGCGCCTCGGCGGCGAAGGCGCGGGCGAGGGCGTTGGAGTGGGCGAGCGCCATGGCGCGCTCGGCGTCGGCGGGGTCGGCGTTCGCGGCGGGGTCGGCGAGCATCGCGTCGCGCAGGGCGGCGGGATCGGCGGGCTTGGCGCGGAGTTCCTCGCGAAGGTCCTTCAGCACGAGCGAAGCGGCGAGTTCGGCGGAGGACCGGTCGAGGTCGGGCGTCTGCGCGGCGATCCGGCCTGCGCAGAGCCCGGCCGCCAGGGCCGCCAAAAGGAGGATGGAGCGTTTCATGGTGGCGTTCCTCCCGCGCGCAACGCGCCGGGTGGACCGCCCATTCTACACCACGCCGGCCCCGCGTTCAACCGAAATCGCGAAGAGACAGAGATTCCAAATCGCGCGGTCGCCGTGCCGGCGACCGCCGCGATTTGGAATCTCTGGAGGGCGCGGGGAACGTTTGCTTTTCGCGCGCGGATGGAGTAGAATGCGCGCCCGTCATGCAACTGGACGCGCTCATCCACAAGGCGGACGTGCTCATCGAGGCGCTCCCCTACATCGTCGACTTCCGCGGCGAAACCGTCGTCGTCAAGCTCGGCGGCTCCGTCATGGAAAGCCCCGACGCGCTCGTCGGCATCCTCACGGACGTGGCGTTCATGCGCTCCGTCGGCATGCGCGTGATCGTCGTGCACGGCGGCGGCAAGGCCATCTCCCGCGCGCTCAAGGAGGCCGGGCTCGGGACGACGTTCGTCCAGGGCCTGCGCGTCACGGACGCGGCGTCGATCCGCATCGTCGAAAACGTCATCAAGAACGAGGTGAACGCGGAGATCGTGCGCCTCCTCGAGAGCATGCAGATCCGCGCGGTCCCGCTGCACGGCGAGGACATCTACTTCGCGAACCGAAAGACCGGCACGGACCCCGCCACGGGCGCCGCGCTGGACTGGGGTTTCGTCGGCGTTCCCGTGTCGGTCGACACGGGGCCCGTCCGCGAGCTGTTGCGCGAGGAGATCGTCCCGGTCGTCTGCCCGCTGGGCCGCGGCGAGGACGGCGCGCTCTACAACGTGAACGCCGACACGGCCGCCGCGGCGCTCGCCAAGGCGCTGCCGGCGCGCAAGCTCGTGTTCGTTTCCGACGTCCCCGGCCTGCTGCGCGACCCGGCGGACCCCGCCACGCTGATCGAGACGTTGCACATGGACGACGCGCCCGCGCTGATCGCGGACGGCACGATCGCCGGCGGCATGGCCCCGAAGATCGAGAGCTGCCTGGCCGCGCTGCGCGCCGGCGTCCGCAAGGTCCACCTCGTGGACGGCCGCCTCTCGCACTCGCTCCTCCTCGAAATGTTCACCACCAAGGGTGTCGGCACCCAGATCGTCAAATAACGCAAGGACCCCCATGAGCAACGAAAAGACCGAAGACATCGCCGCCCTCTGCTCCGACTACCAGATGGACACCTACGCCCGCACCGCGACGCTCGTCCGCGGCAAGGGTTCGCGCGTGTTCGCCGAGAACGGCATGCAGTACCTGGACTTCACCTCCGGCATCTCCGTGGTGAACCTCGGCCACGCCCACCCCGCGGTCGTCGAGGCGATCAAGGGCCAGGCCGAGCAGCTGGTCCATTCGTCGAACCTCTTCTACAACGAGCCCGTTGGCCGTCTCGCGAAGAAACTCTCGCAGGTTGGCCTCGGCGGCAAGTGCTTCCTGGCCAACTCCGGCGCCGAGGCGAACGAGGCGATGATCAAGCTCGCCCGCCTCTGGGGCTCGCAGAACGGCGGCCGCTACGAGGTCGTCTGCATGCGAAACTCCTTCCACGGGCGCACGCTCGCGACGCTCTCCGCGACCGGCCAGAGCAAGGTGCAGAAGGGCTTCGACCCGCTCATGCCCGGCTTCGCGTTCGCGACGTTCAACGACCTGGAGAGCGTGAAGGCCGCGGTGACGGACAAGACCGTCGCGGTCCTGTTCGAGTGCGTCCAGGGCGAGGGCGGCTGCATCCCCGCCACCGAGGAGTTCGTGCAGGGCGTCCGCGCGCTGTGCGACGAGAAGGGTATCCTGATGCTTTGCGACGAAATCCAGTGCGGCATGGGCCGCACGGGCAGGATGTGGGCGTTCGAGCACTACGGCGTGAAGCCGGACGCGTTCACCGCGGCCAAGTCCCTCGGCGGCGGTCTGCCGCTCGGCGCGCTGATCGCCTCGCCCGCGCTTTCCGGCGTCTTCACGCCCGGCTCGCACGGCTCGACCTTCGGCGGCAACCCGGTGGCCTGCGCCGCCTCGCTCGCGGTCTTCAAGGTGTACGACGACGAGAAGATCGTCGAGCACGCCGCCGAGTTCGGCGAGCTCTTCCGCAAGGGCCTCGAGGCGTTCGTCGAGAAGTACGACCAGGTGCTCGAGGTGCGCGGCAAGGGCCTGCTGCTCGGCCTCGTGCTCAAGGACCCGGACGCGCAGAAGGTGCAGGACGAGCTCCGCACCGGCGGCCTGCTGGCCTGCGTCGCGGGTCCGCACGTCGTGCGCTTCCTGCCGCCGCTCAACATGAGCGAGGACGACCTCGAAGAGGCGCTTGAAATGATCGGCGACACCCTCGACATCGTCTACGGCGAGGAGGAATAGCCCGGCCGGGGTTCCGGCCCCGGAACGCGCGCGGCGCCGCGGGAGTTTCCCGCGGCGCCGCGTCCGTCTACAGCTTGAAGAACGTCGCGTACTTCCGCGCCTTCTCGCTCACGACGTCCGGGGCGTCCGGATGCTCGCCGCGGCCTTCCTGCGGGCGCGGCGGCGTGTGACCCTTTTCGGTTTCGCGGCCGGTCTTGTCCTCGCGGCGGAGCGGAGCGGCGGCGTCCGGGCGGCGGCGCGGTTTCGCCGCGGCGAGCGCGGTGCGCATCGGGGCGACGCCGCGCGCGGACGCGCCGGC
>CADBEF010000090.1 GCA_902793555.1 uncultured bacterium | reverse complement strand
CCGGGACGCCGGCCGCCGTGCCGTCCGCGCCGGGACCGCCCGCGCCGCCGCCGCCGCCGGGCTTGTAGACGAGGTCCACGGGATTGCCGCCAAGGTGGCCCTGCCCGGGGACGCATGTCGCCTCCGTTCCCTTGCGGTTGCGCGCGCCGCCGCCGCCGGACGCGCCGCTCGAGCCGACGACGCTGTTGTCGCCCCAGCCGACGCCGCACCCGCCGCCGTAGGCCGTGATCGCGTCGAACGAGAAGCCGGCCGGCCCGGAGGCGAGCGCAAAGGAGGAATCGCCGCCCGGAACCTTGGAGGCGGTCGTTCCGTTGGTCATCGTTCCGCCGGCGCCGACCGTGACGGCGTACGTGCCGGGCTCGAGGAAGACCCGGCCGGCGCGGACGACGCCGCCACCGCCGCCGCCGCCGCCGCACGTGTGGCCGCCCGCGCCGCCGCCGCCCACGACGAGCACCTCGGCCCAGCCGCGACCGGTCGCGGCGAACGTGCCGCTCTCCGAGAAGACGTGGACGCGGTCGGCCGAATCGACGACGCTCGCCGTGCCGCCCGACGCGGCGGTGCCGACCGACCCGGAGAGCGTCGTGAAAGTCCCGCCGAACTCGTCCGAGGCGCCGTTCGCGCCCTCGGCCCGGATCGCGTAGCCGTATTCGGCGTCCGGCTCGAAGCCGGTGACGGTCCGTTCGAAGGGAACGAGCAGCACGCCGTCGCCGGAAAGCGTCGCGACGGACACGACCGAGGTCGCCGCCGGATCGGACGTCTTCCAGAAGCGCATCTTCACCGTCGCGGAGGATTCGTTCTCGCCGTACGCGCCGAGCGTGCCGGAGACGAGCGCGAACGAGGCGCCGCCCGCCACGGCTTGGGCGGCGCGAAGCCGCGGCGCGGGGTCGGGCCGTGCGCGATCCGCGATCCATTGTTCGCACCCCGCCACGTAGGACGCGAGCGCCGCGGCGGAGACGTTCGTCGCGCCGGCGAGCGTCAGCGTGCCGTAGCCGCCCGCGCCGCCGACGTTCAGGACGAGCGTCCCGGCGCCGGTTTTCGCGAAGCCGGCCGTGCCCTGCACGGGTCCCTCGACCACGACCGTGCAGCCATCGGCGACCTCGACCGTCGGCGGCACGCCGGAGCCGAAGTCCCAGCCGCGGATCTCGGGCGACGTCGCGCCGCACGCGAACGCGAGCGTCGCGCCGTTCGTCACGACGACGGCGCCGCGCAGCAGGTCGCCGTCCGGCGTGAGCTGCGGCACCGCGGACATCGCCGCGATCGCGAGCCGGTGCACCGTCGTGTCCGCGGACGAGACGTCCGTCGCCGTGGCGCGCTTCTGCCAGGCGGCGTTGAGGACGCCGGAAAACCCGGAGAGGTCGCCTGCAAGCGTCACCGAACCGGCGTTCGCGCCCCTCCCGACCGCGGCCACCGTGCCCGCGCCGGAAATGGCTGCGTTGCACGCGATGGAGCTGTCAGCGTGGAGTGCACAGGCGAGGCCGAGGACGCCGCCGGCCTCGATGGTCCAGTTCGTGCCGTCCAGCACGTGGACGGTGCCGCTCCCGCCCGTGAGGAAATCGACCTGCGTCCCGGACGCGACGAGCAGGTCGGGGATCGTGAGCGTCTTGCCCCCAGGAATTTTCAGGTTGACGCACGGGACCGTGCCGTCGAAAACGAGCCGTCCGCCGCCGAACGTGTAATGGGCGTCGGCGCGCGGCGTCCGGAGCATGAGGTCGCCCGTGACATGGTAGACGCCCGCCGCGTCCGTCGCGCCCTTCGCGACTTGCGCGCCGCCGGGCGTCGTCGCCCAGCCCGCCGCCGAGCCCGTTCCGCTCATCGAAGAATGGTCCTTCGGGTCGCTTGCCAGCAGATAGTAGTCTCCCGCGCCCGCACGCAGCGCGAGCGCGGCGAAAAGGAACAGCGGTAGCAGGCGTCGGTCCATGGCGGCAAGGATACGCCGCCCAGCCCCGTGTGTCAACGCAAATGTTAGTCGAGTTATTGTTTCGATTGACATCCGCGGGCTGGGTGTCGTAGGATTTCCGCCAGCCATGATCGACATCACGACATTCGGCGCCGTCGGCGACGGCGCGACCGACGACACGGCGGCCGTGCAGGCCGCGCTGGACGCGGCGGCGGCGGCCGGGGAGGCCGTCCGCGTCCCGGAAGGGCGCTTCTCCGTCCGCGGGCTCGCCGTGCCGAACGGCGTGCGCGGCATCCAGGGCGATTCGCCCGCCTCCTACCAGAACCACCGGACCGGCTCCGTGCTCGAGCTCCGGCGCGACGGTGCGGCGCGCGCGCTGCTCGACCTGAGCGGCTGCAAGGACCTCTTCTCCCGCGACCTCGCGCTCGTCGGCTTCGGGCGCGGCCGCGACGCGCCCCCGGCGTGCGGCCTCCTCGTCGATCTGCCGGAGCACGGCGGACACAACGGGCTCGGAAGCTGCCTCGTCCTCGACGGGCTCTGCGTCGAGGACTTCAGTCTCGACTGCATCCACCTCCAGAACGCGGGCGTCGTCACGATCCGCCACTGCATCGCCGGGGGCGCCGGGCGCCACGGCCTGCTCGCGCACCTCTGGGACGGCTGGATCCTCGACTGCATGTTCCCGGGCAACGTCCGGTGCGGCATCTACGCCGACGAGTCGGTCGCGTCGCTCACGCTCACCGGCAACCGCATCGAATGGAACAACGAGGCGGGGATCTGGTGCCGCAACGCCTACCGCCTCTCGCTCGTCGGCAACACGATCGACTACTCCGGCTGCGTGGGGATGCACTTCGAGGACTCCAACGCGCTGGCCATCAGCGGCAATGTGTTCTGGCGCTCCGGCTGCCCGTTCGGCCCCATCCAGCCCGAGCTGGCGTCCGACCCCTACGCCAACGCCCACGCGCGCTTCAAGCGATGCCGCGGCGTCGCGTTCAGCGGCAACGTCCTGCATGCGGGGCTGCACGGCGACGTCCCGGGCGCCTGGCGCCCGCACCACGGCCTCGTCCTCGAAGGGCTGTCCCACAGCGCCTTCACGGGTAATTCGCTCTGGGGCGCCGGAGACAAGGCGGCCATCGCCGACCTCGGCGGCCACGGCGAAGGGCTCGTCGTCGCGAACAACGCAACCTCGCTCGTCGAAGGCCCGTGCGACTAGAAGACCCCGCCACCATGCAGCGCACTCCCTCCCTCTCCCCCGCGAACGCGGCGCGCCTCGACCGCCTCTCCGACTGGTATCTGCCCGGCCGCTTCGGTCTCTTCTACCACTACGGGCTCTTCACCGGCGGCGGCAACGCCACGTCGCGCTGGAAGCCGGAGCCGCTCTCGTTTCCGACGCCGGAGGCGTTCGACGCGGCGACGCCCGACCCGCGCCTCGTGGCGCGCAATCTCGCCGCCGCCGCCCGCGACTGCGGCGCGCGCTACGCGACGCTCACGGTCTGCCACACGTGCGGCGGCCAGGTCGTGCTGTATCCCACGGAGCGGCCGGACTTCCTGCACCGCACGCGCAAGGACTACGTCGGCGCGTTCCTCGAGGAATGCCGCGCCGCCGGCGTGATGCCGATGCTCTACCTCCCGTGCGACTGCAACAACTGGGACAACCCGCAGACCGGACCGAACGTCCCGCCCGAAGTCGCCGCCGATCCGGCGCGCTACGGCGAGGCGCTGCTCGGGCTCGTGGACGAAATCCGCGCCCGCTACGGCGACCTCCCGGCGGGCTTCTGGCTCGACGGCGGGCTCCCCGCCGGCTGCCTCGCCGTGCCCGGGCGCATTCGCGCGCTCTGGCCGCGCGCGGTCGTCGTGGCCAACTGCGCCGACACGCTCGCATGCGACGACGTGGACGCCGGCACGACCGAGTGCATCGACGAAAGCGTCGTCCCCGACCCGCCCTACGACCGCACGGACGGCTACCGCAAGATCAACGCCTGGGGCTGCACCCTGCCGCGCACGGACTTCAACGAGGACATCCCCACGCCGAACGGCTGGTGGTTCCACGGCGAGGACGAGGCGCTCCACCCCGGCTACGGGGACGACCGCTTCTTCCTCCTGCGCCAGATGGTCTGCTCGCTCGGCCGGCGCGGTCGGTGGAACTTCCATCCCGGCATCGGCCCGCGGCTCGACGGCACCGTCCCGCCGCGCATCCGCCCGATGCTCGGCGCGATCCGCGACTTCCTCGCGTGGGCGGGCGAGGCGGTCTACGGCACGCGCGGCCCCGCCGGCACGTTCGTCCGCTCCGGCTGGACCAACGCGAACGGCAGCCTCGCCTTCCACGCCGTCACGAACCGGCTCGACGACCCGTCCGTCTTCTACGCGATCTTCACCGAGGCCCCCTCGAAGGGCCTCGCGCTGCTCGACACGATGGGCCGCGAGCCGCGCCACACCACCGATCTGCGGACCGGGCGCGAGCTGCCCTTCCGCATGTGGAGCGGCCCCGCCTTCGAGGACGGCCCGTGGGGCGACGTCGCCGCCTTCGGCGCCGCCGTCGTGAAGCTCGAGTTCTGAAGCGCCCGCGTCTCTTCGGGAGCCGGGAGCCGGGTTTCGGGATTCGCCGCGGAATTCGGGTTTCGGAATTCGCGAAACCCGGTTGCGGCGCGTCGGCGCCGCACCGAAACCCGCCACGAAACCCGGCTCCCGAAACCCGAAAACCGGCGGGCTTGTCGCGGCTTCTGTTATGCATGTTAGTTTTTGTTGACTCGGAGTGCCGGCTTCGGGTATGATGCACGCCATGAAACGCATCCTCGCCCTCATCACCCTCTTCGCCGTTGCGCCCGCGGGCGCGCTCGAAACCTTGGACGTCACGGACGGCTGGCTCGTGCAGCCGGTGGCGACGAAGGGCGTCACGGACAAGTCCGCCGCCATTGCGCCGAAGGAGGAGCCGGAGGCGTGGCAGGAGGGCGGCCGCCTCGCCAAGAAGCCTCCCATCGCGAAGGGCGAACGGACCGGCGACAACGAGAAGGCCGCCTACGCGTGCTGGTTCAAGCGCACGGTCGACGTCCCCGCGGACTGGAAGGGCCGCAGCGTGCGCTACGAGCAGCAGCTCAACTGGTGCGACGCGGTCGTCTTCGTGAACGGCGAGAAGGCCGGCGTCGCGCTGCACCCGGACGGCGCGGTCGAGCTCGCGCCGTTCCTCGACTGCGGCAGACCGAACGAGATCCGCGTCTTCGTCACGAACCGCGGCTACGGCACCGGCGAGCCGGGTATCGTCTACGCCGGGCGCGACGACTATTGCAGGAATCGCGACCTCTTCTACTCGCCCGCGCTGCTCTGCGTCCGCTCGCCCGCGTTCGTCGAGGACGTCTGGGCGCGGCCGTCGTGGCGCGAAAAGAAGATCGTCTGGCGCTGCGAGGTGCCGGCGCTCGCGGACGGCGAGGTCGAGCTCGTGGCGCGCGTGTGGGAGGACACGGGCCGCGACCCGGAGACGAAGGCGCTCCGCAGCGAGCAGGACGGCGACAAACCGGTCAAGACCTGGCGCAGGACGTTTGCGCTCAAGGCCGGGATGAACACGGTCGAGTTCGGGTGCGAGTGGCCGGACGCCGTTCCGTGGGAGCTCGACGACCCGCATCTCTACAACGCCCGCGTGACGCCCGTCCTGCGGGGCGGCGCGGAGGGCGACGGCCCGGCACGCTTCGTCTTCGGCTTCCGCGAGCAGTGGCTCGACGGCCGCGTCGTGATGGCGAACGGACACCCGCAGCGCTGGCGCGGCTTCTGGCGGCAGGGTCTGCCGAAGGACATCGCCGACGTGAAGAAGTCCGGCTTCAACCTCGTCTACGCGACGCACCAGCACGAGTCGCGCCACGAGGAGGACCGCGCGTTCCAGGAGTCGCTCGCGCGCGCGGGCATCCAGATGTTCACCGGCGCCCCGACGATCGCGCAGCGCAAGGGCAAGATCCTCTCCGACCCGTTCGTCCGCGCGCAGTTCGAGCGCTGCGTCGAGCACTGGGCGCGCTCGCACCGCAACCTCCCGACGGTCGCCGGCGCGAGCGTCGGCGTGAACATGATGTGCGCCGCCTGGTGGATGATGGGCGCGTGCGACATGGGCCGCCACCGCGACACGAACAAGGTCGACATCGCGCAGTGCATGAACGTCGCGCGCCCGCACGCCAACCCCGGCACGCTCTTCTTCTCGCACGGCGACGGCAATATCGGCGACGTCGGCAACTGCAACTTCTACTTCAACTACGTCCCGCTGCAGGAGCGCGAGGAGTGGTATTCGCACTGGGCGGAGCACGGCGAGATCCCGTGCTACCCGGCCGAGTTCGGCGCGCCCTACTACGCGGTCTGGTTCGGGTACGTGCACAAGACGCCGCAGATGACCGAGTGGCTCGCCAAGGTCTACGGCGAGCGCGCCTACGCCGAGGAGGAGGACGGGCTGCTCGCGCGCTATCTCGAGTTCGCCCGCAGCTGCGCGAAGCACACGCACGGCGGCTGGGTGGCGCCCGGCCGCAAGACGCTCTACGACTTCTCGCCGCTCGGCCGCGAGTTCAACGGGCTCCTCATCGACCGCGTCTCGCGCTGCTGGCGCGCGTTCGGACAGGGCCCGAGCCCGATGTATCTCGACTCGTGGAAGTGGAACGACGACCCCGCCAACTGGACGCTCCGCAACCACGAGCTCTCCAACCGCGACCTCGTCTGCTTCCTCGGCGGCGCGCCAAAGTTCACCGACAAGACGCACGCCTACCGGCTCGACCAATACAAAGGCGTCGAACGGATCGAGAAGTCGCTCGTTTTCGTCTGGGACGGCTCGCGCCCGACCTCCGTCAAGGCGTCGTGGCGTCTCGTCGCGAAGAAGAACGGCACGGTCCTCGCGAAGGGCTCGCGCGACGTCGAACTGCGGCCGTTCGAGATCCGCGTCGAGCCGATCGACATCCCGGCGGGAAACATCGATTACCGGACGGCCTGGGACGACGGGGCGATCTGGAAGCCCGACCGGATCGACTGCCGCCTCGAAGTCGCCTTCGAAGGCCCGCAGGTCGCGCCGGACGACCGGACCGATTCGTTCGACATCGAGCTCGTTCCCGGGCGGCTCCTCGGAACCGCGGCGCCCAAACCGCTCGGCACCGTCGCGATCTTCGACCCGCGCGGCGAAAGCGCGCCCGTGCTTACCGTCTGCGGCTACGCCGTGCGCAAGGCCGACTCGCTCGCAGCGCTCGTCGAGGCCGGCGAAAAGGAAGGGCTCCGCCTCGTGATCGGCCGGCGTGCGCTCGACGGGCTCGTCGACACGAACGCCCTTGACCGCGTCGCCGCCACGAACGCCTTCGAACGGCTCGCCGCGTTCGTGGAGAACGACGGCCGCGTGCTCGTCCTCCCGCAGTCGCCCGACGTCTGGAAGGCGCTCGGCTTCCAGTTCGAGGACTCGATGCCGCGCGCGCTCGCGAACGTCGGGCTCCCCGGCGTCGACGACACGGACCTCTCCTACTGGCGCGGGATGCCGCTCCCGCTGCGCGACGGGAAGGCGTGGACCTACGGCCCCGACTGGGGACACGTCCAGCGCGACTATCCGACGAAGGGCCGCGGCTGGCGCTGGAAGCACACGCACGCGCTCGCGTCCGAGATGCTCCTGATCCCCCAGCGCGCCGGATTCCGTCCGCTCGTGCGCGGCGACTTCGACCACTCGTATTCGGCGCTGCTGCGCCTCACGTCCGGCAAGGGCTCCGCCACGTTCTGCACGCTCGACTTCGAGGGACGCGTCGGCTTCGACAACGCCACCACCAATCCCTGTCCCGCCGCGCGGGCCGTCGCCGAGGCGACCTTCCGCGAATTCCTCGCGGACGGCTCGACCGGCGAAGCGCCGGTCTTCGTGCACGGCGCCGACGCCGAGCGCCTCGCCGAAACGCTCGGCCTCGACGCCGCGCCGTGGAAGCCGGGCGACAGGCTCCGCGGCGGCGTCCTGCTCCTCGGCGGAACGAACGCGACGGCGCGCCTGCGCGACATCGAGCGCGCCGTCGGCAAGGACGGCCGCGCGCTGCTGCTCGGCTGCGACGCCATCGCCGCCGAAGCCGGCCTCGTGCCGGCGCGCGGCACGATGGAGCAGGTCGTCTGGAAGGACGACAAGCACGCCGAGACTTCGACCGTCGAGCGCCTGCACTGGCGCGTCGCCGACCCGGACTTCGTCCGTGCGCTGCCGGGGATGGCGGACGTCGGGCCGTCGCTCCTGCGCCTGCGCGAGGGCGTCCCCTTCGCGGAGCTGCATCCGGCGAAGGGCTGGAAGGTCGATCCGAAGGGCGCGGTCGCGATGTCGGACGACGGCCGGATCGTCTTCGACCAGGTTCCGCTCTTCGCGCCGGCCGACCGCGCCCGCGAAGCGAAGGACTGGGTCGCTCATCGCAACTGGGCGCAGACGCTGGACAACCAGATGCGGCGCCACGCGCTGCTTCTCGGCGCCTGGGGCGCGAAGCCCTCCTCCTCGCTCCTCGCCCGCGCCTTCCACATTCCCGCCGAAGGCGAGGAACCCGTCCCCCTCTACCGCTCCGAGAACCCCGCCTTCGATCCGTTCCTCTTCATCTACTGGTAGACCGAACCATGAAACGCATCCTCCTCTCCCTCCTCCTCGCCTCGGCCGCGTGCGGCGCGGAAACGCTCGACGTCACGAAGGACTGGCAGGCGATGCCGGTCCGGGCCGCGGAGGGCGCGGACGTCGCGAAGGTCCTGCCCGAGAAGGGCGCGTGGACGGACGGCGCCGCGCTCGCGGGGAAGATTCCCCTCGCGGAGGGCGCGAAGAACGGCAACAACCTCGACGGCGAGTTCAACGCCTGGTACCGGCGCGAGGTCGAGATCCCGAAGGAATGGCTCGCGGGAAGCGTCCGCTTCGAGCAGTCGCTCAACTACTGCGACCTCGTGGTGTTCGTCAACGGGAAGAAGGCAGGCGTCGCGTTCCATCCGGACGGCGCGGTCGAACTCGCGCCGTTCCTGCGCGCGGGGAAGAACGAGATCAAGGTCTTCGCGACGAACCGTTCGTTCGGAACGGGCGAGAAGAAGATCGCCTACCACGGGCGCGACGAGGCGCTCCTCAAGGCGCCGCACTTCTCCGGTCCGGCGCGGCTCGTCGCGCGGTCGGCGGCGTTCGTCGAGGACGTCTACGCGGAGCCGTCGTGGCGCGAGAAGAAGCTCACGCTGCACGTCTCGATCCATGCGTCGAAGGACCGCACGGTCGTCCTCGCGGCGGAGATTACCGACGGCGGCAAGGCCGTGAAGACGGCCGAGCAAAAAGGTGTCAAGGCGAAGGCGGGCGACACGGAGGTCGCGATCGAAATCCCGTGGGCGGACGCGGTCCCGTGGGAGCCGGTCGCGGACGCGAAGCTCTACGCCTGCCGCGTGGCGATGGCCGACGGCGGCGCGCCCGCGGACGCGCCGGAGAAGTTCCTCTTCGGCTTCCGCGAGATCTGGCGCGAGGGCAGGGAGATCCTGTTCAACGGCCACGTGCAGCGCTTCCGCGGCTTCTGGGACCAGGGGCTTCCGGGGAACGCGGCCGACGTCCACCGCTTCGGCTTCAACCTCGCCTACCGCACGCACCGGCACGAGTCGGTCCTCGCGGAGGACCCGGCGCTGATGGAGAGGCTCTCGCGCGCCGGCGTGGCGGTGTTCGCGGGGATGCCGACGATCTACTACGTGCACGAGGCGGTGCGCCGCGACCCGGACTGCGAGGCGCAGTGGCGGCGCCACCTGCGGCACTGGATGCGGTCGGCGCGCAACTGGCCGTGCATCGTGGCGGCGTCGTGCGGCGTGAACCAGATCTGCCCCGAGCGCAACATGCGCCCGGAGATCCTCGGGCAGGACCCCGAGACGGGCGGCGTCGTGGAGAACATCGAGTTCGCGCGCCGCGCCGCGCGCGAGCTTCACCCGAACTGCCTCTACTTCTCGCACGCGGACGGCACCGAGGCGGACGTCTCGTCGTCGAACCTCTACTTCAACTTCACGCCGCTGCAGGAGCGCGAGGAATGGCTCTCGTCGTGGGCGACGAACGGCGTCCTGCCGTGGTACGCGGCGGAGTTCGGCGCGCCCTACTACGCCTGCTGGTTCCACTCGCGCGTGCCGCAGATGACCGAGTGGCTCGCCGCCTACTACGGCGACGACGCCTACGCGGCCGAGAGCGAGGACATGCTGCGCCTCTCGAAGGACTTCGCGAAGAGCTGCCTCAAGCACACGCACGGCGGCTGGGTCGACAAGAAGGACCTCTACGAATACAACCCCCTCGCCGAGGAGTATTCGCGGATGCTCGTGCGTCGCACGAACCGCGCGTGGCGCGCCTTCGGCCTCAACGGCGGCCTGATGTACCTCATTTCCTGGCCGTGGAAGGACGGCGACCGCATCGCCGAGCGCCAGCGCCTCGCGAACGGCGACCTCGTGTGCTTCCTCGGCGGCGCGCCCGACCACGCCGACCGCACGCACGCCTACCGCGCCGGCGAGAGTATCCGCAAACAGCTTGTCTTCATCTGGGACGGACCCGGGAAGAAGACCGTCCGCGCGGACTGGAAGTTCGTCGAGAGGGAGAGCGGCCAACTCTCCTACGGCGGTTCGGACACAGTCACGCTCGCGCAGGGCGACATCGTCAAGATTCCGATTTCCGCTCCGGCGCCGGACGT
>CADBEF010000089.1 GCA_902793555.1 uncultured bacterium | reverse complement strand
TCGACGATCCGGGGCTTCATGCCGTTCGTGTATCCCTTGGGGCGCGGGATGCGCAGGACGGCGCCGTCGAGGTCCAGGTCCTCCCACGAGGCTCGCTCGGCCTCGACCGAGCGAACGCCGGCGAAGAAGCCGAGCGAGAGGCGCATCCCGGCCGCGGCGCGGTGGTCGCCGGGGTGGGCCTCGGCCATCCGGAGAATGCGCTCGACCTTGTCGGGCGGGAACCAGGAGGGCTCGCGGAACTCCACGGGGCGGGCCTTGAGCGTCGCGACGAACGGCAGGTCGCAGAGCCCCTCGCGGTTGCCCCAGCGGATGGCCGTGACGACATCCGCGAGAAGGCCGTTCCAGGAGCGGACCGACCGGAACGGCTCGAGCGCGCCCAGGACATCCTCCCGGCGGAGCGCCGCGACGGGCATCGCCGGCCCGAGCGCACGGCACATCGCGCGGGCCATCCAGCGCATGTGGCTGCGCGTGGCCGTCTGCTCCTCGCGGTAGCGGGCGAGGAAGCGGTCGAAGAACTCGCGCAGGGAAAGCGCCGGGCGTCCGGCGGTCTTCGCCGCGTCGCGCTTCCACGCGAGCGCCAGCTCCGTGAGGGACGTGTCGCTGTGCGCCTCGTCCAGGAGCGCCAGCGCGTTGAGCGCGTCGAAAAGCCTCCGACGCCCGAAGAGCGGCGCGACGGCCGCCCCGATCTTCTCCTCCAGCTGCGGAAACGCCAGCCGTTCCGCGCGTCGAACCCCTGACATGGGAACCTCCTTTCGCTCGTGTTTTCCGGCACTCTAGCCGTCGGCCCCTCCCGGTTCAAGACGCAAGGACCGCCGGCGGGCGTTCCCGTGCGCATTTACCACTGGACTATCCCGGCGACATACGCAAGTATGCCGCCCCAAGGAGAACAACCATGAACGACGAAACGACAAACAGCGCAGCCGCCGAAGAAGAACGGTGGGCTCCGGCGAAAGGATTCGGATACGGCCTCGAGGTCTCGTCCTTCGGGAACGTCCGTCGGACCGGGCACGATGTCTTCCGGTTCTGGAACGGCCGTTGCATGATCGAACGGAAGCGCAAGGAGACGACGCCCCACTTCTCGAAGAACCGGAACCGGATGATCGTCCAGCTCCGCGTGAACGGCAAGCAGAAAACAATGACACTCGCCCCGATGGTGGCGGATGCGTTCGTTCCCAATCCGAAGGGAGCGGGTTTTCTGCGCTACCGGGACGGCGACCCGCACAACTGTCGCGCCGACAACCTCGAATGGGTGGTTCCGACGCAAGGGGAAGGATGGAAGGAACCGCATACCATGCATCTCGATCCGATCGAGCTGCCGGGCGAAGAATGGCGGCATCCCGATGGCATCGACGAAGGATACGAGGTTTCGAATCTCGGCCGGATCCGGCGGATTCAACGGGCTATCGTCCACCATACCGGAACCGTCCAAGTCCTGTCCCCCATGATCCTGAAATACCAGAAGGCCTCTCGCGGCATGCCGGTCGTGGAAATCACTCGCGCCGGCAAGCGAAGGCACCGGTCGCCGGCCATTCTCGTCGCCAAGGCGTTCCTTCCGAGACCCGGGCCCCTGACGCGTCTCGTCCACGTGAACGGGAACATCTGGGACAACCGGACCGCCAATCTCGCGTGGATTCCCACGCGCGAAGCGAGAAACATCGAGAAAAGGGTCGCGGCTAGGGCCTTCAAGGCGACGGTGGGCGATCCTGCGTCATCGTCGTCGGAGCGGTGGGCGCCGGTTCCGGGATACGCGGGCGCGTTCGAGGTCTCCGACGGCGGCAACGTCCGCAGCGCCGGCCGGGAGGTGCCGCATCGCTTCGGAACGCTGTTCAAGAAAAGCCAGATTCTTCGCACGCCCGTCCAGTCGAACAAGCGCACCGTCGTGCTCCGGGAAAACGGGCGCATCCATCTTCACTTCGTGGACCGGCTCATTGCCGCCGCCTTCATCCCGAACCCCGGCCACGCCACGCGCGTCCGGCATCTGGACGGAGACTCGATGAACGACCGCGCCGACAACCTCGCCTGGGTCGAGCCGGGGGCGTCTGGGAAGAACGGCCGGGTCAAGAGGAAACTCGGCAAGAGGGAAAGGGCGATTCCGGTCATCGTTGAAGACGGAAACGGCAACCGGGCGCTTCTCTCCACCACTTTGAAATGCGTCCGACTCCTCGGTATCTCCGTCCATTACGTCCGCCGGGTGGTGGCGGGAAAAGACGCCACCATCGCCGGACTTCGAATCCGGCGCGCCGTGCGGGAAGACCTCTCGGCAATGACGCCCGACAAGCAGGAAGACCTCGCTCCCCTTCGGGAATGGACGAGGGGCCGGCCGCGCGTTCCCCCGAGAAAACTGGTGGTTGCCACGCCGCCGTCCGGCCCCGCCTTCCTTCTGCCGTCAGCCAAGGAGGCGGCACGAGCCGCCGGCGTTCCCCTGTCGACGATGTATCAAATCCTCCAAGGAGTGATCCCCTCCCCGGCGGGCTGGACCTTCCGTCGCGCGACCGAGGCCGACATGGAGCTCTGGCGTCCTACGGAAGACGGCCCTTGTGGGTCATAAACCCACAAGCGGCAACGGGCATCCAATTTCCCTGCTCCTGCCAACGGGACGCGGAAAAGTCAAAAAACATGAAAACGCTTGCATTTCCGCGGGGCGATGTGCTAGTCTTCACCGCGTTTCCGATACCCGGTGCGGCCGCTCCGGCTAGCGCATGTCCGAACTTCGGTTTGCGCGAATCGCAACCCCCGCACCATCTTTCCCGCGAACCCTCCGTCTCCATGCCGGCCGGCGCGGCATCCCCGGCAGTTGGCCCTGCGCGCATTCGCGCGCAGCGGCCAACTGCGTGGTTTGGGATTACTGGAACGTCACCGTGTCCGACTTGGTGGCGCCCTTGACTCGGATCTCGACCCCGGACGGGAAGTCCATTGCCGGGAATACCGCGATGTGGTTGGTGACGGAAACCGTCTCGGTCGGCGTCTCGCTGTCCCCAATGTACAGGGACAGGGTGTCGCCGTCGTTGGTGTAGCACTTGAGCTTGCGTTCGGTCGTCTTCGTGTAGTCCTTGCCGCAGATGTGGACGAACCTGTCCTCCGAATTCCATTCCGCCTTGTAGAGGTAGAACGTGTCCTTTTTCGTGACGTGGTCGCGTTCCACGAGGCCCTTGTTGTTCAGGTATTTGAGGTTGTCGTTGGTTGTCGCGTTTTCGCCGTCGAGGCACTCCGTGTAGCCCTCTCTCCTGCTTGACACCGCGATGTCGAACAGCTGCCACTGGCTCGTGAAGAGGAGCTGCGGATAGTTTCGGATCGCGGCGACGTGTCCTTCGTGCAGCCACATCTGGTACTCGATGTCGTGCCTTGGGTTGTTGCCGGAGGTTGTCGTGTTCCTGAAGTCATCGGAGTGACAATGTTGCGTTCCCCCGCATCCGTACTCCGACAGCGCAAGCGGCTTGTCGCGCCTTGTCGTGGTGTTCGCGATGCGCGTGTTCAACCGAGATGAAGGGTTGTTGCTTGTCTTGTCGATGTACCATCCCACATAGAGGTTGCAGCCGAACCAATCCACGTCCGGGTCGTTGTAGGCCGCAGACGGATTGTCGTAGCTGTGGGACATGACATAGCCGACCATGCGCTCGGAATCGAGTCTCTTGATGAGGTTGTAGTATCCTTCGATCTTCTCCTTGCCGAACGCCTTGTCGTCCGTGACCGTCTCGTTGCTGAGTCCCCAGAACAGGATGCACGGGTGGTTGAAGTGCTGCTGGACCATGTCCGTGTATTGCGTCTCGAGGTGCGTGTAGTAGTCGTCCGGCATGGAGGTCTGGAGCTTGTTGACGCAAGGCACTTCGGTCTGGACGACGATTCCCAGCCGGTCACACCGGTCGTACACCTCCTTCGGGTGCGGGTAGTGCGCGAGACGGACGAAGTTGCACCCCAGCTCCCGGATGATGGCGAACTCCTGGTCGTAGTCGCTGTCGGTGAGCGCGTTGGCCTTCCCCTCCAGGTCGTCGTGCATGCAGACGCCCCTCAAGAGGTATGGCTGCCCGTTGAGAAGGAATCCCGTGTAGGTCTCGCCATTTACGGGCTCATTGACGACATAGGAGTAGTACCTCAGACCATAGGGGCGCTGATACCTATGGTAGAGTTCGTTGTCCTTGTAGATTTCCAATGTCACCATGTAGAGATGCGGGTCCTTCGTTCCATTCCACAGACGCAATTTGTCTCCCGTGATGGTGGTCGTGAAGGTCTGTTTGTCTCCCGTGCTTGCCTCTGTTCTTGTCCAGGTGTTTGTCCAGGTGTGCGAATCGTCAGAATTGACATCGGAAATGGTGCATACGAGGGACGCGCCGACCGGAACCTTGGTCTCGACGTTGATCGTCGCGTTGGTTGCTGCGGAGGAAACAGACACCGACGAGGTGATGTGGAATCCGTCGTAACCGTATTCCATGTCCGGAAGGACGGGGCTCGTGAACAGCTTGACGTTGCCGAGCGTGGCGTTGAAGTTGAAGTCGCCGGCCGCCGGAGCCAGGGTGTTTCTCGTGGTGTTGCATAGCGCCACCCGGATGTCGTTCTTCCCGCGGTGGACGTAGTCGCCGATGTCGAAGAAGAACGCGTTGTAACCGCCCCAGTGCGTCCCGACCTTCACGTCGTCGACGTAGATGTCCGCGCTCTGGTCGGCGTGCTGGAACCACAGGTAGGTCGGCTGTTTCTCCCGGAGCGTGATGGAGGTGTCGAACGCGAACGTGCCCTTGGAGTAGCTGCCGGAGTGTCCGTCGATTGCGTTGACGGAATAGGGCGTGGTGATGGTGTTGCCGCCGTATCTCCAGGTCGTGAGATCCTTGTTCGACCGCTCGAACGGAGTCTCGTGCACGTACACGCAAGTCTGGGTCACGGTCGGACTCGTGTGGCCCTGATAGGCGGAATACGCCTCGACGACGGTGTCCGCAGCGATGGAAATGGGCTGTGTGTACAGGGCGAAATCGCCTGTTTGCCCAAGTCGGTAGTGGATTTCGGCACCTTCCGTTGGGCATTCCAGTTCAATCGTATCGCCGTAGAACGACACTTCGGGCGGTAGCAGCAAAATGTCCTCGCACACGATCCAACCCGATGGTATGCCGCTCGTGCCCGTCGGCCAGGAAGTTGCGTCGGCGGCCTTGACGAACGTGCCGTCCCCGGCCACGTTTTTCACCCATTCCGCCAAACAGTTGGAGGCGTTGAACCCACTTGTGGCACGGCACGTGATTCGATTCAGGAGTCCGCAGTCCGTGAACATGTGTCCATAGCACTCGGCCACCAAGGTCGTGGCGTTGAGCACAGGCGCCTCCGTGATGGCGCATTGCTCGAACATGTACCAGTAGCATCCCTTGGCGAGCGTCGTGGCCGGAAGTTCGGGAGCCTTGGTCAGCGTCGTGCACCAGCTGAACAGGGCGCGGTAGCAGTAGTCCTTGAGCGTCGTTGCCGGGAGAACGAGGTGTTCCGCCGAAACCACCGGAGCCTTCTTGAACAACGAGCAGAAGTTGTAACTGCTGCCGTCCGGGAAGGTCGTGCGTTCGGCGAAGTCGTCTCCATACAGAAGGCTCATGATGTTGCCTTCGATGTCGTAGGTTGCCGTTCCGCCCTCAAATCCAGAATACGCATCCTTGCTCGTGGCATAGGTATCATTGCTTCCCCTGAATCGGACCAAGTTGCCCTGCGCCACGGAAATGGTCGCCCCTTCCGACGTGGCGGTTAGGGAAGTCCATGCGCCGTTGTCGATGCTGTATTCAATGGTTTTGGCCTGGTCGCCAAACGATTTCCAGCTGATGGTTCCCGATGTGAGCACCCGGAAGGTGAGGTAGTCGGCGCTGTAGTCGTGGGGCGCAGGCGGTGCCGCCGGCCTCCCCAGAACCGAGATGACCGTCCCCATCGGCAGGTTCTCGACGGTCAGTGCCGTCGAAGCTCCGCTGTCCACCGGCAACTCGTCGATGCTATAGACGGCCACGGCCTGATAGGTGTCTCTCGGATCGTTCTGCGGTTTGCGCCAAACCACCGTCAGCGTTCCGTTCGCGCCGCCTTCGATCTGCGCGCCGTTCTTCAGCCAGTAGTAGGACGTCGCGCCCGCCGCGGACGCCGTGAGCGTGACCGTTTTTCCTGCATAAACCTTCGTTGCGCTCTGGATGACCGTCGGCGCGAGAATGGGCGCCGCGGTCGGCATGTCGGCGGTGGCCAGCGTCTTGTTTCCGTCCATGACGATGGAGACCGTCGCGCTCCCGACGAGCCGGTAGCCCTCGGCGGCGGCGAAGGTGACGGTGGCGGTGGCATTGCTGAAGACCGTGTAGACCCTCGCGTTGTCGGCGACTGCCACGTCGTTGGTCGTCACCGAGACGAGCGACACGTTCGCGGGCGGTTCGGAAACCGTCAGCGTCACGGTTACCGTTGGCGAGGGGATGAGCTCCGCCGTCGGGACGCCGGTGAGCGTCTTGTCGCCGTCCATGACGACGGTGACCGTCGCGCCGCCGACGAGCCGGTAGCCGTCCGCCGCGGCGAAGGTCGCGACGACGGTGTCGTTGCTGTAGACCGTGTAGACGCTCGCGTTGCCGGCGACCGCCACGTCGTTGGTCGTCACCGAGACGAGTGTCACGTGGTAGGACGCGAGGTCCGGAATCGTCAGGTTCACCAGCGGGCGCAGGGTGGTGAACGGGCCGACGACCTTTGAATAGTCGGAGATTTGGCCGTCATTCTCCATGCGCAGGCGGAGGTAGTACGCCGTATCGGGCTCGAGGTCCGTCAGCGTGAAGGAACGGTATCCGCGCTGCGTCACGCCCGTTTCGGTCGCCGTGTAGGCCACGACGGGCTTGAAATTCGCGTTCGTCGACGCTTCCAGGCGCAGGTCGGCGCAGGACGCTCCGTTGTTGCCGGGCGAGTAGAGGTAGCCCCACGCAGTGATCGTCGTGTCGGTTGCGACCGGGGGCGTGCACTCCGCCGGCGGGCTCGCCACGGTCGTCAGGTTCGTGACGACCGAACCGTTGGGCTTGCCGGGCGCAAGCGTGCGGAAAGAGACCGGCTCGGTTTCGAAGACCGCCGGCACGTCGTTCGTCGCCGAGACGCGCACGTAGTAGGTCGTTCTCAAGGAGAGCCCGCTCGCCGTTGCCGTGAAGGAGCCGGCCGCCGAGAGCGTCTGCCCCGCCGGGAACGAAAGGACCGTTCCCTCGAAATCGTCGTCCGTGCAGACCTGGAAGACGCCCTGGACGCTTGTCGCGCCCTGGCCAAGTCCGGTCACGTCCGCCGAGAATGACGCTCGCGTGCCTTGGATGTTCGACACCACGGGCGGATCGACCGCGGGCGCCGCGGGATTGTAAAACGGAATCCGGAGGATCTCGGTCGAGAGAGCGCCGGCGACGGCGTTTGTCGCGAGGGCGCGCACGAAGACCGTCCTGGTCTGGTCGGGCAGCGTGAAGGTCCCCGTTCCGCGGCCGATCATGGACGACGCGATCGCGTTCGTGTGCGACAGGTCGTGCTTCGAGAAGCCCCACACGACCGCCACGTCCGCGTAATCGTAACCATAACCAGCCCACGCGACTCGGTAGCCGACCGTCGTGACGCCGGTCTGGTCGGAGCGGGAGATGCTTTCGAGCGCGATGGCCGGCTCGGTCATGCCCTGACCGTCGCCCTGCACCGAATAGCGGAGAATCACCACGCCGCTGCCGCCGTTGCCGCCGGCGGAGTTGAGATAGCCGCCGCCGCCGCCGCCGCCGAGATGGTCCTGCCCCGACGTAGCCGCAACCGTCTGCGAGCCGCCGTCGCCGCCGCCGCCGTCGCCGCCGCGTCCCGGTCCGTTGCCGGTCTTGTTGCCTTTCTCCGCCACATCGGCACCGCCGCCACCGCCGCCCGCATAATAGACGTTCTCGCCGGAAATGTCCGTGGCGAATCCAGCACCGCCGCCGCCGGCAGCGTGTGTCGCTCCGACGCTTGTCGCGTCGCCGCCAGCCTCGGAAGCGCCGCCGCCGCCACCGCCATTGATGAATTCGTCAAACGTGGTTCCTTTTCCTCCCTTGTTCCCTTGCTCCGATGTAGCGTTCCCGCCGTTTCCGCTGGGGGTCGATCCGCCACCGGAGCCGCCGGCGGCACCATTCCGGATCGAATTGTTGTTGCCGTAGTTTCCGCCGGCGCCGCCGCCGACGACGACGAGATTCACGCCGCTCCCGACAATCGAAGAGTCGCCGCCGTTGCCGCCGCGAACGTCCACGCTCGCCGTCGAGACGCCGCCCGTTCCGACGTTGACCGTGTAGGTCGTTCCGCCGGAAAGCGCAAGCGCCGGGTTGTAGACGAGACCGCCCGCGCCGCCGCCGCCGCCGCGATCGTATCCGCCCGCGCCGCCGCCGGCCACGACGAGCGCACGAAGCGTCGTGACGTAGGACGGCGGCGTGAATTCATACGACGTCGTGTCGTCGTCGTCGATCGTGAAGCGGTGGACGTAGTCGTCATGCACGCGATAGGTTTCGCCGCCGACGCCGGCGACGCCGGCGCCGCTCGTCGTGAAGGATCCCTCCGCGACTTCTTCCGTCGAATCGCCCAGGTCGTTCTTCGCGTAAAGTTTCCACGAATACGCCGTTCCGGGGGTAAGTCCCGCCACGGAATTCGTGAAAACGACATTGATGGCAGAGATCCCCGAACGGAGAAGCGTCCATTCATTCGTCTCCGATTCAGCGGACTTCCAGACCTTGTAGAAGACATCGCACGACGTGGCCGTCTCCTCGCCGAGCGAGGTGATGACGCTGGAAAACGTGGCGAACGCCGCGCCGCTGTCGAGAAGCGAGAAGCCAGCGAAGGGCATTTCCTTCACCTTGACAGACTCAACCTCGCCGGACGAAAGGAACGCCGGGTTGTCCACCGTGTCAAAGTCGGCCTTCACCCAGTCGGCGCTCATCGCTCCCGCGCGGAGACGGAACTCGTCCAAATCGCCACGGAAGGGCCTTCCCTGGCTGCCGGTGGACGTCCCGGTCAAGAAAAGCTTGTTGGATCCATTCGCCGGAGACTTGGCCGTAACATTGGTGAGACTTGACAATGACGTACCGCCGCCGTTCACGTAGAAACACACGTTCGTCTTCCAATAGACGACATCCAATTTATACCAATTGCCGTAGCAGGCAGAAGCGTCAAGAGGAATGACACTGTCGTCAAATTCCGAATGCCAACAAGCATCACCGCCGGTCTCGTTCCGCCAAGTTCGTATCCAGCCATAATGAATCGAGTTTTTATATCCGTTTCGGTTGTCGTAATGAAACTGGACGCCCCAGTACGCATCGCCGTCCTTGGTCTTCCGACTCATCAGATAGGCGCTGTTCGGGCCATCGAAAGAGCTGTATTTCACGGGCTTGATCCACATCGACACTGTAAAGGCGTGGTCTGCGGTCGTATTGACGTTGTTGACGACGTTTTTCTTGGCATTGGTGTCAAGAGCGACCTCGATACGCTCCGTGGATTTGTTTGTCCCGTCTTTCGTTGGGATGCGCGCGCCGCCGATGCGACCGTCGGGCTGGGCATAGGAGCCTGAGGTCGCCGTCGCATGGAGTTCGTTCGTCGTCGAATCGGAGACTGTGACCGCACCGTCGCCGGAGTCGTTCATGTGCCAGACGCCGGCGTAGTCGCCCCAGGCATTGGCGTTGCAGACCAGCGAGCCCACGCTCGACGAGTGGTACCACATGACGAATTCGGTGCCGTTCGTCACGCGCGGGAGCGTGACCCAGACGAGCGACTCGCCGGAAGCGTTCCACGTGTCGACTTCGCACGGAAGCCCGTTCGTCTGCATGTCGACGAAGCAGAGGTCCTTGTAGTCGGCTCGCGTGAAGTCCGAGTACTGGAAGCCCTGAATGCCCTCGCCGGTTCCGGCGTCGTATTCCTTGAGCCGCACGAGGACGGGGAAGTTGGTGAGGACTTCCGTGCCCGTGTAACCGGCGACGGTGAACTTGACGCCGTGTCCGAACTCGGCGATGGACGCATCGGGGCGCGGAAGCGCCAGTGGAGTCCCTGCGCCTTCCACGTCGGCCGCATGCGACGGGAGGTGCGCGATCGCTGTGATCGCAAACACCAAAGTGCCTGTTATCAGCTTGTTAAGATTCATTGTCTTGGATTCTCCGGCATCAGGAATCCTACCACACTTCCGCCCGCGTGCGCAACCGGGGAATTCGCACGCGGGGGATCTCAAGCGGAGGCGTTTTCTAGTCGCGGCCGGCGAAGAAGCGGATCAGGCGGGCGACGTGCGCGGCGCAGGCGTCGACGATCGGGTCGGCGAGCTTGTCCGGCGGGACGAACCCGCCGTTCAGGTCGCCGAAGACCTTGAGCGTCGTCTTGATGTAGGTGTCGAGGAACTCGGTCGCGATGTTCACCTTCGCGATGCCGCACTCGATCGCGCGGCGGACGTCCGCGAGCGGCGTGCCGCTGCCGCCGTGCAGCACGAGCGGCACGCCGGGCAGCGCCTCGGCGATCGCCGCACAGCGCGGGATGTCGAGCTTGGGCTCCGCCTGCCTTGTAGTAGCCGTGCGCGGTGCCGATCGAGACGGCGAGCGCGTCGACGCCCGTCTCCGTCCCGAACGCAGCCGCCTCGGCGACGTCCGTGAGCGCGGTGCCGTCGCCCATCGCGACGTGCCCGATCTCCCCCTCGCACGTGGCGCCGGCCGCGTGCGCGCGGTCGGCGACCGCCTTCGTGCGCGCCGCGTTCTCGGCGTAGGGCAGGCGCGAGCCGTCGAACATCACGGAGGTGTAGCCCCACGCGAGGGCGTCCTCGGCCTGCTTCTCGGTCGAGCCGTGGTCGAGGTGCAGCGCGACCGGCACGGTCGCGCGCTCGGCGAGGCCGCGCAGCATGGGCGCGAGGTCGCGCGCCTTCCCGGTGTCGAAGAGCCGCATGTAGAGCTGCACGATCACGGGCGACTTCTCGGCCTCCGCGGCCTTGAACACCGCGAGCGCGGTCTCGTAGTTCGCGACGTTGAACGCGCCGATCGCGCGCTTTTCCGCTCGCGCCTGCGCGAGCATTTCCCTCATGTTTACAAGCATGACGCGGCGAGCTCTTCGAACGTGACGGCCTTGAGTCCGGCCTTGACAAGGGCGCGCTTGGTGTAGACGGAGCCTACGGCGAGGGTGTCCTTCTTCGGGTCGTCGGCGCGGGCGGCGACGTAGCGCGCGAGGTCGGCGACGAGCTCGGGGTGGAGCTTGTCCAGCACGACCGCGCCTTCGCCGCAGTTGTAGGTCTCCTCGTCGTTCGTGCCGAAGGGCTTGCACTCGGCGCCGAGCGCCTTGAGCAGCTTCTCCGGCGCGTCGAGGTTGTCGTAGTTGCGCAGGAAGTCGTCGGCGATCGGGTAGACCGCGCCGGGCTTCTTCGCGAACTTCGGCTTCGCGCCGAGGATCCACTGCGTGACGTGCAGCACCTTGCACGGGAGCTTCACGCCGAAGTCGGCGTAGTCGCGCACCAGGGCATCGTAGGCGGCGGGGTTGGAGACGACGAGCGTCTTTACGCCGGCCTCCTTGAGGGACACGGCGAACTTCTCCGCGGCGGCCTTGGCCTCGGGCAGGTAGCCGAGGACCTTGAAGACCTTTCCGATCGGACCGCCGGCAATCCACACAGGCGACACCTTTGCGGCTTTGAAAAGCTTTTCAACGGCCCGCGGCGCATCCTTGTCGGTGGCGGTTGTTTCGTCTAGAAGGTAGGCGATGACACGGCCGCAAGTTTCCTTACCGCTTCGGGTTCCTTGCCCGCCTCGACGACGTCGGCGCGCGCGGCGAGCGCGAGGCCGTTCTCGTCGAAGTGGTTCACGCAGTGGCGCACGCAGCAGGCCGAGAGGTCCTGGCGGTAGAGCGCGTCGACGAAGTCCGTATCGTCGAACGAGTTCGTGCCGGTGCGCAGGCCGTAGAGCATCGCGGCGCGGACGCGCGGCGTGTCGGCCTCCGTGTGCCGGACGTTGCCGATGGCGGAAAGATGCCTGCACATAAAACAGAAACGGCAGTTGAGGATGGCGTCGTTGTATTTCTCGATGTGCATTTCCAAAACCCTCCTAGAGTCCGAGCTTGCCGGGATTCATGATGCCGTTCGGGTCGAGCTGCTTCTTGATGCCCTCGAGGACGGGCATCGCGGGGCCGTAGAGGTCCTTGACGTAGCGGCCGAGCTTGAGACCGACGCCGTGGTGCTCGTTGATGACGCCGCCGTTGGCGATCGCGGCGCGGATGGCCTTGTCCCAGACGGCGTTGTAGAGCGCGGCGGCGTCGCGCGGGTCCGGCGGCACCTTGTCGCCCGGGAAGATGAAGCGCGCGTAGAGCATGCAGCCCCATTCGTACCAGTGGGAGAAGTGGCCGATGAAGCGCGCGTCGGGGAACTCCTTGTTCACGACGCTCTTCATCGCGTGGTAGACCTTCTCGATGTGCGCGAAGTCGGCCACCGTGTCGAGCGTGCCGAACGCCTGCGGGACGTGGAACATGTAGCCGGGGTAGAAGAACTTGTACTTGTTCTCCCACCACCACTCGCCGCCCTTGGCGCCGAGGTCCTTGCCGTGGAACTGCCCCTCCATGATCTCGCGGGCGTGCTTCATCTGGAGGTTCACGATGTCCTTGCGGCCGTCGAAGCCGAAGACGAGATACGCGCCCTTGTCGAGGTCGATGCCGAAGACCTTCGAGACGTGGGTCTTGGTCTCCGTCTCGTCGTAGAGGCGCATCGCGCAGGGGCCGAGGCGGGAGCGCATGAGCGAGGCGCCGGCCTGCATCGCGGTATGGAAGTCCGGGAAGATGTAGGCGCGAAACTGGCGCGACTCGGGCTGCGGGTGGACCTTGAGCGTCACCTCAGTGATGACGCCGAGCGTGCCCTCGCTGCCGAGGAAGAGCATCGTGAGGTCGGGGCCGGAGGCGTGGCGCGGCACCGGGAGCGTATGGATGATCTCGCCCGTCGGCGTCACGACCTCGAGCGACATCACCATGTCCTCGATCTTGCCGTACTTCGTGGAGAGGACGCCCGTGCCGCGGTGCGCGAGGAAGCCGCCGATCGTGGCGCACGCGATCGACGCCGGCAGGTGCATCGTCGAGAAGCCCTCCTTGTTGCAGTTCCACTCGAGGTGGCGCGCGATGATGCCGGTCTGGCAGCGGACGGTGTAGCTCTCCTTGTCCACGCCGTAGTACTTGTTCATCCGCTTCATGTCCAGGACGATGCCGCCGAAGACCGGCAGCGCGCCGCCCTGCGAACCGGAGCCGCCGCCCCACGGGACGACGGGGATCTTGTACTGGTTCGCGATCTTCATCACGCGGGAGACCTCGGCGGTCGAGCCGGGGTGCACGACGAAGTCGGGCTGCGGACAGCGCCGGCCGCGGTCGTGCCACATCTCGGGAATCCAGTAGTAGTCGATCGAGTGGCCGAACTTGTCGGCGAACCGGACGTCGACGTTCGCGGCGCCGACGGCGTCCGCGAGCTCGGTCCGGATCATCTCGAACATGTAGCTGTCGGGAGTGACTTTCATGGGCGTGGCGGGGTGTGCGAGGTGTGCGGACTAGCGGTTTCCGGCGAGGAGTCCGCCGCCCACGAGATAGGCGTAGCTTTCCGAAACGGTCTGCCACATGTCCTTCACGGAGTAGTCGTGCTCGACGATGACGGTCGGGACGGCGTCCGGGACCTGCGCGAAGAGCGCGGGGACGTCCATGTCGCCCTGGCCGACGGGGCAGAGGTCGACCTTGCGGTCGAGGATGCCGTTCACGTAGCGCTGGCTCTTGGCCTCCTGCTTGAAGGGGCCGTCCTTGAGGTGGACGAGCACGGTGCGCGGCGCGAAGAGCTTCATCATCTCGACGGGGTCGTTCGCGCCGAAGTTGTTCGACCAGTAGGCGTCGATCTGGAACTTCACGTCCGGGCAGAGCTCGGCGTAGATCTCGTACTTGAGGCGGCCGTCGATGCGCTCGAACTCGAAGGCGTGGTTGTGCTGGAAGAGCGTGATGCCGGCCTTCGCGAAGATCTCCTGCATCGCGTTGGTGTTGTCCGCGGTGCGCTTGATCGCGTCGAGGTCCTTGAAGTCGTCCGGCCCGTAGCCGCAGACCGCCTTGTCGAGGCGCATCGCGCCGAGCTCGTCGATCATTTTCGTGCAGTCCTCGGGCTTGTGCGCCCACGGGGAGTGCGAGGAGAACATCTCGAGGCCGAGGTCGTCGAGGAACGCGCGGAACTCGGCCGGCGCGAAGTCGTGCAGGCCAGCGGGCTCGACGACCTTGTAGCCGATGTCCGCGACGCGGCGGACGACGTTGGCGAAATCCTCCTTGGTCTTGGCGTATTCGCGGAGGGAGTAGAGCTGGAGTCCGATGGGTTTCATGGTTAGGTGGTTAGGTGGTTAGGTGGTTAGGTGGTCTGGATGGTCTGGATGGTCGGATTTCAAGCGAGCGGAGCGAGCGACTTAACGGCCCGCAGGGCCGACTACCGCGGCAAAGCCGCGACGACGTCCCAGCCGTTGCGGGCGGGGCCGCGGCCGAGGGCGATGCCGTGGCCGTTGCCGGGCGCGAAGTCCATCGCGACGGGGTCCCAGTCGAAGCCCGTGTCGTGGACGTAGCTCAGGTTGCAGAGGTGGCACAGCGCGCAGCTGCGGCCGCCGGTCTCGGCGGGGGAGATCGTCTCCTTGCGCGAGAAGTGGCACTCGATGAAGTTCTGGATCTGGTCGGGCGACTGGTAGAGCTGCACCGGCGCCGTGTCGAGCGAGAAGCGCGCGGAGATCGCCGCGAGGGCGGCGTCGAGGGCGGCGTCCTTTTTCTCTTGGGCGTCCGTGCCGTAGTCCTTGCCGATCGAGGAGGCGACGAGACGGTCCGGGCGGAAGGAGCCGGCCTCGACCTCGGCGCGGACCTTGGCGTCCGGGACGACGGGCCCGGTGCCGGCCCAGACCGCGATCTTGCCGCGGTTCACGGCGACGACGCCGTCCGTCCCGTAGAAGACCGTGCCCCACACGCCGAACGGGCCGTGGTAGAGCTCGATGTCGCCGTGCGGCGCGCGGAAGAGCATCCGCATGCCGAACTGGCGGCGGCCGCCGTGGTAGAGGTCGGTCGAGTGCGGTTCGTCGGAGCGGACGATGCGGTAGGGGCCGCTCCGGTCCATGCCGATGCCCCACTGCGCGATGTCGAGGTGGTGCGCGCCCCAGTCGCCGTTGTAGCCGCTGCCGATGTCGTCGTCGAAGCGCCAGAACATCGGCCAGAACTCGTGGACGCCGCGCGGCGCGAGCTGGTCGGAGTAGGGCCGCCACTTCGCGGGCCCCAGCCACATGTCCCAGTCCACGTCGGGGTTCGGCGCGCCCTCCTTCTCCGCGTTCGCGGGGTCGTCCCAGAAACGGACGGGGTGCGAGGGTCCGCCGAGCTTCTGGCCGCCGCGGCCGTAGTTGGCGTCGACGAACTTCACGTCGCCGATGCAGCCGTTGCGCGCGACCATGCACGCGGTGCGGAAGACGGGCCAGGAGCGCTGCATCGAGCCGGTCTGGAAGACGCGGCCCGTGGCCTTCTGCGTGGCGACGACCGCCTTGACCTCCGCGATGCTGAAGGCGAGGGGCTTCTCGCAGTAGACGTCCTTGCCGGCCTTCATCGCCTCGACGGACATGTAGCCGTGCCAGTGGTCGGGCGCGGCGATGCAGACCATGTCGATGGAGGGGTCGGCGAGGATCTCGCGGAAGTCGGCGACGGCGCGGCAGGGCGGGAAGGCGACGCCGGCGTCGGCGTAGGCCTTGTCGATCTGCGCGGCGCCGGCCTCGCGGCGCGCGCGGTCGCAGTCGCAGACGGCGGCGACGCGCACGCCGAGGCCGTGCTGCCGGCAGAAGGAGGGGGCGAGGCCCGTGCGGGCCTGGATGCCGAAGCCGAGGAAGGCGACGGTATGGATGCGGTCGGGTGTGGTGCTCATGGGAGGTTTCGTTTGTAGACGGGGGCGAGGGCGTCGTGGATGGCGCGGTAGCGCGCGAAGAGCGTCGCGTAGGCGGCGGCCGCGGCGGGGTCGGGCGCGATCGTGCGGCCGATGCGCAGGCAGCGCGCGACGGCCTCGCGGACGCCGGGGAAGACGCCCGCGCCGACGCCCGCCAGCAGCGCCGCGCCGAAGGAGGCGTCGCCCGGCTCGGGCACCGCGACGGGGCGGTCGAAGACGTTCGCGACGATCTCGCTCCAGATCGGCGAGCGCGCGCCGCCGCCGATGAGGAAGATGCGCTTCACCGGCAGGTCCATCTCCTCCAGCGTGCGGTAGCAGTCGCGCAGCGAGAACGCCACGCCCTCCATCAGCGCGCGGCAGAAGTCGCCGCGCGTCGACGCGATCGAGACGCCCGTGAACGACGCGCGCAGGTCGGCGTCCCAGTAGGGGCAGCGCTCGCCCTGCAGATACGGATGGAACATCACGCCGTTCGCGCCCACGGGCGACGTCGCCGCTTCCGCGTCGATGCGCGCGTAGACGTTAAATGCCGCTTCGCGGCTACGTGGACTTGGGGCCGAAGGCCCACTTAGGGGCGAAGCCCCACTGACAGGCGGCGAAGCCGCCGACTTCACCTCGAAGAAGGTGTCCCTCAGCCACCGCATGCACAAGGCGGCGGCGTTCGTGGCGGAGACGCTGTACCACATGCCCGGGACGACGTGCCCGTAGGTGAGCGTCTTCGGATGCGGATGCGGCTCGGCGGTCATCGAGTTGACGTTGCCCGCCGTCGCGAGCTTGAGGATGAGGTCGCCCGGCTCGACCGCGCCCGCGCCGTAGTCCTCCACGGCGCTGTCGGACGTGCCGCACGCGACGGGCGTGCCGGCGGGCAGGCCCGTCGCGGCCGCGGCCTCCGGCGTGACGCGGCCCGCGAGGTCCGTGGGCTCGAGCAGGCGCGGGAGCCGGCCGGGACGGAGCCCGGCCAGCTCCGCGAACTCGGGGTCCCAGTCCTGCCTCGCCATGTCGAAGAAGAGCGTGCCCTGCGCCTCGATGCGGTCGGTGGCGGCTTCGCCCGTGAGGAGGAAGCGCACGTAGTCCTTCACGAAGAGGACGTGCCCCGTGCGGGCGAGGACCTCCGGCTCGTGCGCCTTGAGCCACATCAGCTGCGGGAGCGTCCAGGTCGGCGCGGGCATCTGGTAGCAGCGCGCGAAGCTGGTCGGTCCACATGATCGTGCGGCGCACCGGCTTCCAGTCCGCGTCGAGGAGGACGGCGTTGTGCGTGGAGCCGTCGAGCGAGAGCGCGGCGACGCGCGAGAGGTCGGCGCCCTTCGCGGCGAGCTTCGCGAGCGCCGCGCGGAGCGCCTCCCACCAGTCCGCCGGGTCCTGCTCGCTCCAGCCGGGATGCTCGTGGTGCGTCGCGTACTCGACCGACGCCTCGCCAGCGAGCGCGCCGTCCTCGGCGCGGATCGCCGAGACCTTGCACCCGCCGGTTCCGAAATCGATGCCGAGAAGAAGACCGTTCATGGCGGCAATCCTACCACGCCTCCGGGACGCGGACAAGCGAAAAGGGGAATCGCGCGAAAGGCAGCGGTCGTCCGGCTCGCCGTCCGTCACGGCGCCGCGGGGGCCGGATCCGTCGCCGGAGACGCGAGTTTCGACGCGGCGGGCGGGTCGAGGTAGAGCGCGCAGTCCGGATGGGTGCGCAGGATCGAAGACGGGCAGAACGGCGTGATCGGGCCGTCCACCGCCGCCGCGACGGCGTCCGCCTTGCGCGCGTCGGGGACGACGCACACGATCGAGCGCGCGGCCAGGATCTGCGGGACGGTCATCGAGTAGGCGTGCGTCGGGACGGCGTCGAGGCTCGGATACCAGCCTTCGCCGACCTGCTGGCGGCGGCAGACCTCGTCGAGCGCGACGACGGCGTAGGCGGCCTTCGTTCCGAAGTCGGCGGGCGGGTCGTTGAACGCGACGTGGCCGTTTTCGCCGATGCCGATGCACGCCAGGTCCACGGGTGCCTTGCGGATCGCGGCCTCGAGCCGCGCGCACTCGGCGGCGGGATCCGGCGCGTCGCCGCCGACGAACGTGAAGTCTTTCGGCGGGCACGGCAGCTTCGCGAGCAGGCGCTCGCGCAGGAAGCGCCGGAACGACGCGGGATGGTCCGCGGGCAGGCCGACGTATTCGTCGAGGTGGAAGCCGTGCACCTTCGACCAGTCGATCTCCCGGTGCGCGAGGAGCGCTTCGAGGAACTCGAACTGGCTGGCGGCGGAGGCGAAGACGACGCGCGCTTCGCCGCGCGCGGCGATAGCGGCGCAGATCTTGGCCGCGGCGTCCGCGGCGGCGGCTTCGCCGAGGGATTTCTTGTCGGGTGAAACGAGGATGTTCATGACGGGAGGAGAGTGGCAATTTGATGCGAAGCGCGCCAGCGCGGCGCCGTTACGCTTCGCCGATCAGGGCGAGCGGGTTGTCGTGGCCGATGGCGCGGCACTCGTCCGGGGTGAGCCCGATGCGTTCCTGCAGGAGCTCCATCATGCGGGCAATGGGGGTCGTGGCGCCGACGAGGCAATGCCGCGCGGGGTTCCAGAGCAGGCCGTCCGGCTCGAGGCGCGCGTGCGCGCCGCAGACCTTGTAGTCGCCCGGCGGAAGGCCCGCGGGATACTGCGCGTCGGAGACGGCGATCAGGCGCCGCAGCGGCACGGCGCGCGCGTAGAGCCGGAGCATCGTGTCGGGCAGGTGGTGGCCGTCCGGGATGAACATCACGCTCGCGCGGTCCTCGACGAGCGCCGAGAAGACGACCTGGTCGTGGCGGTCCACTTGGTTTGGGATGCCGTTTCCGAGGTGCGTGAAGGCGCGCGCGCCGGCGGCGAGGCACGGCTCGAGCTGCGCGGGCGAGGTGGCGAGCTGGTGGCCAAGCGAGACGACGACGCCCGCCGCGGCGAGCGCGCGGACGAAGTCCGGCATGCCGGGGACCTCGGCGGCGACGTTGACGAGGCGCACGAGCCCCTCCGCGGCGTCCTGGAAGCGGCCGAAGAGCGCGAGGTCGGGCGGGCGCACCCACTCGACCGGATGCGTGCCGACGGCGCCCGGCTCGGGCGAGATGAACGGCCCCTCGAGGAAGAACCCGCGGATCGCTTTCTCGCATGCCGGGTAGCGCTTGCGCGCGGCGACGACGGCGCGGATCGTCCCGAGGAGCGTCTCCGGGTCGCCCGTGACGAGCGTCGGCAGGAACGCCGCCGTGCCGTCGGCCGCGAGACGCTCCGTCACGGCGCGCACCGCCTCCGGCGTCAGCCCCGGCGCGTTGAAGTCCACGCCGGCGTAGCCGTTGACCTGCAAGTCGACCCAGAAGGGAGCGTTCATTTCGGGAAAGAGGAAGGAACTTTGCCCGGAAAAGGAAGGAGTCCCCCGCCGTTGCCGTTGGCACCGAAGCGACCGTCGGGATCCCGTCCGTCGCGGGGACCGCGGTTAGGCGTTCTTCGTCCAGGCGTGCGCCGGATCGAAAGACGAGACGAGCCCGCGGCCCTGGGCGCCGGCCATGGTCCAGAGGTAGTACATCGAGTAGCCGGGGCCGTCGGGCTGGTAGACGGACTGGAAGCCGAAGCCCTGCGGCGGGTCGAAGAGGTAGAAGTAGGTCTCCTCCATGTCGAGCTCGCGCGGCGGGTCGTTGACGTCGTGGCGGTGCGCCGGCCAGCCGGACCAGTTGCCGGAGGGGATCATCCCTTCGCCGATGTAGAGGTGCTCGGAGTCGAATTTCTCGTCGAGGATGATCTCGGACGTGCGCGTCCAGTTGTCCTTTCCGAGCGCGATGTGGCGCGTGTCCTCGGGGCGGATGAGCGTCGGGCGCGCGGTGTCGCGCGTCGCGGGCGACTCGTTCCACGCGAGCTCGACGTCGGAGAGCGCGGCGATCGCGAACTTCGTGCGGCGCGGCAGGTAGAGGC
>CADBEF010000088.1 GCA_902793555.1 uncultured bacterium | reverse complement strand
GCCGCCGCTCCGAGAAGCCGGACGGCGGGCCGCCTGCCGCGCCCGCCCACGCGAAGGAGCCGAAGCCGCGGCGCAGGAGGCGCTCCGCGACGCCGCGCGCGAGCGCGTCGTCGTCGAGCCACAGCTCCGCCACGACGCGCCCGGCGACGGTCGAGGACCGGACGTTCACGAGCACGGCCGGGCACGGCAGGCGGTGCGGCGCCCGCAGGCCGGGGGGCAGATGCCCGCTCAGGACGAGCCCGTCCGGCCGCCAGCGCCGGAGCGCCGTGACGGCCTCCGCGCCGTCGTCCACGTCGAAGAACCGGATCTCGCAGCGCCCGTCCTGGTTCGCGTGGCGGAACGCGCCGGCGATGAGGTCGCGCCCCCAGCGCCGCCGCTGCAGCGCGCACACGCCGATTCGCAGCAGCCGCGGCTCCCGTCCGACCCGGTCCGGTTCTTCCCTCCGCGTTCCCATGCCGCCCCATTCTGCCCGAAAGCGCGACGCGACGCAAGAAAAAAGTTCCCGTTCCGGCGTATCGTGTTGCGCAATCGGGCGTTCCTTCCGCGCACCCTCCGGGAGGATAATGGTCGCGTCGGGAGCGGTTCGCCCCCGGCGCACGTTCCGGACACCTAACCGCCCCTCCCCACCATGAAACACGCGATCCTCCCCGCCGCCGCGTTCACGGCCGCCGTCCTCGCCACCGCGCTCCCCGCGCGCGCCACGACCTACTACTGGAAGCCGGGCGCCACGCTCGGCGACTACGGCACGCTCTCCAACTGGTCCACCGAGGGCCTCACGGGCGCCGACGCGGCGGTCCTGCCGGGCTCGGGGGACGCGCTCTACTACAAGGGCGACTACGCCTTCGACCTCGGAGGCAACACCTACGAGATCGGCGGCTGGAGCGCGTCGGCCGACTCGGGCGCGCGCCGGACGCTCTCCGTCGTCAACGGCACGCTGGACAACAAGGGCGACTGGAAGCCCTACAAGATGACGATGACCATCGGCGGCGGCGGCACGTTCGTCCATTCCGGCGGCTCGTTCCTTCCCGGTCAGGACAGCACCTCCATCACGTACGTGAACGTCGAGAGCGGCGGCACGTTCACGCTGACGGGCGCGTGCAATCCGCTGAACCTCCACTTCAACGTCGCCTCCGGCGGCACGTTCAACTTCAGCCCGTCCTACTGGGGCCTGCCGAACAAGGCCTGCGCGTCCGGCATCCAGCTCAACAACGGCGGGACGATGAACATGGTCAACGGCATGAGCCTCGGGAACGGCGCGGCGTCCGGCGGCGCGATCACCGTGAGCCAGAACGCCGGCACGCTGAACCTCGCCGGCACGCTCAACGGCGCCCCGCCCGCGGGGAAGCGGACTGCCGTCAGCCTTTCCTTCCGTTTCTCCGGCGGCATGGTGAACGTGACGGACGACACGACGTTCGCGAACTGCGCGGCCGTCACGCTCGCGGGACCGACGACCTGGAACGTCGCGAGCGGCAAGACGGTCTCCTTCTCCGGCTCCGTCACGTCGTTCGGCTTCGATTCGACGGGATTCAGCCCCGGCGACACGATCCTCACGACCGCCGACGCGACGCTCCGCGCCAAGGTCCTCGCCGACCTGACGGCCCTCGGCGCCTCCGTCGAGGAGGACGGCAACGACGTGAAGCTCGCCGCCGCCGGCCCGCGGACGACGCCCTACACGTTCTACTGGGTCAACAACACCGCCGCCTCGTGGGCGAACTGGAACGACGCCTCCAGCTGGACGGACGCGGGCGGCAACGCCATGACCGAGGCGCCGACCGCCATCGACACCGTGGCGTCGTTCGACGAAACCAAGGTGATGATGTACGCCGACCTCGGCGGCGCCACGAACGAGATCGCCGCGCTGAACGTCACCCATGGCGCGTGGTGGAAGTACGACCAGTTCGACGTCACGAACGGCGCGCTCGTCGTCACCGGCACGGCGAACTTCGAGTCGCCCACGCCGTTCAACATCTGGAGCGGCGCGACGCTTTCCATCGGCAACCTCACCTTCAGCGACAAGTCGACCGGCGAGAACAACATGGACAGCTTCGTCGTCCACGACGGCGGACGTCTCGAGTTCCTCGGCAACTTCCAGCCCCGCCAGATGAACATCACGGTCGAGGAGGGCGGCTACTACCTCTACGGCGCCAGCGCCATCCTGCAGAACTGCAACTACGGCCGCACCCACAACGTCTGCAACAGCGGCACGATGGACTGGCCGGGCGGATTCTACCGGCAGAACAACGCCTGGAGCGTCTATCCCTGCATCCGGCAGCTCGCCGGCGAATGGATCCTGGGCGACAGACTTGAAATGCCCAACAACATCCACGGGCGCATCGAGCTCGCGGGCGGCACGCTCCGGGCGACGGGCGACGTCTCGTTCCGGCTCTACGGGAGCGGCGCGTCCGCCGACAATGCCTGGGCGAAGTTCATGCCGCAGGCCGACATCACGCTCGACGTGGCGTCCGGCAGGACGCTCGACATGGCGCGAAGCGACTCGCGCTACGTCCCCTTCGCCTACGAGCCGGGCGCGGACGGCACGAACTACACGAAGATCACGCGCACCGGCGCGGGGACGCTGCTCCTCGCGGACGTGCCGTACTCGCTCGACCTGCAGGGCGGCACGACGACCTTCTCGGCGAACTCGCGCACGGCGATGGGGACGCTCAACGTCGGCGCCGGACAGTCCTTCACGATCGCCAACGCCGACACGGCGCTCGCGACCCTCGAGGGCAACGCCGGCACGATCACCATCGCCCAGCCGGGCCTTTCCGTCGGCGCGCTCGGCGCCGGCGCCGCGCTCTCCGGGACGTTCGCGTTCACGACGGCGGCGTTCACCCAGGGCGACACGGTCGTCACGACGCCGGACGCGACGCTGCGCGCCGCGATCAAGTCCGCCGCGACGGCGGCGTTCGAATCCGCCGGCGTCGCGATCCTCGAAAGCGGCGACTCGCTGGTCATCGGCGCGCCGTCCTTCATCTTCGACTCGACGACCGTGACCGACCTGAACGATCCGGCCGGCTGGCAGGCCGGCGTCCCCGCCGCGGGACGGGACGTCATCGTCTCCGGCGCGGGCGTGCACGCCGTCGTCGCGTCCGCCGTCACGTCCGTCTGGAACTCGATCACGGTGGAGAACGGCGCGACGCTGACCGTCGCCGCGAACGGCCTGGCGCTTCCCGCGCTCGTCCTGCGCGGAAACGCCGCGCTCGCCGTCGCCGCCGACTTCGCGCCCGCGTCGCTCGCGACGATCGTCGAGGGCGGCGCCTATCCGTCGCTCACGGTCGGCGCCGGCGCGACGCTGCGGGTCCCCGGCGGCTTCGCGTTCAAGAACGTCGCCCTCCTCCTCGACGGCACGGCGCAAAGCCCGGCCGCCATCGCCGCCACGAGCGACGGGACGCTCACCTTCGGCACTGCCGCGGCAAACGAAACGGCGTACTTCGCGATGAGCGCGACGAACGCGACGATCGCGGCCATGAACGAGGCGCACGCGACCAACGGCGGACGCATCCGGTTCGCCTGCCCGGCAAGCGGCGGCACGGTCGTCGTGGCCGCCCCCGTCACGCTCGTCGACAGCGTCTTCGCCTACGGCAAGTACGACGGCTTCGCCTTCGGCGTGAACAACCCGACGAACGCCCCGGTCGAAATCCGGCTCGAAGGCACCGCCCTCACGACCGGCGACGAGATCGCCATCGCGGGCGCCGCGCGCCTCGTGGTCGGCCCCGGCGCGACGCTCGGCAAGAGCACGGCGGACGCGGACCGGCTCGACGCGCAGCAGAACGCCTTCAACGTCGAGGTCTCGCAGCGCGGCGTCCTCGAGATCGCGGACGGCGGCTCGCTCGTCTGGACGATCGGCGGCAACGGCGGCGACAACGGCGGCTGGATCCGCCTGCGCCCGGACGAGGCGGGCTTCGTCTCGTTCGTCCTCGGCGACGGCGCGACCGCCCTCTACCAGAAGACCGGCGACGGGAACGGCAAGGCCGCCGTCTCCGTCGGCGACGCGACCTACGGCGTGGCCTGCCCCGACTGGTGGGGCCGCCGCCCCGACGCCTTCCGCAACTGCGCCGAGGTGGTCCTCGAAGCGGGCAAGACGCTCGTCTGGACGCGCGCGAACGTCTCGTGGGGCCGCAACCAGGAGAACGGCCGCAACGGCAACTACAGCGTCGGCGCGACGCCCTTCACGGGCGGCGGCTCGCTGACGTTCACCAACGCCTGCGGCTCCGCCCGGCCGCACGAAGCCACGTTCAACGGCGGCGCCAACACCGCCACCGGGACGCTCTCCGTGGCGGACGACCACACGACGCTGCACTTCGCCGACGGCGCGAACTGGGCCGGCACGGTGCGGTGGAACGCGGACCGGATGGACCTCGCCGCCGCGACCACCAACACCGTCTCCTTCGGGACGCTGGACCTCGCGAGCGACTTCCCGATCCGGGTGTGGAAGGGCGGTGGCGTTCTGACGAACGACACGCTGAACGTCGGGACCTACCTGGACGACGGCGGCGTTCTCGCGCCGACGATGGCGACGGACGGCGCGTCCTTCGAGCGCGGCGACCGGTTCGTCGTCGGAACGATCGCCAAGACCTCTCCACTGCCGAAATGCCCGCCCCGCTGGAGCATCAAGGCCGTCGGGAACGGCTCCGACGACACCTTCAACCTTCGGCTCACCTACGGCGGCTGCACGCTGATCCTGGTCAAGTAGCGCCCCTTGGACGTTCCACTCCGTGGACGCGACTTTCGAACGTGACGGCCGAGGGCTGCTTTGCCGCGAGGCCGACGGCGCGATTCTCTCCGTCACGCCCTGGGGGGAGGACGCCCTGCGCGTCCGAGCCGTCCCGCGCGGCGACCCGCCCGACGAGCGCCACGCCCTCCTCGACCCGTCCGACCCCGGCGCGGTCGAGGTCCGCGTCGGGAAGCGGCGCGCCTCGATCCGCTGCGGCTGGATCGAGGCGGTGGCGGAGGCGGACGCGTGGAGCGGCACGGTCCGGCTCGAGTTCCGCAACGGGCGCGGGGAGACGCTCCTGCGCGAAATCGCCTCCGGCGGACCGCTCGGGCTGCGCGCGCACGCCTTCGACCCCCTTCCCGGCGGCGACTGGGCCGTCACGGCCTCGTTCGAGGGACGCGACGGCGAGCGCATCCGCGGCATGGGGCAGTACCAGGAGGAACGAATCGACTGGAAGGGCTGCGAGCTGGAGCTCGCGCACCGCAACGGCCAGGCGAGCGTCCCGTTCCTGATGTCGTCCCTCGGCTACGGCTTCCTCTGGCACCAGCCCTCGCCCGGCACCGTTGCCTTCGGCGCGAACCGCACGGTCTGGCGAGCCCGCCGCGCGCGGGCGCTGGACTACTGGATCGCCGCGGGCGACACGCCGGCGGAGCTTTCGCTGCGCTACGCCCGCGCGACGGGATTTCCCCCGCTCCCGCCCGACCGCGCCCTCGGGTTCTGGCAGAGCAAGCTGCGCTACGCGAGCCAGGGGGAGCTGCTCGGGATCGCGCGCGAGTTCCGCCGCCGGGGGCTGCCTCTCGGCGTCCTCGTCTGCGACTACTGCCACTGGCCGCGCCTCGGCGACTTCCGCTTCGACCCTACGTTCTTTCCCGACCCCGCCGCGATGGCGCGCGAACTCGACGCGATGGGCGTCTCTCTCGCCACGAGCGTCTGGCCGCTCGTCCCGCTCGGCTCGCCCGCCCACGGCAGGGCGCGGCGCGAAGGGCTGCTCGCGCGTCCCGCGCGCGCCGGCACGGTCGGCCACCGTTTCCTTGAGGACGCCTCGTTCCTCGACCCGACGGGTCCGCGCGCGCGGCGCCGGCTCTGGGGGAAGTTCCGGGCGGGATACCACGATCTCGGCGTGCGCCACTTCTTCCTCGACCTGGCGGAGCCCGAAGTGCCCGGGTTCGACGCATCCGCGTTCCGCTTCCATGCCGGACCCGGCGCGCGCATGGGCAACCTCTACCCGCAGCATTACGCGCGGCTCTTCTTCGAGGGGCAGCGCGCCGCCGGGCAGGAAGCCGTCGCGAACCTCGTGCGCAGCGCCTGGGCGGGCAGCCAGCGCTACGGCGCCGTCGTCTGGTCCGGCGATGTCGCCGGCACATGGGAGGACTTTCGCCGGCAGGTCTGCGCCGGCATCTGCATCGGAGCGGCGGGCATTCCGTGGTGGACGACCGACATCGGCGGCTTCCACGGCGGCGACCCGGAGGACCCCGGCTTCCGCGAACTGCTGGTGCGCTGGTTCCAGTGGGCCGCCTACTGCCCCGTGATGCGCCTGCACGGCAACCGCCTTCCAAACGTGCGCGTCCTCCGCCCGGACGGCACCGAGGCGGCCGCGAGCGGCGGCCCCAACGAACCGTGGAGCTTCGGCGGGAAGGCGCTCCGGATTCTCGCCAAATACCTGCGCCGCCGCGAGGCGCTCCGTCCCTACCTGCGGTCGCTCGCGCGCGAGGCGCACGAGTTCGGAAGGCCGCTCCTGCGCGGAATGTTCTACGAGTTTCCCGACGACCCCGGCTGCGCCGACCTGCGCGACCAGCACCTTCTCGGCGCGCGCTACCTCGTCGCGCCAGTCCTCGAACCCGGCGCGCGTTCGCGTCGCGTCGCGCTGCCCGCCTCCTGTCGCTGGCGCAACGTCGACACGGGGGAAGTCCACGACGGCGGCCGCTCCGTCGAAGCCCCCGCCCCCCTCGACACGATTCCCGTCTTCGAGCGCCTCTGAACCCCGTTGCCAGCCGTGAACCGATCCACGACCTCCCTCGCCGCGCCGCCCCTCATCTTCGCCCCCGCGCCGGGCGTGACGGTGCCGCTGCTCACGGACGCGCAGAAGGCGTTCCTCGGCCGGCCGCGCGCGGAGCGCGTCGCGGCGATGGCGGACGTGGACGCGCGCGCCGCGCTCGCCGCCGCCGGCTCCTGGCCTCGCCCGGTGCGCCTCGAATGGGCGCCCGCCCCCTCGTGGGAGGGGCTGCACGCGCGCTATGCGGTCGAAGTCCGCCGCCTGCCGGACGGCACGCCCGTCTTCTTCGCCGAGACCGCGGAGACCGCCGTCGAGGTCTTCAACCTTGAGATCGCGCGCGACTACGAGTGGACCGTGCGACCGACCGTCCTCGGCCGGTCCGCCGCCCCCGCCGCGGCCGCGTTCCGCACCGAGGACCGCGCGCCGCGGCTGCTGCGCGTCCCGGGCGTCCCGAACGTCCGAGACTTCGGCGGCCGCGTCGGACTCGGCGGGCGCCGCGTCCGCCAGGGGCTCGTCTTCCGCTCCGCCGGTCTCAACGAGAATGCCGCCGAGGGCTTTTTCGCGCGGGAGGAGATTCTCGCGCGCGCCGCCGACCCGGCCGCCCTTCTCGCGCAGGAGAAGGCCCTCCTCGCGGAGGCGGAGCGCGCGAGCGCGCTGCGCCGCGCCGGCACCGCCGTCTGGCTGCCCGCCCCCGGCGACCTGCGCGAGTGGACGCTCTACCGTCCCGGCGAGGCGGCCTTCGCGGCGGGCGGCGAGGCGGCGCTCGCCGCCGCCGAGGCCGCCGGGACGGTTCCCGCGTCGTTCCTCGGCGCGCCGGGGCGGCGCGTCGCCGCGGACGCGGCCGGACGCATCGAACTGCCGGGCGAAACGATGGCCGACAACCGCGGCCCCGCCGTGTTCCTGCTCGCGTTCGACGCCGACCGCGACGGCTTCGCCAAGGTCGGCTGCGGCGCCGACTGGTTCTGGACGCTGCGGTGCAACGGCGAAGTCGTCGCCGACCACGCCGATCCGGACGGCAACCACCGATACCCGCCCTCCGCCGACAACCGCGTCTTCCCCGTCCCCGTGCGCGCCGGGCGCAACCTGCTCGCGGCCGTCGTCCGCGCCGGCGGCTCGGGCTTCGTATGGTGCTGCGCGCCGCGGCCGGACGCCCCGGCGGACAAGGTCCTCGCCGCCAAGGCCGAGAACTGCGAGCGCCGCGCCCGATACATCTTCCACGTCGTGTCCGGGCGTACCGCGGGCGCGTCGCGCATCTCCGGCGAGAACCGCGCGCTGTGGCTGGAGACGTTCGGCGTCCGCACGGACCTCGACCTGCGCTCCGAGGCCGAATGCTGGGGCATGGAGGAATCCCCGCTCGGCAGGAGCGTGCGCTGGATCCAGGTTTCCTTCGCGGCCTACCAGGGGCTTCAGGAGGACTGGGGCCGCGCCGCCTTCGCGCGCGTCTTCCCCCTCTTCCTCGACCCGGCCAGCTACCCGCTCGACTTCCACTGCATCGGCGGCGCGGACCGCACTGGCTCGCTCGCCTTCGTCCTCGGCGCGCTGCTGGGCGTCGACGAGGAGGAGCTATGGCGCGACTGGGAGGCGACCGCCTTCTGGGACGCCAACCCGGACTTCGCCCACGCGCAGCGCTTCAGCCGGCTCGTCGCCAGCTTCGACGCCTTCCCGGGCGCGACGATCCGCGAGCGCGTCGAGTCCTACGTCCGCTCCTGCGGCTTCACGGACGCCGACCTCGAAACGCTCCGCGCGCTCCTGCTCGATTGACCCCGCCGCCGCTCTCTGCTAGAGTCCCCGGCATGGCGCTGGAACAACACAGCCCCCTTCCCGAACCATGACGAACGCCCTTCTCCTCGCCACCAACATCCTCGTCGGCATCACCGGCTACGGCGACAGCCCCGAGTTCGCCGAGGTCGTCACCAACGCCGAGTGCAACCTCTACGTCCAGTGGTCGCGCGCCTCGAACCTCCTTCCCGGCCGGTCCAAGATCATGGACGACGCGATGTTCGCGACGGCGAAGTCGAACGGCGTCCACGTGATGACCATCTACGGCAACCAGGGCGGCAAGGAGACCAAGGCCCTGCGCGAAGCATGGGGCCCGCTCTACCTCGGCAACAACATCGGCGAGTTCGCCGGCTTCCTCTACCAGGACGAGAAGAGCTACTTCGGCTCGTGGCCGAAGTGCCCCGACCTCCAGGCGGCGCACGACTGGCTCGTGGGCACCATGCTCGCGGGCCCGAAGCGGGTGCAGCTCAAGCGCCCCGAGGACGAGCGAGAACCCCTCGTCTTCTCGACGAGCGGTTCGCCGCTCGCCTGCTACGAGCTCGAGGGCGGCCTTGACATCATCTGCAACGAGATGTACGCCGTCGGCTGCGGCGACCTCGCCTACGCGGCCGCCGAGGCGCGCGGCGCCATGCGCCGCCACGGCCGCCCCTGCTGGACCGCCTGGCTCGCCCACGAGTGGCAGACCTGCTGGTACAAGCTCCCGTACGACGTCCCGCAGAAGCAGGACTCGCTCGAGATCGGCCTCAAGCAGATCTGGATCGACGGCGCCGCGATGCTCGTGCTCGAGTCCGGCTCCGGCGGCACGCAGGCCCAGGACTACACCCCGCCGGACGGGAACTGCCCACCCGACACCAAGACGGAGAAGCAGGGCTACGACGGCGACATTCCCCGCGCCTACCGCAGGACGATGCGCGATTTCTACCGCTGGACGCTCGCGCACCCGCGCGCCGAGGGCCAGCCGCTCGCCGACGCTGCGCTCCTGCTCGGCAACCTCGACGGCTACGTCGGCATGACCTACCCGACCTTCGCGATCTTCGGCCAGCACCACCTCGCGCAGACGAACGCCAACTGGAAGTGCGCCGCGCCCGAGTACACGTGGGAGGCCGTGATGGAGGCGTTCTTCCCGCATCCGGCCGACGCGCTCAAGCCCTTCGTCAACGCCTGGATCGGCGGCACGCCGCACGGCCCGCTCGACGTCGTGAACGTCGACACGAACACGACCGCCGCGCAGCTCGCGCGCTACAGGGTCGCGGCCTTCGGCGGCTGGAACACGATGACGCCCGGCCTAGCGGACGCCCTCCGCGACTATGTCGCGCGGGGGGGACAGCTCGCGCTCGGCGTCCCGCAGCTCTCCTCGCGCGTTGACCGCGAGTTCGAGTCGTACACGGCTTCCGACGTCGTCCAGGCCGTCCCCGGCGTCACGGTCGGCGCGCCCGCGACGCTCGCCGGCGCCTTCGCCGCGACGGACGCCGCCCCGGACTTCCTCAAGGGCGCGATCCCCGCGCCGACGACGAACGCCGTGCGCGTCGCGGAGGCGACGCTCCCCGAGGGCGCCGAGGTCGTGGCAACCTTCGCGGGGAAGCCGTATCTCGTCCGGGTCCCCCACGGCAAGGGCGCCTACTGGCTGAGCCTCGACTGGGACTTCCAGGCAAAGGAGCGCTCCTGCGCCGACACCCCCTATCCCCCGAACCCGCGCCTGGAGCTCTGGCGCACGCTCCTCGCCGGCCTTGTCGACGCGCTCCCGCGCCCGCTCCGGGTCGAGGGCCCGGACCGCGACTACGTCCACTGGGCCGCCTATCCCGACGGCACCGCCTACCTCCTCAACACCGACTGCGTCTCCGAGCGCATCGTCTCCATCAACGGCGCCCCGACGACCTTCGCCCCCAAGGAAATGAAGGTCTTGAAGCGGTAGCGCCGCCGGCCACCCCGCGCAATCCCATGCATCCGATCGACTGGCTCCTCTTCGCCCTCCCCGTCGCGTTCGTCGTCTTCGTTGCCGTCAAGGCGCAGCGGTACGTCCACGGCGTCGCCGACTTCCTCTCCGCCGGACGCATCGCGCGGCGCTACACGCTGTGCGTGGCGTCGGGCGAGGCGAACTTCGGC
>CADBEF010000087.1 GCA_902793555.1 uncultured bacterium | reverse complement strand
CGTGGGCATGAACGCCGGCATCGCCGGCCCGCTCCTCACGACGCCCGGCGCCGACTTCGACGACGACCGCGCGCTCGCCCAGGCGGCCGGCTACCACGTGAGCCCGCAAGCCCGGCACGCAGGCGCGGCACCCGCCTAGAGCGGCTGCGGGACGGCGAGGCCGAGCGCCTTGAGGTAGCCCGCCTCGGCGCGGCAGTTCGCGAACCGGCAGTTCTCGGTGTAGCGCTCCAGCGCCGCGCGGGCCCGCGCGCGGTCGGGGACGTTCCGCTGGATGGCCGCGTAGGTGCTGCGGTCGGACTTGGCGAACGCGACGATCTCGTTCCAGCCCTCGGGGTAGGGGAAGACGCACCAGGCGGAACGGACGGGCATCTTGTAGGGCCAGAACGTCCACCCGATGCCGCTGCGCTCCATGTCCTCGCGGATCGCCCGGCACCAGTCGTCCGTGTTGTGTCCGGTCTCGCCCATGTACATCGGCTTGCCGCACTTGTCGCGGAAGGCGGCGAACTCCGCGACTCGGCCGCCGTCGTAGCCGGGGTTCCCGAAGCTGTAGTGGTGGCACTCGTACATCATGTTCGGGTCGCGGCCGAAGTCCGTGAAGGGCGCGAAGTTCCCGTTCCACTGCGCGCCGGCGAGGATCACGATGTGGTTCCTGTCGACGCTCCGGATCGCGTCGAGGGCGAGGAACTGGACGGATTCGAGCCGTTCGTTGAGCGCGTCCGCGTTCGCGAGGCGGCTGGAGATCGGCTCGTTGACGAGGTCGTAGGCGAGGACGGCTGGCTCGTCCGCGTAGTGCGCGGCGATTTCCTTCCAGAGCGCGGCGAACTGCCGCTGGTACTCCTCCTCCTCGAAGAGCCACGGATAGCCGTGCGAGTCGTCGATGTTGTCGCCGGTGTTGCCGCCGGGGCAGTCGTGCATGTCGAGGATGACGCGCAGCCCGTGCCGGCGGCACCAGCCCACGGCGTCGTCCAGCCGCCGGAAGCCGTCGCCCGGCCCCGTGAGGTCGAGGTAGTCCTCGTCCGTGAAGAGCTTGTAGTGGAACGGGAGGCGCACCGTGTTCGCGCCCGTCGCGGCGATGAAGGCGATGTCGTCCTCGGTCACGTAGCCGTCCTTGAACGCCCGCCAGAAGGCGCGCGTCCGGGCGGGGCCGACGAGCTGCTTGAACATCTCGTCGATGAAGTGCGCGGAGTTGCACGACCCGCCGAACCCGAACATGTAGCCCTCGGGATTCAGCCAGTGCCCGAGGTTCGTGCCGCGGATGAAGAACGCGTCGCCGCGGGCGTCGACGAGGCCGCGTCCCTCGACGCGTACGAAGGGGATGTCGTTCATGGTCGGCGGGGGCGGGGAGGGGAGGGGAGGGCGGCGGTCTCCAGCGAATGGGAGAGCACGGCGAGGGACTGCGCCAGGTCCATGTTCTGCACGACGACGCCGGGCGGGACGTCGAGCTGCACCGGCGAGAAGTTCCAGAGGCCGCGCACGCCCGCCGCGACGAGCAGGTCCGCGCACGGCTGAGCGGCCTCCTCCGGCACCGTGAGGATGCCGAGCTGGAGCGACAGCCGGCGGACGAGCCGCACGAGGTCCTTCATCGGCCGCACGCGGACGCCGTGGATCTCGAGGCCGTCGAGCGCCGGGTCGCTGTCGAACGCCACCGCGATCGCGAGCCCCTGCTCGCGGAAGCCGCGGTAGCCGAGCAGCGCGCGTCCGAGCGAGCCCGCGCCCACGAGCGCCGCCTCCGAGACGTTGTCCCACCCGAGCGAGGCGACGAGCGCCGCCTCGAGCGCAGCGGTCGAGTGGCCCACGCGCGGGCGCCCCGCGACGCCCGACATCGCCAGGTCCTTGCGCACCAGCACCGGGTCGAGCCCGAGCTCCGCGGCGAGCGCCGCGCTGGAGACGCTCGCCTCGCCGCGCGCCAGTCGCGCCCGGACGGCGCGCAAGTACGCGGGGTACCGGCGGATCGTCGGCAGCGGCAGGGCGTCGGGGCGGTTCGGGGTCTCCATGCCCGCGAAGTCTACCACACCCCGCCTCGGCCGGGCAAGCGCGGTAACATGACAGAGTAAACGCCGCCCCCGGCTCGGCCGGGGGTCCCCGGGCCGCGTCCTCCGCCCCGATCCCCGCCGAGTCACGGCGCGAGCGTGCAGGGGATCTTGACCGGGCGGACCGTTTCGCCGAGGAAGACGCGGCCGAGCATGTCGACCATCGCGGAGGCCATCGCGTCCACGTCCGCGTCGATCCAGACGGCCGGCAGCGAGACGAACTTCTCGACGCCGCGGTTGCGGTAGAGCACGAGCAGCAGGTCCTCCGGCACGCGCAGCCCCGAGGCGTAGACCGCCTGGACGACGCCGGGGAGGACGTCGTCCGGGAACACGGCGAGCGCGTCCGGGCGCTTCCCCGCCGGGCGCGCGAGCAGGCGGCGCACCGCGTCGAAGGCGCGGCGCGCGTTTTCCGCGAGGCCGTTTTCGTTGAAGCCGCGGATGGCGGCGAGATTCGCGGCGGGGACGCGCAACCCCGCCTTCGCGGCGCACGCGCGGAACTCCCGGAAGTGGGCCTCGGGGAAGTTCGTGACCAGCGCGGGACGGCGCCGGCCGGCGTCGCGCGCCGCTCGCACCGCCAGCTCGCAGAAGTCGGACGAGCCGAGCTCGACGCGGCGGTTCTTGAGCGCCGGGGAGCTGGCCACGAGCGGGATCCGCGTCCGCGAAAGCGCGTCGAGCGCGTCGTCCGGCGCGTCGAGCGCGACCACGCCCTGGATGTCGAGCGCGCGGATCGATTCGAGGAGGTGTCCGATCCCGGCCGTCTCGTCGCGGCGCTCCTGCAGCGTCACGGGGCGGCACCCCGCCGCCTCGAGCTTCTCCGCCAGGAGCGTCGCCGCCTTCCAGTAGGTCTCCGGGATCCACGCGCCGGTCCAGACGACGACGCCGACGCGCGTCAGTCGCTCGACGCGCTCGAGGACGGTCGTTCCGGACGCGTGGCCGCGCGAGATGAAGCCCTCGCGGACGAGGAACGCCATCGCGTTCTGCACGCTGAAGACGCTCGTTCGGAACGTCTTCGCCATCGCGCGGGCGGTGGGCAGCTTGTCGCCGGGCTTCAGTTCGCCCGACAGGATGCGCGTGCGGTAGTGTTCGGCGATCGTGCGCCAGATCGTGGTGGGGCGCTTGTTCATGGGACCGAGAATACGCCGCCGCGCCCCGCGTGTCAACCGAAACTAACAAGAATAACAACCAGGGCGGACCTCAGGCCTGCAGCACGAGCGGGCCGAGGAGGCCCTCGGGCGGGATCGGCAGGAAGAAGGAGAGGTCGTCCTTGACCTTGCTTTCGATCAGGCCGTTCGCGAAGCCGGTCGGGAAGCGCTTGTCGTCGAGGATCCAGACCTTCATCCCGCGGCGCGCGCATTCGGCGAGGACGACGTCCATGTCGCGCCACCAGCCCTCGCCGCAGAAGTCGGGGTGCGGCCGCGACTCGACGCAGAGCGCGCGGCAGCCGGACTCGCGGATGTGGGCGATCTGCGCCGGGATGCGGTCGCGGTGGTCGCCGCGCTGCCAGTAGAACGGAAAGAGGTAGTTGTCCTCGCGTCCGTGCAGGACGTCGGAAAGGCGGGAATCCATGGCGGTGTTTCGGGTGGTTTCGCGGCGTCCATTCTACACGATTCCAGCCCCCGCGGCAACGGGCCGATTCCTGATGTTATCTATGTTTTTCTCTTGACATTCCAGCCCCGGGTCGGGTATCCTTTCCCCCGCACGTCCCCTCGGGGGCGGACCGGGGATTTCCGACCATGGATCCCGACCATCCGACCATGCAGACCATCGAATCGATCCTTCCCCGGCTCGCGGAGCCGGGAGCCGATTTCCGAGGGACGCCCTTCTGGGCGTGGAACGCCCGGCTCGACCCGGACGAATGCCGCGCGCAGATCCGCGTCTTCCGCGAGATGGGGCTCGGCGGCTTCTTCATGCACAGCCGCACCGGCCTCGCCACCGAATACCTCGGGCGCGAGTGGTTCGACTGCGTCCGCGCGTGCATCGACGAGGCGGACAAGGCCGGCATGCGCGCGTGGATGTACGACGAGGACCGCTGGCCCAGCGGCTCCGCGGGCGGGCGCGTCACGGAGAAGCGCCGCTTCCGCGCGCGTCACCTCGCGTTCGAGTGCGTCGCCGACGCGGACCTCGGGAAGGCCGCGCGCCGGCCGCGCACGCTCGCGTGGTTCGCCGAGACGCCGCTTTCGCCGGACGATCCGCCGGACGCCCCCGGCACCGAGAAGCCCATCGCCTCCTACCGCCGCCTCGCAGGGCCGCGCGCCCCGCTGCGTCCCGGCGAACGGCGCGTGCGGCACTTCGTCGAGGTCGCGGAGCCGTCGAGCTGGTACAACGGGCGGACCTACGTCGACACGCTCAGCCCCGCCGCCGTGCGCGAATTCGTGCGCGCCGCCTACGAGCCCTACGCGCGCGAGCTGGGCGCCGATTTCGGCACGAAGGTCCCCGGCTGCTTCACCGACGAGCCGAACTTCGGCCACTGGCGCCCGTGGACCGGCGCGTTCGCGCGGACCTTCCGGCGCGAGCACGGCTACGACGTCCGCGACCATCTGCCCGAGCTCTGGAAGAGCGTCGGCGGCGAGGCGTGGTCGCGGGCGCGCTTCGACTACGTCGCGACGGCGACCGGGCTCTTCGTCCGCGCCTTCGCCCGGACGATCGGCCGCTGGTGCGGCGCCCACGGCGCGCTCTTCACCGGGCACGTGCTGGAGGAGGACACCGTCTCGCGCCAGGCGGCCTGCGTCGGCTCCGCGATGCGCTTCTACGAGCACATGCAGGCGCCCGGCATCGACCAGCTTTCCGAAATCTGGAACATCTACGCCTCCGCCAAGCAGTGCGCCTCCGCCGCGCATCAGTGCGGCCGCGCGTTCCGCCTCGTCGAATGCTACGGCGTCACGGGCTGGGACTTCGCCCTCGAGGGCCACAAGGCGCTGGGCGACTGGCTCCTCGCGCTCGGCGTGAACCACCGCTGCCAGCACCTGGCGTGGTATTCGATGGAGGGCGAGGCCAAGCGCGACTACCCCGCGAGCATCTCGCGCCAGTCGCCGTGGTTCCGCCGCCACAAGGCCGTCGAGGACTACTTCGCGCGGCTCGGCGAGGCGCTCGGGGCCGGCGACGAGGTGCGGCCGCTGCTCGTCCTCTCGTCCAACGAGAGCGCCTGGGGCTGCCGCCTCGGCCCGTGGACGCCGATGGCGACGCGCCTCGACAAGGAGCAGTTCTCCGACCTCGGCGAGCTCCTCGGCGCGCACGTCGACTTCGACTACGGCGACGAGGACATGCTCGCGCGCCTCGGCCGCGTTCTGCGCGGCCGCCGCCCGCGGCTGCGCGTCGGCCGCGCGAAGTACGACGCGGTGCTCGTCCCCGCGCTCGAGACGATCCGCCCCTCCACGCTCGCGCTTCTCTCCGCGTTCGCCGCCGCGGGCGGCCGCGTGTTCTTCGTCGGCGACCCGCCCCCGCGCGCGGACGGCGTCCCCTCCGGCGCCCCGCGGGCCGCGTTCGCCGCGTTCGAGCCCGTCGCGCGCGGACGCCTCGCCGACGTCCTCGCGCCCGTCGCGCGCCGCGTCTCCGTCGCGCAGGACGGCGCCGAATGCGCCGCCGCGCTCGTCCATCTGCGCGCCTTCCCCGACGGCTATGGCCTCTTCGTCTGCAACACCTCGACGCCGATGCCGGACGCGGAGAAGACGATCCTCGCGCCGCGCGTCCGCGAGCGCCGCCTCGAGTATCCGCGCGCCGTCGTCCGCCTCGCGGCCCCGCGCCGCGGCGCGCGCGTCTTCGAGCTCGACGCCGACACGGGCGCGATCCGCCCCGTGCCGTTCAAGTACCGCGGCGGCGCATTCGAGTTCGCCGCGCCGCTCGGCCGCCTGCAGTCGCGCTTCTTCTACGTGACGGCAACGGCGATCCCGACATCGGGAACTGGTGGGGCGAGCCCTCCGGGCGAGCCGCTGCGCACATGTCCGGCGGCTCGCTCGGAGAGCTCTCCCCACCGGCGCCGCGCGCGCAAGCCGCGCGACCTTGCGCTCCCGCGCGGCCCGATGCGCGTCCGGCTCGACGAGCCGAACGCGCTCGTCCTCGACCGCGCCGCGTGGCGCGTTGGCGACGAAACCGCCGACCGCCCCGAGGCGGCCGTGCTGGACATCGACGAAGCGCTGCGCCGCGACTTCCTCGGCGCCGCGCCGCGGGGCGGCCAGATGGTGCAGCCGTGGTGCGCGGGCGACGCGGCGCCCGCGAAGACCGTGCGCGTCCGCCTGCGATACCGCTTCTCGTGGCGGGGTCCGGACCCCGCCACGCTGCCGGGCGGCGTCCGCCTCGCGCTCGAGCGGCCGGACCTCTACGCGATCTCGCTCAACGGCGCGCCGGTCGCGCAGCCGCCCGCGGACGGCCCGTGGTGGGTCGACCCGTGCCTGCGGCTCGTCGACCTGCCGGCCGGCGCGATCCGCCGCGGCGCGAACGAGCTGACGCTCGACTGCGCCGCGTACCACGCGGGCCTGCCGGGGCTCGAGGCCGCGTTCCTGCTCGGCGCGTTCGGCGTCGCCGCGGACGGCGCGACCGCGACGCCGCTCCCCGCGGCGCTGCGCCCGGGCGACGTTTGCGCGCAGGGCCTGCCGAACTACTCGGGCAACCTCTCGTACTTCGTCCGGCCGCGCGTGCCGGCGAAGGGCCCGTGCCGGCTGCGCGTCGACCGCTGGCGGGGCACGGCGCTCGGGTTCCGCCTGAACGGCGGCGCGGAGGTCTTCCGCCCGTGGCCGCCCTACGAGGCGGTCTTCGACGGCGGCCTGCGACGCGACGGCACGGACGAGATCGAAATCGTCGTCTACGGCCACCGGCGCAACGCCTTCGGGCCGTTCTACGTCAAGGGCGGCGTGGACACGCCCGAGTGGTGCGGCCCGGGCCAGATGCGCGACACGTCGGCCTTCCCCGTGCGCGCGCTCGTCCCCTTCGGCCTCGGCGCGGAGTAGGCCCGTCGCCGCGCTACGGCGCGGGCTCGAGGAGGATGCCGCGGAAGATCGCGATGTCGTCGTCGGTGAAGCCGATCGAGCGGACGTAGGCCTCGACGCGCTCGCGGATCGTGTCGCCCGGCCAGCGGTCGAAGCCTCGGACGAGATGGTCGAAGAGCTTGGCGTGGTTGAAGTGCGGCGACGGGTTCCAGAACGCCGTCGCCTCCCAGTCGAGCCAGAGCTCCTCCTCCTCGACGCCGAGGAGCGCGTTGAGGATGAACGCGACGGCGCCGGTGCGGTCCTGCCCCGCGATGCAGTGGAAGTCGATCGGGTAGTTCGCCGGGTCGAGGAACACGCGGAAGACCTTCGAGAACGGGATGCGGCCGCGCTCCTCCTGCATGCCGGCGTAGGCGCTCGAGCTCACGTTGACCCACGCGACGGTCGGGCCGAGCGGCGAGCCCTCCATGCCGCGGACCTCGCCCTCCGAGCGCAGATCGATGTCGGTGCGGATGCCGAGCGTGTCGAGCCAGAGCGAACGGTTCGCGTCGTTGATGCGCGAGGCGCCGGGGACGAAGCCGTCGGGCACGACGAAGAGCCGGTCGATGCGGGCCTTGTCGTTGGCGATCTTGCCGGCGAGCAGCTTGTCGAGCGGCTCCGGCGGGGCCGTGCGGCAGCGCCAGCGCCACGCGACCGAGCCGGTGCGGACGACCGCCGCGACGAGGTGCCGCCCTTTGCGGACGGGCGCGACGAAGACGTGGTTGGACGTCTCCACCGGGTTGATGTCGTTGCCGCCGGAGCGGTCGAAGACGGTTTCGCCGTCGATGCGCAGGCTCCAGAACCAGTCCGCGCCGCAGCCGAAGCCGCACCAGCCGTCGCCGGAAAACTCCGCCTCGCAGAGGAACACGGCCGGGCCGGCGGCGGCGTCCCGCGCCTCGGCCGGGAACGTGAAGTCTGCGTCCTCGCCCACGTCCGCCTCCTCGGCCGGCGCACCGAGGAACGTCGCCGGGATTTCGCGCAGCGCGCGCAGGGCGGCGTCGCCCTCCGCGTCGAACGCCTCCTTCGTCACGCGGAAGACCGTCCATTGGCGCGGCAGCGTCCCCTCGACGAGCGTCAGGTCGCCCGGGCGGGCCTGGAAGCCGGCGAGCGCGTTCGTCTCGGCCGCGAGCGCCGCCTCGGCGGCGAGGAGGGCGTCCGGATCGTCGCTCTTCGCGAGAACTTCCTCGCGCTTCAGGTAGCGCGTTTCGGCGTTCGCGTTGAGGCCGGCCGAGCGGAAGACGAGCCCCTGGCGGACGCGCCGCCCGTCGAGGCCGATGCGGCCGCCCAGGTCGCGGACGTTCGGCACGGCGCCTCCGCGGATCAGGCGCGGCGCGCGGTCCTCGGTGCGGAACGTCCCGGTCGCGGATTCGTGGCCGAGGGCGTTCGCGTGGACGGTCCATTCGTACTCGCGCGCGATCTCGAGATTGTCGACCTCGACGGACGTGCCGACCGTGTCCGCGCGGAAGACGGGCGTGCCGTCGGGGCGGCGCCGGACCTCGACCGTGTAGACGGCGCGGACGCCGCCGGTCGCGTCGCCGCCGTCCCATTCGAGCCGGACCGGCTTCGGGCAGTACCCGGCCGTCTTGCGCAGCTCGGAGCGGAACGTCTCGTTGGAGTAGGCCGCGATGCGCTCCGCGTGCGGCATGGCGAGGAACGCCTTCTGCCGCTCGTTGAGCAGCGGAACCGTCGCCCCCTCCGCGGGGGCGAGGAGCTTCAGGGGCGCAGGCTCCGCGGCGGAAACCGCGGACGCGGCGAACAGGAGGGCGGCGACGGGAAGGAGAGTGCGTTTCATGGCGCGAGAGAATACGCGCCCTCGGACTGCGTGTCAACGAAAACGCGGCGCATCCGGTCACGGATGAAGGGCCATGCCCCGCCGCGGAAATCCGTTCGCTATCTCAAAATCATGATCGTCGCCGGGAATCCGGCGTGGTGGTACCAAAGGCAACGGGCGGTGCCGCCGGCGGCGAGGACCGCCTCGGGGCTCGTCCAGCGAAGCGCCTTCCGCGCGGGGCCGGGCGCCGGGCCGTCGGTGAAGTAGAAGTAGCTCTCCTTGCGGTCGACCTCGCCGAAGGCGACGCGCGAGACGTCGATGGACGACTTCGTCCAGTCCGCCACGAAGACGTCGCAGACAGGGAGTGCGTCCGCGGCGCGCGAGGACGGCGCCTCGAACGCCAGGACGCCGCCGCTCGCGGCCATCTTCGCCGTGCCGGTCGCCGTGACCAGCGCCTCCGTCGGCGAATACGCGCCGTCCAGGCGGATCGTCACGGTCGCGTTCGTGTACTGCGAGAAGAAGCCGTTGCAGGAAATGCGGGCGTCCGCGCCGCAGATCGCGAGCGACGCCGGCGGCGACTCCGCGCTTCCGCGTTCGGAGAGGTTGACCGCGCCCGAGACGGTCGCCGTGCCGTTGCTCACGACGAGCGACGCGCCGTTGCTGCCGCCGAGTCCGGTCCCCGAGAAGGAGCATCCCGCGCCGACGAGCAGCGAGCCGCCCGCCGCGCGCAGGCAGAGGTTCTTCGTGGAGACGAGCGACGCGCCGTTCGCGAGGACGATCCGCTGGTTGCGGGCGAGCCAGCCGTTCTGGCCGGCCGTGACGCGCACCGCGAGCGCGTCGAGGCGGTACGAGCCGTCGCCGAGGGAGTCGTCGACGAAGTGCCCCTTGAACGCGAGCGACGCGCCGGGCGCCGTTCCGGCGAACGCGTAGTCGCCGCCGCCGAACGGGAAGCGCAGGACCGACGGCTCGAGCGCCCGGTCGACGCGCACGGTCGCCGTGCAGGCCGGGAAGCGCGCCGTCGAGCCGACGCTCGGCCAGCCGCCGAAGCCGCCGTCCGCGGTCCAGTTGTCCGGGTCGCACCAGTCGCCGTCGGACACCTCCGCCTTCCACAGGTACGTGACAGCGTCCTTGAGCGTGACGCCCAGGACGGGCGCGTCGTTCGTGAACGCGCGGCCGCCGTCCGCGACGGCGACGTGCCGCAGGAGGATCGCGACCGTGTCGCCGATCTGGTCGGCGGAGAAGGGCGCGACCGCGTGCGCGCCGGCGGAGAGGTACGAAGCCTCGGTCCACGTCGCCTGGTTCGTGAGCGACGCGGCGTCCGGCCCGACCCAGAGCTCGAGCCGCTGCGACGCCTCCGCCGCCGTCCCCGCGACGACGTAGCGCAGGACGCCGCCCGCGGCCTCGCAGACCGGCGCCTCGGGGAACATCGGGGCGGAGTCGAAGGCGCCCGCCCATTCCGCGGTGCCGCCGGGCAGGCCGTTGTCGGCCGCGACCGCGACCGAATACGCGCGCCCCGGGTCCACGGGGATGTCGAACGCGGTGGCGCCGACGAAGCCGTTGAGCGTGCGCGAGCCCAGGTCGGACGCCTCCCCCGCGTAGCGCCAGGTCGCGGTCAGCGCGACCGTGTCCGCGTCCGTTCCGGCGTCCGCCACGTCGACCGGGAGGCGGATGGCGTTGCAGCCGGCCTCCGCCGAGTCGCGGTGCACGGAAAGCGCGGGCGCGCCGCCGGCGAGCGAAACGTCCGTGTAGCGGACCACGACCACGCCGCGGCCGCCGGCGCCGCCCGGCTTGTACGCCGCCGCGTCGCTTCCGCCGCCCCCGCCGCCGCCGGTGCCGTCGACGCCGGGCTCGGCGGGCTCC
>CADBEF010000086.1 GCA_902793555.1 uncultured bacterium | reverse complement strand
GGACGAGCTGCTCGCCCCGCCCGTCGCGGCGATGCCCGCGGAAATCGAGGCCGGCCCGGCCGCGCGCGGCGACCGGGCCGCGCAGTACGTCGTCGAGACCCCGGAGGAAGTCCGCCCCGCCGTTCCGCTCGACGACGTCCTGGCGCCGCGCATCTCCGTGCACCGGCCGCGGCGCGACGACGGCTACGTCTACTTCCAGATCGACGTCGTCCGCAAGGGCGAAGACGTCCTGCCGCCCATCCCGCGCGACGTGCTGCTCGTGCAGGACGCGTCGCGTTCGCTCGCGCCGCAGCGCCTCGCCGCGTGCCGCAAGGCGATGCGCGACGCCCTCGCCGCGCTGCGCCCGGGCGACCGCTTCAACGTGCTCGTGTTCAACACGGAGAACCGCTTCTTCCGTCCCGGCGGCTGGGCGCCCGCGACGCCGGAGAACATCGCCGCCGCCGGCGCGTTCCTCGACGGCGTTTCCGCCGAAGGCAACACGGACATCTTCAACGCGATGAAGGGCGCGCTCTCGCTGCCGCGCGACCCCGGCCGAAGCGCGGTGTCGATGCTGCTTTCGGACGGCGTGACCACCGCGGGCGACTTCCGCCGCGACTCGCAGATCATCGGCGAATTCTCCAAGCTCAACGACGGCGCGCTCTCCGTCTTCGACGTCGGCGTCTCGAAGAACTCGGACGAGTACCTGCTCTCGATGCTCTCGTTCTGCAACCGGGGCGGCCCCGCCGCCATCGCGCGCGACCGGTTCGAGATCGACGACGCGTTCGAGGGCACGTTCAAGACGCTCGGCTCGCCGGTCCTCGACGGCGTTCGGTTCCTCTTCGACTCTTCTTCGAAGGCGGTCGTCGTCCCCGAGCGCACCGAGAATCTCTACCTGGACCGCCCGCTGCGCCTCTACGGCCGCGCCCCGCTCGGGACGGAGTCCGTCTCCTTCCAGGCGCGCGGCGCCAACGCCGGCAAGGGCTACGACATGGTCTACGAGCTTCCGCTCGGCGACCCGGCGCCCGGCGCGGGCGACCGGGAGCTGCCGCGGACCTGGGCCCGCACCCGCATCTACGACCTCGTCGCCGCGTACGTCCGCGCCCCCGACCCGGCCCTGCTCGCCGAGATGGCGGCGCTCGGACGCGCCCACGACGTGAAGATCCCCTTCGACGGCCGCTTCCTCCGCCAGTAGCTTCCGCGCGGTTCCCGCGCAAAAACAAAACAACACACACAAACAACACAAGGACTCGCACGCCATGGCCGACAACAACATGAGCGTTTCCACCGCGATCGCGGGGAAGAAAGCCGCCTACAAGGGCAAGAAACTCCGCATCGCGATCATCGGATGCGGCGGCATCGCCCAATCCCACATGGCCGCCTACAAGAACATCGACAACGCCGAGGTCGTGGCGGGGTGCGACATCGTCCAGGACCGTCTCGACCTGATGAACGAGAAGTGGGGCATCCCGAAGGAAGCGCTCTTCATCGACGGCACGCAGAAGCCCTGGCTCAAGATGTTCAAGGCCATGAAGGGCAAGATCGACGCGGTCGACGTCTGCACGCCCAACGGCGTCCACGCCCCGGCCGTGATCGACGCCTGCAACGCGGGCCTGCACGCGATGACCGAGAAGCCGATGGCGATGACCGTGAAGGAGTGCAAGGACATGGTCGCCGCCGCGAAGAAGAACAAGGTGAAGCTCTCCGTCGGCTTCCAGCGCCGCTACCAGCACAACAGCGAAAACCTCGCGAAGATGCGCGCCGAGGGCTTCTTCGGCGACGTGATGCTCGTGAAGGTGCGCGCCTGCCGCCGCCGCGGCATTCCGAACTGGGGCGTCTTCGGCCAGAAGGACAAGCAGGGCGGCGGTCCGCTCATCGACATCGGCGTTCACATCATCGAGAGCGCGATGGCGTTCCTCGGCAACCCGAAGCCCGTCTACGCCTCCGCCGGCACCTGGACGTTCCTCGGGAACAAGCCCTCGACGGTCATGTCCATGTGGCCCGGCTGGGACCACAAGACCTACACGGTCGAGGACTTCGCCTGCGGCCAGATCCGCTTCGACAACGGCACGATCATGCAGATCGAGGCGTCGTTCGCCGACCACCAGAAGGAGCACGACTGCGAGGACTGGTGGGCCTACGGCACGAAGGCCGGCTGCCAGTGGAGCACGAGCGAGATCTACACCGACCAGAACGACATGATGGTCAACATGCAGCCCGTCTTCATGCCCGACTCCGGCTGGGACTACATCTTCCAGCGGAAGCTGCAGAACTGGGTCGACGGCTGCCTCAAGGGCACCCCGCTGGGCGCCTCGGGCGAGATCGGCCTCAACGTCCAGAAGATCCTCTGCGGCCTCTACGACTCGGCCAAGGCCGGCCACGAGGTCCGCATCAAGGACTAGCGGTTCCCCGCGAAATCGCGGAAACGGGGCGCGCGGCTCGGCCGCGCGCCCCGTTCCTTTTTCCGCCCCGCGGGCCTACGCAGCCCGGCGGCCGAGGCGGCGGTCGAGCCAGAGCAGGACGAGCGTCGGGACGATCGCGGGGACGGCGCGGGCGAGGAACCGGCCGAACGGGTAGGCGCCCGCGGCGTCCCTGAGGACGGAAAAGTCCGCGAAGGCCGCGTAGACGACGAGGATCACGAGCAGGAGCGCCGCGCTCGCGGCCCACGCGCCCTTCCACGGCTCGAGCGAGACGGCCTTCGCGTCCGCGAAGGCGTGCGGCTCCTTGCGCGGGGCGATCAAGCGGACGAGCAGCATCGCGTCGAGGATCACGAGGAAGCACGCGCCCACGAAGTGGTATTCGCCCATCGCGTCCACGACGTCGAGCCCATCGAAGAACGGCAGCACGAAGTAGCCGGCGGAGAGCAGGACCACGCCGCCGACGAGCCCGACGAGCGCCGAGGCCTGCGGCGCGCGGCGCGACACGAGCCCGACGAGCACCGCCGCGAGGATCGGGATGAAGTAGATCGAGTTCATCTTCTGGAGGTAGCCGAAGATCGAGGGGACCGCGTCGAGCATCGGCGAGAGCGTCATCGCCGCGAGCGCGATCGCGAGGCCGAACCACTTGCCGGCGCGCACGCACGTGAGGTCCGGCGCCTGCGGCCGCAGCTTCTTGTAGATGCCGAGCGAGAAGAGGGTGCAGGTGGAGTTCAGGGCCGAGTTGAAGCTCGAGAGCACCGCGCCCGCCATCACGGCCGCGAAGAAGCCCGCGAGCCACGGCGGCAGCACCGTGCGGACGAGCTCGCCGTAGGCGTTGGACTCGCGCAGGAGGCCCGTCGCCTCGTCCACCACCGCGGGCGACGACGGCGCGATCGCGCCGTGCTTGAAGAGGAAGAAGGCCATGATGCCGGGCAGCACCAGGTAGAGCGGCCCGATGAGCTTGAGGAGGCCGCACATCAGCACGCCCTTCTGCCCCTCCTTGAGCGACGAGGCCGCGAGCGTGCGCTGGATGATCTGCTGGTTGGTGCACCAGTAGAAGACGTTGAGAAGGAGCACGCCCGTGAAGATCTCGAGGAAGGGCGCCTGGCCGCCCTCGGCGCCGATGGAGTTCACGTGCTCCGGGATGTCGGCGGCGAGGTTCCGCAGGCCGCGGACGATCGAGCCGCCCTGCGCGGCCGCTTCGCCCGTGAGGTCCACCGCGCCGCACGCCCAGAGGCCGAAAAACGTGATCATGAAGCCGCCGAGCAGCAGGCCGATGCCGTTGAGAAGGTCCGAGACGACGATCGAGCGCAGGCCGCCGAAGATCGCGTAGACCGAGCCGATGCTCCCGATGATCCAGACCATGATCCAGAGCAGCGTCGTGTCGCTCCGGATCCCCGTCGCGGCGTGCAGGTCGAGGATGCCCATCATGCCCTTCGCGCCGGTGTAGAGGATCATCGGCAGCAGGATGAACATGTAGGCGAGCAGGAAGATCACGTTGCAGACGAGCTGGGCGCGCGAACCGAAGCGGATGTCCAGCAGCTCGGGGACCGTCGTGATGCCGCTGCGGAGGAACTTCGGCAGGAAGAAGAGCGCCGCCATCACGATCGCGATGACGCCGACGACCTCCCACATCATCACCGCGAGGCCCGTCGTGTAGCCCTGGCCGTTGAGGCCGACGAGCTGCTCGGTCGAGAGGTTCGTGAGCAGCAGCGAGGCCGCGATGAACGGGAACGTGAGCGAGCGTCCGGCGAGGAAGAAGCCGTCGTTCGAGCCGGAGTCGCCGCCGCGGCTCTTCCACCAGGTGATGGCGGCCACGAGGGCGGTGAAGAAAGCGAAGGAGCCGAGGGTGAGTGCGGTGCTCATGGCGGGGAGGTGAGAGGTGAGAGGTGAGAGGCTAGGGCGCAGGGGCGACGGACAGTTCGAACGGGCCGACGGGCATGCCGTCGGCGGAGACGAGGTCGCAGTCCGGGTAGTCGTCCCAGGCGTAGCGGACGCGGACGGGCCGCCGGGCCGGATCGGACGAGGCGTCCCCGACGATCACGAAATCCCCGGTGGACTTCGCCGGGGCCCATTCGAAGGTTTTCCCGTCCCGAGAGATCTGGAAGCCCTTGACGGCGCCCTTCTTCAGTGCCGCGGGCTTGCCGGTCACGGGGTCGGCGAACCCGACCCAGACCTCGCCGCTGTCGTTGACCGGATGCGCCGCATCGCCCGGCACCGGGCTCAGCGCCTGGTCCTTGCGGCCGTAGGTCTGCGCGAGGGCGAGGGCTGCGAGGCGTTCACCGACCGCCCGCTTGTTCTTCGGGTGGATGTCGCCGTGGTCGCCGACGTCGATCGCGACGGCGGTGCCGCTGTTCGGGACGGTCTGCCCGATCTGCGTCTGCGCCCAGCGCATCGCGGCCCAGCCCGAGTCGACGGGTTGCTCGTGCGTCCCCCGGTAGGCGGCGAGCTGGACGATGTAGAACGGAAACGCGTCGACCGCGCCCGAGAAGCCGTCGCGCCACTCGCCGATCACGGCGGGGAGGAGCGTCTTGTACTGCTCGGCGCGGCCGACGTTCGAGCAGCCCTGGTACCAGATCGCGCCGCGGACGGCCATCGGGAAGAGCGGGGAGAGCATGCCGTTGTAGCACGCGGCGGGGACGTTCGGGAAGGCGCCGGGCTTGGTGGGGTCCTTCGGCTCCGGGTTGTCGCGGAGGGACGGGCCGGCGAGGCGGCGCCAGTCGCCGCCCGCGAGCGAGAGCGCGGGCGCGGCGCCGCCGAACTCGAAGCGCGGCACGTCCGTGTCCGCGCCGTGGAAGCCGCCGTTGCCGCCCGAGTCGAGCACGCGGACGGCGAGCGTGTTGGTTCCTTCGCGGAGGAGCCCCGCGGGGACCTTGTAGCGGCGCAGCTCCTGCCAGCCGGCCGTGTGGCCGATCTTCGTGCCGTTCAGCCAGGCGTCGTCCTCGTCGTCGATTGCGCCGAGGAAGACCGTCGCGTCCGCGGCGGCGGCCTGCTCCGCGGTGGCTTCGAACGCGGCGCGCAGCCACACGATGCCGTCGTAGTCGCCGGCGACGGCCTGCTCGAAGGAGAAGGGCATCGGGGCGTCCGCCCAGCCGTCGCCCTCGGCGAAGTCGGGCGCCGCGGCGGCCTCGCCGACCGGATCGACCGATTTCTGCCAGGCGTCGTGGCGGGCCTGGAACTTCTCCGGGCCGCCGTTCTTCCATTCCGCGATGACGCGGCGGCGGTCCGCGACGGCCCTCTCGAGGCCCTCGATCGCGGCTGCGCCCTCGATCGAGAGCCAGGTCTCCGCGACCGTGCCGGACCAGCAGTCCTCGACGAGGCCGACCGGAACGCCGATCTCGCGCTGGAGGGCGCGTCCGAAGAAGAAGCCGCACGCGGAGAAGCCGCGGGCCGTCTCCGCGTTGCAGGGCGTCCACGTGCCGGCGACCGCGTCGCGCGGCTCGATGTCGATCGCGCGCTCGACGTGCAGCAGGCGCACCTGCGGCAGGTCGGCGTCGGCGAGCTCCTTCTCGCCGTCCTTCACGCCCCAGGTGAAGCTCATCTCCATGTTCGACTGCCCGCCGCAGAGCCACACGTCGCCGAAGAGGACGTCCTCGACGGCGAGCGCGTCGCCGCCGCGCTCCGCGCGGAGCGCGTACGGTCCGCCTTCGGCCGTCGCGGGGAGGAAGGCGATCCAGCGGCCGTTGTCGCCGGCCGTGGCGGTTTCTTCGGCGACGGCCTTGCGCTCTTCGCCGTCGACGGCGAAGAGCGAGACCTTCACATCGGCGCCCGGCGCGGCCGTGCCCCAGACGGGGACGGGCATGCCGCGCTGCAGGACCATGTGGTCGGAGAAGGGCGACGCGAACGCGAAGGCGCCGTCGGACGCGGGCAGCGCGGCGACGCGGGCGGCGGCCGTCTCGCGGACGCGGGCGGCGTTGGCGGCGTAGCGGTCGGCTTCGGGATTGGAGGCGCAGCCGGCGAGGAGCGCGGCGGCGAGGAGAACGGGGAGGGCGGGGGTTTTCATGCCTCCAAGTGTAGCATACCGGCGGGGGGGAAGGCAAGGCCGCGAAAAACGCGCTTGACGCCGGGGGCACCCCGCGTGGTAGAATCGGCGGCGTCAACCAACCGCAAGGAGTCCACCATGGCCTGCTTCACCGCGCCCCTCGCGCAAGCGCTCGTCGTCACCGCCGCCAAATCCGCCTGCAAGGGCGGGGCCGCGAAAAGCCGCAATCCCTTCGTCCGCCGGCTCGGCTGGCTCCAGAAGATGCTCTTCGGCGGCAGCTTCCTGCTCGCCGTCGAACACGTCTGGCACGGCGAAATCACCTGGAAGTACCCGTTCCTCACCGCGGTGAAGGACGGCAACACGGCCGACATGCTGCACGAGATCGCCACGCTCGGCGTCGCGATGGCCGTGCTGATCACCGTCGTGTGGGTCGGGATGGTTCTCGTCTCGTCCGCCCTCGAGAAGCGCCGCGCGCCGCAGGAGGCCTAGCCATGTGCGAGCTCATGACGATCGCCGCGGCGGTCTTCGTTTCGGTCGCGTTTTTCTTCGCCCGCCGGGCGGGGCGTCCGGCGGGCGCGCTCGGCACGACCGCCCTGGCGCTCTGGGGCGCCGCGCTCATGTGGAGCGTGGATTGCGTGCACTCCTGGCGGGAAGGCGAGGGCTTCTTCGACCTCTCGGCGGACGACGCCGCGCTCGGCGGGCTGATCCTCGCCTGCGCCGCGCTCCTCTTCGCGGTCCTGCGCGTCCGCGAGGCCGCCGCCGCGCGCCGCGCTTGAGCGGCTAGCGGCGGTTTTTCCGGATCAGAGCGAGGCGGTCCTCGACCGAGAGCGCGGTGCGGCCGCGGTCGGGCGGGGTGTTGAAGCACCAGTCGAGCAGGCGGTCGACCGAGCTCTCCGCGACGTGCAGGCGGATGTCCGACGAGGCGTAGTAGAGCAGCACCCGGCCGTCCGGGTCGGCGATCCATCCGTTGGCGAAGAGCACGTTGGCCGAGTCGCCGCGGCGCTCGCCGCCCCACGGGACGAGGACGGCGCCGCCCGGCGCGGCGATGACGCGCGAGGGGTCGTCGAGCGCCGTCACGAACATGTAGAGCACGTAGCGCAGGCCGGACGCGGTGCCGCGGACGCCGTGCGCGAGGTGGAGCCAGCCCTTCGGCGTCTTGATCGGCGCGGGGCCCTCGCCGTTCTTCACCTCCTTGATCGTGTGGTAGAGGCGCGCGTCGATGATCTTCTGGTCGGCGCCGACCTTGGCGTGCGTCATGTCGTCCACGAGCGCCCAGCCGATGCCGCCGCCGCTGCCGGCGTCGATGAAGCCGTCCTGCGGGCGCGTGTAGAGCGCGTACTTGCCGTCCACGAACTCGGGGTGCAGCACGACGTTGCGCTGCTGGCCGGGGCTTTCGAGGTCGGGCAGGCGCTCCCACTTCACGAGGTCCTTCGTGCGCGCGATGCCGGCCGCGGCGACGGCGGCCGTCGGGTCGTCCGGGCGCGACGGGTCGTGGCGCTCCACGCAGAAGAGGCCGTAGATCCAGCCGTCCTCGTGCGCCGTGAGGCGCATGTCGTAGACGTTCACGGCGGGGTCGTCGAGCTCCGGCATCTCGATCGGCTCCGGCCAGAAGCGGAAGCCCTCCGTGCCGTTGTCGCTCTCCGCGACGGCGAAGAACGACTTGCGGTCGAAGCCCTCGACGCGCGCGACGACGCAGTACTTGCCGCCGAAGCGGATCGCGCCGGCGTTGAAGACCGCCTCGACCGCGAGCCGCTCGAGCAGCATCGGGTTCGTGGCGGGGTCGAGGTCGTAGCGCCACTCGAGCGGGACGTGGAGGCGCGTGAGGACGGGGCGCTCGTAGCGGACGAACGCGCCGCCGTCGTCGAAGGCGGGGGCGTTGGGTTCGGAGAGGATCTTGTCCTGGCGGGCGCGGAGCGCGGCGAGGCGGGAGTCGAAGTCCATGGCGGGGAGGGTTGGGTGGTTCGGTGGTTCGGTGGTTCGGTGGTTGGCGGCGCTACTTCGCGTCGGGCAGGAGCAGGCCGAGGACGGCCATGTCGAGGGCCTGGTGGTTCACGACGCCCTCGTCCATGCCGATCGCGAAGTGGCAGTCGACGTGGTTGTGCATCGGCGCGAACAGCGGATCGTGCTTCGGGTAGACGGTGTCCTCGAAGTTGTAGGCGCCGCCGCGCGCCCACGGGCCCTCGGCCTGCTGGCCGTCCACGACCTCGCCCTCCGGACGGTAGCGGCTGTTGTGCAGCGGCGCGCGGATGGTGCGCTCGCCGAGGCCCGTGATCCAGCAGAGCCCGAGCGGGTTGGCGCCGAGCATGTTGTCGCACGTGCGGATCGTCCACTCGCGGTACTTCGGGTCGCCCGTGAGGAACCACGCGTCGAGGATCGGCTGCAGGGAGTTGCCGTAGGCGCCGGTGCCCCAGTTGATCGGCGCGTCGGGGTGGCGGACGAACTTGTAGGCCATCTGGTCGGAGCCCTCGATGTAGAAGTCCGCCTCGCGGAGGACGGCGGCGCGAACGCGCGCGTAGAGCTCCGGGTCGCGCTTCCCGTTCTTCGGGTCGCGCACGAAGGAGGCGGCGGGCTCGAGCGCCTCGTAGCGGCCGTGGACGCGGCCGGGGGCGTCCGGGTAGACGGTCCACGGCACGCACGCGCGGAAGTCTTCGAGATACTTCTTGTCGCCGGTGGTATGGAGGAGCTCCGCGGCGGCGTAGGCGCGGGAGCAGAGGCGGTAGGAGGTGTACTGCGGGAGGTCCCGGAGCCCCTCGGGGACGTTGGCGACGCCCCAGTCGTAGGCGCGGCGGGCGCGCTTGAGGTACTCGTCGGCCTCTTTCTTCCGGCCGCACGCGGCGAGGACGCGCGAGCCCTGCGCGAAGGCGCCGGCGAAGACGAACGACGCCTTGCAGTCCTTGTCGTAGGCGAAGTCGCCCTTGTCGTCGAGCTCGACCGTCTGGTAGAAGTTCGGGTCGCCGGCGGACTCGGTGCCGGCGCGGACGCCGCCGTCCTCGTCCTGGAGGGAGAGCCAGGGTTTGAGCGACCAGAGCGCCTCGTCGACGATGTCCGGGAGGCCGTTGCCGGCCTCGGGGATGGCGTTCTGCCCGTCGGTGAACTTCTGCGGCGCGTATTCCCACGCGGTGAGGAGCGACTGCGCGACGTCGATGTGGCAGCGCGGGTTGTAGTCGCCGGCGTCGTGGTGGCCGCCGACGAGCGGGATCACCGTCGGGATCGTCGGCTCCGCGCGGTCGGCGAGCGTGGCAAGCTCGGCGTCGGTGAGCGGGCGCGTCCAGAGGCGCAGGTCGCGGAAGTAGCAGCCCGCGGCGCCGTCGTCGGTCGCGTTCGCGACGACCAGCTCGTCCGTGGACGGCGGCTTCGCCGTCGTCTGCGCGACGACCGCGCCGTCGGAGAGCAGCTCGACCGGCGCCTTGCCGTCGTCGCCGACGGGCCCGATGCGGACGGCGAGGAGGCGCCACTTGCCGTCGCCGAGGCGCATCCACTGCTTTCCGACGATCCGCACGACGCCCCAGAGCGCGTCGAGCGGGATGTTCGAGCCGCCCTTCGCGGGACCGAGGCGGAGCAGGGCGCCGCCGAGCTTGTTGCCGTCCTCGTCCTTGCGGCGCAACCAGAACGTCACGGTCGCGCCCGTGGCGGGGTCGATTGCGAACGAGCCGGCGAGGCCGTTGTTCTTGCGGCCGGTGCGGAAGGCCTTCGCGCCGAACGAGTCGTCGTCGACGAACGTCCCGCCGGGCTTCTCCTCGGCGATGGGCGCGAGCGCGGCGGCGGACCCCGCCACGGCGTTGCGCAGGTCGCCCTCGAGCGGGAAGCGCGCGGCGAGCGCGGGGTCGGCGAGGAGCGCGTCCTGCGCCGCCTTGAGCGCGGGATAGGCGGGGTTCGGCGAGGGGACGGGGCTCTCGCGCAGCGGGCCGTAGCCGTTCTTGAGCCAGGTCTTCACGGTCGTGAGCTGCACGCCGTTGGTGTGGCACGCGATGCGGCGCCAGCCCGCCGCGAGGCCGGGCGTGAGCTCGATGCCGCAGCGCTGCAAGAAGACGCCGGTGGACTGCACGCGGAACGCCTTGGCGTAGGCGTCCGCGCCGAGGTCGAACGCGAACGAGCGCCCGACGCCCGGCACGCGCAGGTGGTAGCGCCCGGGCTCCGCGAACTCCGTGAAGTCGAGCACGTAGACGTTCTCGCCCGTTGTGCGTCAGCTTCGCGACGCCGCGGAAGACGGCCTTGCCGTCCTTCTCGCGCACGACCTCGAACGGCGGCGGCTCGCGGAAGCGGAGGGCGTAGGGGGCGAGGTCGTCGTACTGATCCGAGGGTCTGACGGTCTGAGGGTCTGAGGGTCCGAGGGCCTGAGGGGCGGCGGGCTCCTCCTCCGGCGGCGGGGGGACGAAGAAGGCGTCCTCGAGCGTGGGCGTGGTCGAGAGGTCGAAGGCGGCGGCGGAGGAGGACTTCGCCGCCTCGGGGAAGGAGCCGAGCCAGAAGCCGAGGTAGGCGATCTTGGGGCCGTCGGGCAGGTAGCCGACCTGGTTGGCCTGGATCGAGCGGGAGATCGTCGTGGCGGGGTCGAAGACGAACTCCGCCTTGCGCGCGCCCGAGCAGATCTTCGGTCCGACGGACACCGACACGCGGTCGCCGGGCTTCAGGTCGCGGCCGAGGTCGAGGTAGACGTCGTGCATCATCAGCACCTTGAACGGCCAGCCGAAGGGGATGTAGACGTCGATCTTCGAGCGGCGGCCGAACTCCTCCATCGGGACCGCCTCGCCGTTCACGCGCACCTCGTACTGCTCCGGGTCGCGCCATGCGCCGGTCGAGAACGACGCGCCGAACTCGAGCGCGACCTTGCCGTCGCCGACCGGCGAGACGCGCCGCAGGCCGACCATTCGCGCCGCGCGGTCGTCCGCCGGGACGCGGACCGTCTCGGGCTCCGCGACGACGGAGCCGTCCCACTCGAAGAAGCAGCCCGTCTTCGCGCCGGTCGTCGGGGCGCCGTCGCCGTGGGCGACGAGCCCGTAGCGCAGGCCGGGTTTGAGCGGCTCGGGGAGCTTGAGCTGGACGAGGTAGCGGCGCAGCTCGTTCTTCGCGGGGTTCGGGGCGGAGAAGCCCGGGGGCAGGGGGAACTCGACGTCGTTGGCGAGCGTCTTGGCCTCCTTCGGCTGGACGAACTTCTCGTAGGCGTAGGCGGGGTCGTCCTCGGAGCGGACGCGCCAGGCCTTCGCCTGGTTGCGCGCGCCGATGCAGGAGGCGCCGAACACGGCGACGACGGTGTTGGAGTCGACCGCCACCGCGCCGCGGAGGCCGTAGCACTCCAGCGCGTCGGGCTTCAAGTCGACAGGTTCGGCGGCCGCCGTCCAGGCCACGGCGGCGAGCAGGGTCGGGCGGAGGAAGGTGAGAGGATGGTTCATGGCGTGGATGGTCGTTGCTTGCGTGGCCGTTCCGCGTCCGCCGCGCGCCGCACGGCGGGCTCGGGACGGGGACGCGGCGGATTGTAGCAGAGACGGGCGCGCGGGGACAAGCCTTATTTCATTTTACCGGACCGGAAACCCTTGCGGAACCGGGGCGGCGTCTGCTAGAATCCGGCGCCCATGAACAACCCGCTTCTCGAAAACGTCAACATCAAGTCGATCGTTCCGCTGCCGACGCCGGCGGAGCTGCGCGCGCAGGTTCCGCAGACCGCGGCCTCGGCGCGGACGGTCGGGGCGGGACGCGCCGCGATCGAGCGGATCCTGGACCGAGACGACCCGCGCTTCCTGGCGATCGTCGGCCCGTGCTCGATCCACAACCTCGACGCGGCCGGCGAATACGCCCGGCGCCTCCGCGCGCTCGCGGACGAGGTCGCGGAATCGGTTCTCGTCGTCATGCGCGTCTATTTCGAGAAGCCGCGCACGACCGTCGGCTGGAAGGGCCTCATCAACGACCCCTACCTCAACGACACGTTCCGGATCGAGGACGGCCTCCGCATGGCGCGGCGCTTCCTCGTCTCCGTCGCCGAGCTCGGCCTGCCGGCCGCCACCGAGGTCCTCGACACGCTCACGCCGCAGTACATCGGCGACCTGATTTCGTGGACGGCGATCGGCGCGCGCACCGCCGAGGCGCAGACGCACCGCGAAATCGCGAGCGGCCTTTCGACGCCCGTCGGGTTCAAGAACGGGACGGACGGATCGCTCGACCCGGCGATCAACGGCATCGCATCGTCGGTCGGGCAGCACCACTTCCTCGGCGTCACGGACGACGGCCTGCCCGCCGTTTTCGCCACGGCCGGCAACGCCTACTCGCACGTCGTGCTGCGCGGCGGGCGCGAACCGAACTTCGACGCGGCGCACGTGGCGGAATGCGAAAGCCGGCTCAAGGCCGCGCACCTGCCGATGAACGTCGTCGTGGACTGCTCGCACGCCAACTCCCACAAGCGGCCGGAAGAGCAGGGGACGGTCCTGCGCGACCTGCTCGGCCAGATCGAAGCGGGCAACCGGTCGATCCGCGGCTTCATGCTCGAGAGCTTCCTCGAGCCGGGGTCGCAGAAGATCCCGCAGGACCTGCGGCGGCTCCGCCCCGGCCTCTCGGTGACCGACGCCTGCATCGGCTGGGACGAGACGGATTCCCTTCTGCGCGAAGCCGCCGCCCGGCTCGCTCCCGTCGTCGCGGCCCGCCGCTGACGCTGGACATTCCCCACTTTTTGGCGGCGCACCGATGCGCGGCCCCGCAAACACGGGGTACCGGGCGCGTTTGCAAGTGGAAGCGGCGCATGCGGCGTCGGCTCTCGAGAAGCTGTTCCCGAATCCGGGGCCGCTCGCGCACACCGCGTGGCGGCGGTCTCGCGCGCCTCCTCGGCCTCGCGGGGCAACTCCCGCTTCGGCCTCGTCGTCATCGCGATCCCATCCGCCAC
>CADBEF010000085.1 GCA_902793555.1 uncultured bacterium | reverse complement strand
GCCGGCCGCCTCGTCGCCGCCGCCGTTTCCCGTGCCCGACGAACCGCCGCCGCCGCCGCCGAGCGCGACGAGCTCCGGGAAGGTCCCGAACGACGACGCCCCGCCGTTGCCGCCGCGCCGGCCGGAAATGTTCTGGACGGAATTGGGCACGCCGCCCGCGCCGACGACGACCGCGTAGGATCCGGCCGCCAGTTCGAGGCCGTTCGTCTCCACCACGCCGCCGCCGCCGCCGCCGCCGCCGATGCCGGTGCCGCCCGCGCCGCCGCCGCCCACGAGGAGCACGCGCACCGTCGCGGGGGCGTCGAGGACGAACGTCCCGCTCGACGTGAACTTCACGACGACGTCGTTGCCGACCGTGAACGTTTCGTTTCCGTGGTTTTCGCCTCGCGCGCCCGTGGCGAGCGCGAAGGCGGAGAGGGCGGCAAGCAGAAAGCGGGGAGTCGTCTTCATCGGGGAACCTCCGTTCAGGGGCGAATGATGACCGTTCGCGGCCCGACTGTCAAGAATCTTATGCAAAATCGGGAAGGTTGGCCTGTCGCTCCGGGGCGAATGCGGGATCCCTGGTCGTTGTTGCCACTGCTCCAGTCGAAGCCGCCGTCGAGCGCGATCGACCGGTCCTCGGGACCGACGATCGAGATCGAGGCGGAGACCGGGATGCCGAAGTCCGCATGGCCCCGGTGGACGATCGTCATCGTCCCGCCGCGAAGCGAGTCCGCGAACGTGACGACATCGCCGTCCTGGGCCGAGGCGACGACGGCGCGCAGCGTGCCCGGCCCGTCGTCGTCGAGGCTCGTCACGACGAGCGTCGCGCCCGGGGCGGAGGCCGCGGCCAGCGCGAGGGCGGACAGCGCGGCGGGAAAGCGGGAAATCGTCTTCATCGTGGGGCCTCCGTTCAGGGGCGAATGATGCCCGTTCGCGGCGCAACTGTCAAGAGAATTGTGCAGAATGTGCAAAAGATGGAAGTTTGGACGCGTGCCGCGGCGGCGGAGGCCGCCGCGGCACGCGTCCGGCGCTTCGGGGCGGTGCAGTATGGCGCGCAGCTTGGCCGCGCTGGCGGGGTGTCGGGCCGCCACCCCGCCATGGTCGCCGAGGGGGAAGCGGGCTAGAAGGTTTCTCCTCGGCGGTAGACCGAGCGGATCGCGGCGTCCGGGGGGATCGGGCGGCCGTCGAGGAAGCCGAGCAGGAGGTCGGCCGCGGCGGCGCCGTGGGCGCGGGGATCCATCTCGAGGCGCGTGAGGGCCCGGGGATAGACGGGGCCGAACCCGGCGTTGGAGAAGGAGACCGCGCGGAAGTCCTCCGGCGCGCGGAGGCCGGCCGCGGAAAGCGCCGCGAGGGCGCCCGAGGCGAGGAAGTCGTCCGTGAAGAGCAGGATGTCCTCCGCGGGGCGCCAGCCGGCGGCGAGCCGCCGGGAGAACCCCTCGAGGGCGAGGCGCTGGATCGCCTCGATCCGCCCCGGGCCAGGCGGCGCGGGGAAGGCGAGGCGGCGGAGCCGGACGCCCTCGGCCGCGAGCGCGCGGCCGGCGTCGGCGTCGCCCTCGCCGCCGCGGAAGCAGACCTGCAGGACGCGCCGCGCGCCGCGTTCGCGGCAATGCGCGGCGAAGTCCGCGAGTGCGGCCTCGCGGTCGAAGCGGACGAATCCCTTCGCCGCGCGGAGCCGCGACGGCGCGCGTCCGATCTCGACGAACGGCACGCCGCGCGAATCGAGCAGGCGCGCCGTGCGCGGCGCGCCGGGGCAGAAGAGGACGGCGAGCGTGACGCTCTGCGAGAGCGCGGCGTCGAGCGCGCCGCGGTCCGCGCCGGCGCGGCCGTCGGAGGCGGAGACGCGGGTGAAGAGGTAGCCGGCTCGGACGAACCGCTCCTGGAGGACGCCGGCGAAGACGTTGGCGTAGTAGGAGCCCTCGGCGTCGTGGAGGACGAAGAGCGCGTGCCCGCGCCAGCGCGCGCGGCGGGCGCCGGTCACCATGCAGCCGAGCCCCGGGCGCGGGTCGACGAGCCCCTCGGCCTTGAGCCGCGCGACGGCCTCGCGCGGGATGCGCAGCGACGTGCCGGCGGCCGCGGCGAGGCGGTCGAGCGTCGGCAGCGCCTCGCCGGGCTTCCAGAAGTTGGAGAGGATCGCCTGGCGGAGCCCGTCGGCGAGCTGGTCGACGAGGCTCCCCGGCTTGCGCCGGTCCACCGCGAACGGCAGCGCCGCCGCACCCGTCGGCGTGCGCCCGTCTTCCTTCGGCGTCCTGTTCTTCCCGGCCATGGTGTCACCCTCGTGTTGCCGCGAACGATACCATACCGCCATGAGCGGCGTCAAATCACGAAGGTCGAGCGGACCGCGGACGCGGCCCGACCTTTTCGGCTCGATTGAAGAGCTCGCCCCGGCACCATTTCGCGGCGGGCTTCGGGTTTCGCCGCGGGTTTCGGAGGCCTTGGGCGGCACGGGGAAACCCGCGCCGCCGCAAGGCCGACTCGCACGCGCCCGTGGCGGAGTGCGGACCCCGCCACGGGCGCCGAGGGGGACTACTTGATCAGCAGCATCGTCGGGCGGATGTTGCGGTCGTGCTGGACCTTCAGGATGCCGGGACCGGCGAAATAGGCGTCGTCGACGTGCTCGGCGACGCTCTCGGAGGAACCCCACGTGCCACGATCGAAGGTGGCGACCGCGCCGGTTTCGTCCTCGTATTCAGCCTCGTAGACGACGCCCTGCACGCCCTCCGCGATGTAGAGGCCGCCCACGGCGTTCCCGCTGCGCTCCAGCCGGATCGTGTGCCGGTTCTCCGCGCCCCACGCGAGGACGGGCTCGTCGACGTCGTTGCCGTCGCTGTCCACGCCCTGGTAGCCCGCGCTCGCGAGGGCGAGCACCGCGCCGCCGCGCACGACGAAGTCGCAGTCCGTCGCGCAACCGTGCATCGGCCAGTTGTTCTGGGGATGGCCGTAGGTGTAGAGGTAGCCGTTCTTCTTGTAGGCCGGATAGCCGAGCCAGAGCTCGCCGCCGTTCACGGCGAGCGTCCCGCGGATTCCGCGCTGGTCGCCCGCGAGGCCGACGGAGCCCGCGCCGCCCTTCACGAGATCGTTCGTGGCGACGAGCGGCACCCAGCACATGTTGTAGTCCTTTCCGCCGCCGTCTGAGCCGGAGGAAGCGTAGTAGAGCCCCGAGTTCACGTGCAGGTAGGCGGGATCGCCCTGCAGGACGATCTTTCCGTTGCGCGTCATGTCCGCCGGCTGCCCGAGCCACTTGTTCTGGCGGATGATTGCCATCGCGCCGCTCGTGATGGTGAGCTTGTGGCCGCCCTTCGAGGTGTCGAGGTAGAAGTTGCCGCCCGCCGCGTAGTGCGGGGTCTCCGCCGTGGCGTAGACGAGCGAGAAGAGCGTCCGGTCGGCGCCGTTCAACGAGAACCCGGATTTGTCGGCGAAGTAGAAGTTGTCGTTCGCGCCGCGGCCGGAGAGGGTGCCCGTCCCGCGGTTGTTCAGGTGCAGAAGGAGCCGGACGCATCCGTCCGACTCGCGGACGCCGGGGAAGGTCTGCTCCTGGCCCCAGTCCGTCTCCGCGAGCCCCTGGTTGTTGTCGTTGCAGTGGACCGTCATCCACGGGATGATCGCGTAGACGTTGCCGTTGTAGTCGGCGGGGTCGACGCCGGGCGGGCGGCGGATGTGGTCGCGCCAGTTGTCGATCCTCAGCGTCCCTTTGATGTCGTTCGTACTGCTGTCGCCGCGGCAGAAGTTCAGGGAGTTTGCCTGCGCCGTGGACCAACGGTCGGCGAGCTCGAGGTCGCGGACGTGGATCTCGTGGGTGACGCGGCCCCTCTGGACGCCGTTTTCGTCCTTGTGGCCGGAATCCGGGCCGTAGGACGACGGTCCCCGGAGTCCGACATGCCCGCGGAGCGTCAGCTTCGGCGCGGCGTTCGTGGCGTAGTAGAAGTCTCCGTGCGGGGCATAGGCGCCGTTCTGCTGCAGTTCGTAGTTGCAGCCGGAGAGGAGGACGGACGGCGAAAGCCAGGCGTTCGCGGCCTCGGTGGGCCAGTAGTTCCGGAACTCCGTCTGCGGGTTGAGGTTCGTCGGGCAGTGCGCGGAGAGGATTTCGACCGGGAGGGACGGCACCGTGTTGAAGCGCGTCACGAAGCGCGTGACGTTGTTCTCGGCGGAACACGGCGACCATCCCGTCACGGAGCGGAAGAGCCCGACGGCGAGATACGTGTCGGGATCGGAGCTCTGCAGATCGAACCCGGCGTCGGAGACCTCGACCGTCCCCGCGCCGAAGATGCCGGACCCCTGGCGCAGACGGGAGAGCGACACGGCATCGGTGTTCTTGGTGAGGCGGGAGCCGTTCCCGAATCGAACGGTCTGCCCCGCGGCGACCTGGATCCGCCCGCGCCCGAACGCAAAGTTGAGCGCGCCCTTGCGCACGTAGGACCCTGCCGAAACCGAATCGCCGCAGAAGTCCACTTCGAGGGTCTTCCCCGCGAAAGAGACGTCCAGCGCGTTGCCGCCATTGTCCTTGTCGTATTCGCCGAGACGGAACTGGAAATCGCCGTCGCCCGACGAAACGGGGCGGGAGAGGCTGATGCGGGGCGCGGCGCCGTCCGTCCGCTCGAACCGGAGCGGGGTGAGAGTGCCGGACGTGTGGTCGAGCGTCCAGTTCGTCAGCATGCCGACGACGAGCTGCCCGACCGTGACGCCGGCCGCCGGGACGGTGAAGTAGCCGTAGCTGCTGCGGGCGACGCGGATCATCGCCACGTCGTCCGCGTGGTCCGGGTAGGTACGGTCCGAGTTCTGGGTGACCTTCGTCCACGATGCGGACGCCCAGCCGTAGTTGCTGTTCGCCGTCCAGTCGAAGAGAAAGACGTCGCCCTCGCCGCCGGGCGTCTCGTAGACGGCGAACCAGTATTCCGTCCCGCCAGCGTCCTTGAGGAGCGTGAAGCCCGCGCGCTTCATCGTCAAGGTCTGTCCGGCGAGCGTCGCGACGCCGTCGCCGAGCACGGCGGCGGCGGAGCCGTCGGAGACGGTCACCGTATCGCCCACGGCATAGCATTGCGAGGCAATCGCGGAGGACGAGGCGATCGTGACATCCGCGGCGAAGCCGGGCGCGGCGGCGAGGAGGAGGAGGGGGAGGATTCGCTTCATGGGAGGAAGTCGCCGCTGCGCGGCTTGAAGTGGCGCTTCGCGCCGAAGTGGGGTTGAAACGGTTGAAAGGGGAATCAACCGGGCAACGGGAGGAATTATAACGCAGAGGGCGGAAAAATGAAAGCGCTTCGTCGGCGTTGCGCGGCGCGGGGACCCGCGCCGCCGCAAGGTCGACTCGCACACGCCCCGCCACGGGCGCCGAGTGGAACTACTTGATCAAGATCAAGATGCCGCGGTTGCCGACGAGGCGGGCGCCCATGGCGAGCGGCATCGGCGCGGAGGCGGTCCACTCGGAGACTTCGCTCCACGCGTAGGGGCCGTCCGCGGTGGCGGCGGCGAGCCAGGCGTCCTTCGCCGGCTTCGGCATCGCGTCGAGCAGGACCCGGTCGGGGTTCACGCCCGGCGCCCACGAGACGAGCGCGGTGTCGGTCTTGCCGTAGAGCAGCGCGGGGCTGTCCGTCGCGACGCGCAGCCGGATCGGACGGGCGTTCGGGCCGCCGTAGACGACGCTTGTGTCGGCCGAGCCGCCGAGCGGGACGGCGTAGCGGTTGCGCGTGTCCGGGACGCATTGGAGCGGCGCCGCCGCCCAGCCGCCCTTCGGGACGCAGAACTCCAGGGCGCCGTAGTCCTCGCCGGAGAAGTTGCCGTTCCATCCGCGCAGGACGCCGGCGACTTCCAGCAGGGGCGATTCGCCTTCCAGGCGGACGCGCCCGCCGACGGTGTGGGCGTTGGGGTGGACGTACCAGGAGGCGCGGACGGCCGCGTTGGAGACGAGCAGGAGGCCGTTGCCGCCGAGCGCGATGCCGTCGTGCGTCTCGTTCGTCAGGACGGAGCCGTTCCGGACCTCGACGCGACCGCAGAAGCCGGGGAACGACGTGTCCTTCGCCGCAAGCCAGAGCGCGTAGTCGTCATGGGAGCGCCCGTTCATCAGGACGGAGGATCCGTTGTCCAGCACGAGCGCGTTGCCGTTGCCGATCGGGACGTCGTATTCGAAGACGGCCCTCGCGCCGTCGAGCCGGAAGACGCTGCCGAGTTCCGCGCCCGTCTGCGACCCGAAGTCAAACGTGCCGATCCGGAGCGACGTGCCCGGGGCGCCGCGGACCGTCACCCGCGTCCCGGAGCCCTGGACGCGCAGCGGTCCGGCGGTGCGGTTGCCGTCGAGAAGGACGTCCGCGACCGTTCCGTTGGTGAAGACGGCGGAGGCCCAGGAGTCGCCGTTCCAGGTCTTGACGTAGTCGGGGTATCCCTTGCCCGCCGTGGCGGGCGGGAGCAGCGCCCAGTTGTTCGTGTCCGACCAGGCCGGCGTCTCGCCGCGTCCCGTCCAGGCGTAGGCGGCGGTATCCCAGAAGGTGCAGTAGGACGACCAGCCGGACAGCTCTTCCCACGTGTAGACGTTGGTCCAGGCGCCGCCGCCGAATTCGCTCGAAACGCGGATGCGCCACTCGTAGGACGTGTCCCACGCGATGTCCGGGTCGTCGTCGGCGTTCCATTCGATCGCGACCGTCCCGCCCGAGGACCGGACGACGGACGCCACTTCGTTCTGCGCCGCCGAAAAGAGCAGCGCGAAGGTCGCGTCGCCCGCGCCCTGCACGGCGTCGAGCGCGACCGTCGCCGTGCGCTGGGACGTGGAGAGCGAGGCGGACGAAATCGTCCACGCGCCGAGCGTCGTGAAGGAGACGGCGTCGGTCCGCGCCGTCCCGCCGGCGCCGCCCGTCGCCTCGACGGCGGCGTAGTAGGTCGTGTCGGGATCGAGCCCCGTGGCGGCGAGCGAGAAGGCGCCGGAGCCGTCCGGCGCGCCGACCGCGGCGACTACGGCGTCGGAGAGGTCGGCCTGCGTTCCGACGAGGAGGGAGAGCGTGCAGTCCGCCGGGTCGCCGCCGAAGCCCGTCAGGGCGCCCGAGACCGTCGCGGATCCGCCGAGGACGCCCGACACGACCGGCACGCCGCCGAAGATCGGCGCGTCGCTGCGGATCACCTGGAGCAGTTCGCTCGTCGAGTCCGCCGGCTCCCCGAAGACGTCCGGGCCGCGGTCGGCCGGATACGCGTCGAAGCCGCTCGTCTTGAACATGTCGCCCGTCACACGCTCGAAAAGGCGCGGGACGCCGTTCGAGACGACCGGAACGAAATCGCGCAGGAGTTCGCCGTTCTTCCAGATCCTGTAGGTCCAGAGCGAGCCCCGGCAGTCGTATTGGTTCTGGTGGTTGCCGTTTTGGAGGCCGAGCGTCCAGATCGCCACCATGACGTTCTGGTCCGGGTTCTGGTTCCCCCAGTAGCGCTCGGCGCCGTTGCTGTGGGTGCCGCGGTTGCCGAGGAGGTTCCCGTCCTGGTAGGCGTGGAGCCAGTAGGGCTCCTCCTCGTTGTAGGAGATCACGATGTGCGACTTCGTCGTGGGATTGGAAAGAAGGGCGGTGTTGAGCTGCAGGAGCCAGTTGCCGCCGATCCACCCGTTTTCCTGGAACGACGAATCGGTCTCCAGCCGCCAGGCGTCCTCTTTCGTCCCCATCCGGACGCCCGTGTCGATCCAGTAGCCCCGGTAGTGGATCGAGACGAACTCGCAGCGGTTGTCGTAGGGCATGCCGCTCTTGGGCACGAGCGCGAAGCGCAGGCACGAGGCGTTGTCCCAGAAGCCGGCGGGCGCGGTCCACGTGTAGGTCGAATCGTTCGGGCCGATGGTCGCGACGACGTTCGTGCGCGCCCAGGCGGCGAGGTCGTCGCCGGCGTCCGTGAGGCCGGACATCGCCACGAGGTCGAACGTCCAGCCCGCGCGGCCTGCGCCGAACGCGAGCGTGGCGGTGGCGATCTCCTCGCCGGAGCGCGTCACGTTCGTCACGGAAATCGGCCGCGGCCCGTCGGCCAGCGCGAGAGCGGGGAGGAGAAGAAGTGGAAGAAGGCGCTTCATGGCGGACGGAAGGGGTTGAAGCGGTTGAAGTGGTTGAAAAAGGAATCTGGTCGCCTTGGCGGACTCGATTATACGCGAGCGCGGGCATGCGGGACAAGGAACGGAAACGCAACAAGTTTTCGGTAGATTTGCGAAATTTCGGTTGCGTCGGACGCGATGTTCGCATAGAATGGCGCACCATGAACGGGACGCCACGCCGGCCCTTCCGGGTCGTGATCGACCTGAACCTCTCGAGCTACACCGCGCAGAACCACCTGCGCGGGATCCTGCGCTTCGCGCGGGAGCACGGGTGGGAGACGTCGATCGCGATGCGGCGCGAAGACGGCGTCTGGGGCCTGGACCGCCGGCGCCTGGCGGCGGACGGCGTCCTGGCGGGACGCGGTTCGCCCTTCGGGCTGGAGCGCGTCGCGATCCGGCGCGGCATTCCGCTCGTGGCGTTCGACGCCCGCATCCGGCGCGGCGCGGCGGCGAGCCTGCTCTGCGACAACGCGTCCGTCGCGCGCCTCGCCGCGGAGCACCTGCTCTCGCGCGGCTTCCGCTCGTTCGGGTTCGTCGGCGAGGAGAACGGCATCGCATGGTCGCGCGAGCGCCTCGCGGCGTTCCGGCGCGAGCTCGCGGCCCGGGGGCTCAAATGCGTCCCCTACCCCGCCCTGCCCGCCGCGCGCCGCGCGGACCTCGCCTTCGCGCGGCGCGACCTGGCGGCGTGGCTCGGGCGCCTGCCGCGGCCGGTCGCCGTGTTCGCCGCCTACGACATCCGCGCGAGGCACGTGCTGGAGGCGGCCCGCGCCGCGGGGCTCGCCGTGCCGGCGGACGTCGCGGTGATCGGCGTGGACGACGACCCGCTCCTGTGCGAAACCGCGTCGCCCGCGATCACCAGCATCGCGATGGACACGGAGGACGCCGGCTACCGCGCCGCGGCCGCGCTCGACGAGGCGATGCGGGGACGGCGCCCTTCCAACCCCGTCGTTCTTTTCCGCGGCGTGCGCGTGGCCCCGCGGACTTCGACCGCACGGTTCGTCGGGCGCGACCCGCTCGTCGCGCGCGTCCTCGCGCGAATCGCCGAAGGCGACCCGCAGCTCTCGGTGGCGGACCTGCTGGCGGAGACCGGCGTCTCTCGCCGGACGCTGGAGCTGCGCTTCCGCGCGGAGACCGGAACGACGCCCGGCCGCGCCCTCGCGGACGAGCGGCTCCGCCGCGCGCGGGAGCTGCTGCGCACCACGTCGATGACGCAGGATGAAGTCGCCGCGGCGTGCGGCTTCTGCGACGCGAGCCACATGGGCCACCTGTTCCGCGACCGCTTCGGCGTCGCCCCGTCCGCCTTCCGCGCGCGATCCCGCGTCCAGGGCGTGAACGCGCGCGCGCGGCCGTAGAGCCCCGTCGATCCGGCGCGGACGCCTCGCGGCGGCTTCACTGCCCCGCCCTCGCGGGCGAATGGCCCATTCACGGCAGGAACGCGCCCACGGAGCGTCCTCCAGTCCGACTCGCACGCGGCGCGGCGGGGTGGGGACCCCGCCACGAGGCGCCCGCGCCGAGGCGTTCTACAGGCTTGCGGCCGCGAAGGCCGCGTAGCAGCGGCGGGCGGCGTCGTCGAGGTCGCAGTGGCCGCGGCCGGGGACCTCGACGTACTCGACGCGGCGTCCGAGCGCGCGCATGGCGGCGACGAACGGGTCCGAGTGCGAGGCCTTGGCGACGGCCCGGTCCTCCGCGCAGTGGAAGACCGCGTACGGGACGTCCGGCAGCTCCGGCGCGAGGTGCAGCGGCGAATGCGCGCGCAGCGCGGAGGCGAAGTCCGGCTCCGCGCCGAACGCGGCGCGCAGCGTGCGCGGGAGGTCCGAACGCTCCGCGTAGTGGAACGGCAGGTCGCAGACCGGGCAGTTCGCGGCGACGGCGACCACGCGGCGCCGCGTGTAGCGCGGCCAGACGAGCGCGCAGAGCCCGCCCATGCTGCCGCCCGTCGAGACGACGGGGGCGTCCGGCGGGAGCCCGGCGCGCTCGAGTGCGAGACCGACGATGCGGTCGGTCTCCGCGACGGCGACGGCGTTCATCCAGTTCCACGGGTCGAGGTACGGGACGACGTAGATCGCGCCGGCGGCGGCCGCCGCGGCGGCGCCTTCGCGCTCGAGGCCGTGCGGCTCCTCGCCCTCCTTGGCCTGCCACTGGCTGCCCAGTCCCATGAAATGGACGACGACCCCGCGCGGGGCGACGCCGCCGGACGGGAGCCGCGCGTACGCGAATCGTTCGAGGGGTTCGTTCTTCATGGCGTGTCCGGGATGGCTATTTGATCAGCACGAGCGTTCCGCCGCCGCGGTAGATCAGGCGGAGGGAGAGGTCGTCGGCGGCGAGGAAGAGGCGACGGTGCTCCGGGTCCTTTTCGGCGGCTCGCGGCGCGACGAGCGAAACGAGCGCCGCGCCGTCGGTGTGGGGGACCTTCCAGGTCGCGAGCGTGGCGTCGGTCGTGCCGGCCGCGTGGTAGACCGGCGAGTCGGCGGCAAGGCGGACCGGGATCGGAACGGAGTTGGCGGAGACGTTCGAGTCGCCGCAGAAGGTGTGGCTGGGGTTGGTGCCGATCATGGCGATCGGCGCCGTCCCGTAGCCGCGGGCCGGCACGCTAAACTCGATTGCGCCGCCGACGGTGCACCCCGCCGTATTGTAGCCGCGGATGTTCTTCACGACGGTCAGCA
>CADBEF010000084.1 GCA_902793555.1 uncultured bacterium | reverse complement strand
GCGGCTGCCGCGCCCGCCGCCTCCCGCGTCGAGCCGCCCGCCGGAGCCGCGGCGTCCGCGCCTCAGGCTCCCGCGCCCGTCCCGCCGCCGGCGCCCGCCGAAGGCGAGACGCTCAAGGCTCCGCTCACCGGCACCTTCTACCGGGCCAACGGCCTGAACGCGCCGAATCTGGCCGAGGAAGGGACCGACGTCCAGGGCGGCGCCCCGATCTGCATCATCGAGGCGATGAAGCTCTTCAACCAGATCAAGGTCGAAAAGCCCGTCCACCTCGTGCGCTTCCTCGTGAAGACCGGCGAAACGGTCCAGAAGGGCGCGCCCTACGCCGTCGTGAAGCCCGTCTAGGGAAGCCCGCCCCGCAGACGGAAGAAGCCGCGCGGAACCCCGTTCCGCGCGGCTTCTTCCATCGCGCCTCCGCGGATCAAGCCGCCGGCGCGACCGCGGCGGGCGGCGCCGCGGGGAGTTCCGCCGGGACGGTTTCTTCCGCCGGGACGGGGTCCGGGACGCGGTCCTTGTAGTAGCACAGGATCACGCCCGTCGCGACGGCGCACGAGACGAGGCCCACCACGAGGCCGACCTTGAGCCATTCGAGGAAGGCGACCTTGATCGAGTACTTCTTGCCGAGCATCGAGATCGCCACGAGGTTCGCCGTCGAGCCGATCGCCGTGATGTTGCCGCCGAAGCACGCGCCGAAGAGAAGCGCCCACCAGAGCGGGGACATCTCGGGCGCGCCGGCCACGATCTTCTTCACGATCGGGATGAAGGTCGAGACGAACACGATGTTGTCCACGAACGCCGAGCCGACCGCCGTGATCGCCACGATGAGAGGCGTGAGCAGGAAGCGGTTCGGCGCGCCGCCGCCCTCGGGGGCGATTTCGTCCGCGATCACGTCCGTGACGCCGCAGTGCTCCAGCGCGAACGACACGGCGAAGAGCATCATGAAGAAGAGCAGCGACCACCATTCGATGGAACTTTCCACGTAATGCCGCGCGCGGTGGCTGCGGAAGACCATCAGCAGGCCGGCGATCGCGAGCGGGGCGGCGACGAGCATCGTGTTGGGCTCCAGGCCGAGCAGGTGCTCCAGCGGGTGGTGCGAGGCGATGAACGCGAGCGCGCCCAGCAGGATCGCCAGGCCGCGCTTATAGGGGATTTCGACCATCGGGCCGAGGCCGACGTGGCTCGCGCGGCGTTCGGCGAGGCGCTCGTCCAGCAGCTTGATGTCCTTGCGGTAGTAGACCAGCAGCACGAAGAAGACCGCCAGAAGCGAGAGGAACATGATCGGCGTGGCGTGGAAGATGAAGTCGCCGAACGAAAGCGGGACGCCCGCGTCGCCGGCGGCGCCCGGGTTCCAGTGGTAGTCGGCCTTCGTCCCGATCAGGATGCCGACCGGGTTGCCGAGCATCGTGCCCGTCGAGCCGACGTTCGTCGCCATGACGCTCATGAGCACGAACGGCGTCGGGCGGAGCTTCAGCGTGTCGCACACCTGGAAGACGAGCGCCAGGACGAAGACGATGGAGGTCACCTCGTCCACGATGCCCGGCATGATGCCGGAAAGCAGCATCAGGATCGCGACGAACTTGAGGCCCGTCATCTTCTTCGCGTTGATGATCGACTGGATGATCCACGTGAACAGGCCCATGTCCTTCAAGGCGCCCACGAGCGTCATCATGCCCACCAGCAGCAGGATGATGTGCAGCTCGGTGCTGTGGACGAACTCGGAAAGCGTCAGCACCTTGAGCGCGAGCAGCGCGGAGATGCCGATGAACGCCACGCCGAGACGCCGCTCCTCGAACATGAGCGTCGCGCAGATGATGAGCGTGAAGACCGAAACCGCGGCGATCTGCCGCATCGAGAGCAGGCGGCCGGGATCCGCGGCGGCGGCCAGGTCGGGGTAGAAGGCCGCGGCGTCCGGGGGGGCGGGCAGGAGCGACGCGAGCCAGCCCGTCAGGAGGGCGGCCAGGAACATGCCGGCGAACTGGAGCCGGACGAGACGCTTGGGGTTGGAGGAGGAGGACATGGCGATCAGTCGCGGAAGACCTTGTTGAGGAAGTGGGGCAGCGTCACGACGCCGACGAGCTTGCCGTCGTCCAGGACGTAGCAGGCGCCCGCGTCGTGGCGGGACATGGCTTCGGCGACCGCGATGGCGGGCTGGCCGACGGAGACGCTGGCGTAGTCGTCGCTCGTGATGTCCGCCATCCAGGTGCTGGACTCCTTGCGGAGCAGCGCGGCGAACGGCTCGAAGTTGGAGAAACCGGAGAGGTTCTCCATCCAGAGCAGGTAGTCGGGGATGCAGAGGCCCAGGACTTCGTCGGCGGACGCCTCGCCCACGAGGTACCCCTCCTTGTCCACCACCGGGATTTCGGTCTGCCCCGTGCGGACGATCAGGTCGATCGCGGCCTTGACGCTGTCCGTCTCGCGCAGCACGTGGACGGGCTTTTCCATCATGTCCGCCGCGCAGACGAACTCCGGCAGGTCCTTGCCCTCGCGCTCGAAGAACGAACGCACGTCCGCCGGCGTCTTCCGGAGGACGATTTCGTCCAGGAAGGCGGGGTCCTGCAGCTTCTTGGCGACGCCGGCCGCCACGCGGAGATAGGCCGCGGGCGCGTGCGCGGGCGTCAGGACGAGGATCGCGAGCCGCGCCGTCTCCTCCGATCCGGGGAAGCGGATGCCCCGCTCGGAGGTCGCGAGCGCCATGTAGGTCTCCTCGATCCCCTCCAGGCGGGCGTGGGGCATCGCGACGCCCGGCGCGACGAACGTCGGCGCCTCGGCCTCGCGGTCCATCACCGCGCGGGCGGCGGCGACCGGATCGATCGCCGGTTCGCGGGCGGCCACGAGACGCACCAGCGCGTCGACGACGGCAGCCCCCTCGGCCAGCTCGGTCCGGCACAGGACCTCGTTTTCGGAAAAAGCGGGCGCGGACTCCCGGTCCGCGGGCGGCGTTTTGGACGGCATGGATGGAACTCCTTCCGGAATTGTCGGATGGCCGGGGAGCATACCCCTCCCGCCCCGAAAAAGCAAGGCCAAAAAACAGCCCCCGCGAAAGCCGAAAAAGGGCTTGCGCGCGGGGACCGGAATGTGATAACATGCCCCGCAAATGGACATAGGACCGCAATGGCCGGCATGACACCCCCGCAACCCGCGACGGACGGACAGCCGTTCGACTTCACCCTGGACGAAATCCGCGCCTGGGGCGGGGAGCGCCAGTACGTCGAAGCCCTCGAGCAGTACGCCAACAAGGGCGACGTGTCCAACCCGTCGTTCGCCGGCGACGTCGGCGAAGCCGACATCACCCACGCCGGCCACACGATCCACACCCGTTTCCGCACCTTCCCCGGCAAGCGCCGCATGGTCGAAAACCTCTGCCCGTGCGCCTCCTCCCAGCGCGACGGCCGCATCTGCGTGCACATGCTCGCGGCCGCGATCGCGCTCGCCCAGCGCGCGCGCCGAGAACGCGCCGACCGCATCGAGCGGATCGAGGCGGTCCGGGCCGGCCGCGCCGCCGTCCCGCGCGGCCTCCGGGCCGCCGGCGCGACCGGGCCGCGCGTCAAGTTCTTCGTCCCCGCCGACTGGCGCGCCCGGTTCGCCAAGGGTTCCGTTCCGCTCGCGATTTCCGTGTCGGACGGCCCGCCGCGCCCCTGTTCCCTGCGCGACGTGGTGGAGCGCAAGATTCCCTGCGCCCCCACCCAGGAGGAGGACGACGTGCTCTTCGCCCTCGAGCGCATGTTCCCGGTCGCGATGCCGGCGGCCGCCGCCAAGACGCTCGTCCTGCCGGTCCGCAGCTTCTTCGCCGTCGTCGAACGCCTCGGCGAGGGGCGCGTCCCGCTCCACTTGGCGGGCACCGACCGCACGCTCGACGTGAAGGGCCCCGAGTCCGCCCTCCCCTCGCGCCTGCGCGTCGCGCTCGACGAACAGACCGGCCGCCTCGTCCTTTCGCTCGCCACCGACGTGCCCGGCGCGGAGCCGGGCTCCTTCCCGGACTACCTCGTCAGCCGCGATCCCGAATCCTGGGAGAACGACCGGGCCTGGGCGCTGCAGGGCGACGTCCTGTGGCCGCTCCGGGCGGTCGTCCCGAGCACGTACGCCGACCTCTACTTCAAGAAGGAGTACGCGCTGGAACGCCGCGAGACGATCGACTTCATCCAGCGCGAGATCCGCGGCGACCTGCCGCCCATCGGCAACCTGCGTTCGCTGCACGACATCCTCGGCGGCGAATTCGACTCGCAGGTCGAGTTCTCCGTCTTCACGATCCGTCCCGGCTCGCCTTCGTTCGCGCTCGTGGCGGACGGTTCGAAGGCGTCGATCTCTCTCTCGCTCAAGGCGGTCTACTCGGGCCTCCCGGCCGCGCCGCCGGCGCCCGGCGCCCCGCCGTCCGCCGCCGACGCCCCCGCCGCGACCGAGCCGGACATCGTGGTGGACGTCGTGGAGGCGAACCCCGCCGAGCGCTTCACGATCCCCGATCCGAAGGACAATTTCATCTACTACACCCGCAACCGCGAGGCCGAACAGGCCGCGTTGCGGTCGCTCGAACGGCGCGGGCTGGCGCGCGAGATGCCCGCCCCGCCCCCGACGCTCTCCCCCGCCGCCGCCGCCGCGGCCGCCGCCGCGGCCGCCGCCGGGGGGCGTTCCCCCGAACCGGCGCCCCAGCCGCTCTTCCTGCCGAACCTCGTCGGCGAAAAGGCCGTTCTCAACTTCCTCGCCACCACCGTTCCCACGCTCCGGCGGGACGGCTGGAAGGTCGTCCTCGAAAAGACGCTCCTGGACTACCGGCAGTCCCTGCCGATCGTCGCGCCGCGCGTCGCGGTCGACCCCGGGTCCGCGCCCGGCTCCTTCCGCGTCAGCTACGTGCTCGAAACGGCGGACGGTTCGGTGCGCCTCACCGACGAAGAGGCCGCGTCGCTGCCGAAGGCCGTCCGCCCGGGCGGCCGCGGCCGCGCCGCCGCCGCGAAGCCGCCGCCCCAGGATTCCTTCGTGATGCGCAACGGCTCCCCGATCCTCTTCGACCGGACCGCGCTGGAAAGCCTCAAGGAAATCCTCGCGGAATGCTCGCCTTCGCGCAAGCCGCCCAAGGCCTCCCCGGAAGAGCCGCTGGAGCTGTCCGGCAACTACACGCACTTCGTCAAGGCCTCCCTGGACGCGCTCGCCTCCTCGGGCGTCACGATCCAGCGCGCGCCGGAGGAATGGCTCCGCGCGGCCGACATCGGGCTCGCCCTGCGCGAGCTCAAGCCCGCCCCGCTCGGCGAGCCCGTGAAGTCCCTGCTCCGCCCCTACCAGACGCTGGGCGTGGCGTGGCTGCGCTCGCTGGAAGCCAAGGGCCAGGCCGGCATCCTCGCCGACGAAATGGGCCTCGGCAAGACGATCCAGACGCTCGCCTGGCTCTCGTTGCAGCGCGTCCGCGGCGAGAAGGCCCCCGCGATCGTGGTGTGTCCCACCTCGCTCGTCGAGAACTGGGAGCACGAGGCGCGGCACTTCGTCCCGGACATGAAGGCGATCGTCCTTTCCGGCGCGCAGCGCCGCGAGGACTTCGACAAGATCCCGGACGCGGACCTCGCGATCACGAGCTACGCGCTCATGCGCCGCGACATCGAGGAATACCGCAAGTTCCGCTTCTCCGCGGTCGTCCTCGACGAAGCGCAGAACATCAAGAACCAGAACACGCAGAACGCGCGCTCCGTCAAGCAGCTCGACCCCTCGGCCGCGCGCCTCGTCGTCACCGGCACCCCGATCGAGAACTCCGTCTCCGACCTCTGGAGCATCATGGACTTCCTCATGCCCGGCTACCTCGGGCACTACGAGACGTTCAAGCGCGGCTACGAGGAACCGCTCCTGGGCGACGCCAACTCGGAAGAATACCAGGACGCCGCGCGCCGCCTCCGCGACAAGCTCGCGCCGTTCCTGCTGCGCCGCCTCAAGCGCCAGGTCGCCAAGGACCTTCCGCCCAAGGTCGTCCAGATCGGCTGGTGCCGCCTGAGCGACGAACAGCGCCGCGTCTACAACAAGATCCTGGACGAGTCCCGCATGCAAGTCACGGGCTCCGTCAAGAGCGTCGGCTTCGAGAAGTCGCGCATGCTCATCCTCACCGTTCTCCTGCGCCTGCGGCAGGTCTGCTGCCACCTCGCCCTGCTCGGCAGGGAGAACCCGATCCCGGACGCCGCGAACCCCTCCGGCAAGCTCGACCACCTCCTCGACCTTCTCGAACGCGCGATCAGCGGCGGCCACCGCACGCTCGTCTTCTCGCAGTTCGTCGAAATGCTCCACATCATCCGCGACGAGCTGCAGAAGCGCAAGATCCCGTTCTGCTACCTGGACGGCTCGTCCAAGGACCGCATGGAATCGGTCCAGCGCTTCAACACGGACGAGTCGGTTCCCGTCTTCCTCATTTCGCTCAAGGCCGGCGGCACGGGCCTCAACCTCACGGGCGCGGACGAGGTGATCCACGTCGACCCGTGGTGGAACCCCGCCGTCGAGGAGCAGGCCACCGACCGCGCCCACCGCATCGGCCAGAAGAACACGGTCCACTCGGTCCGCCTCATCACGTCCGACACGATCGAAGAGCGCGTCCTGCAGATGCAGCGCCGCAAACGCGCCATCATCAACTCCACCGTCGAGACCGGCGACGAGCAGACCCTCTCCAAGCTCACCTGGGCCGACGTCCAGAAGCTCCTCGACATCGAATAGCCCCGCGCCGCCGCCCCGCGCGGCCACGGGGCCCGAAAGGAACGTCCCGTGAAGATCCTCCTGCAACGCGTTTCCGAAGCCTCCGTCGCGATCGCCGGCGAAACGGCCGGCGCCGTCGGGCGCGGCTACATGGCGCTCGTCGGCTGCCGCGGCGGCGACACCGCCGAGGACTGCGACCGGCTCGCCGCCCGCACCGCGAGCCTGCGCGTCTTCGAGGACGAGGCGGGCCGCATGAACCGCTCGGTCGCCGACGTCGGCGGCGCGGTCCTCGCGATCTCGCAGTTCACGCTCTACGCCGACACGCGCAAGGGCAACCGCCCGAGCTTCGTCGAGGCCGGCGACCCGGCCGAGGCGGAGCTGCTCTACGAGCGCTTCCTCGCCGACCTGCGCTCGCTGCTCGGCCCCGACCGCGTCGCGCAGGGCCGCTTCGGCGCGGACATGAAGGTCTCGCTCGTGAACGACGGACCCTGCACGATCGAGCTCAAGAGCGAGGTCGCGCTCTGCCCCACCCCGGCGCCGCGCCCGCGCCTGCCGCTGCCGGCGCTGGAGCTCGTCCCCGTCGGATCGGACGCGCAGATCGCCGAGGCGCGCGCGGTCGCGGAGAAGACGTGGCCGCGCACCTACGCGGGGATCATCCCGGACGCGCAGATTCCCTACATGATCGGTCGCATGTATTCGCCGGACGCGATCCGCCGCGACTCGGCGGCCGGTTCGCCGTTTTTCCTCGTGAAGGCCGACGGCCGCACGGCCGGCGTCTGCTCGGCCGACGTCGGCCGCCGCGACGCGGACGGCGGCGCGGAGCTGCACAAGCTCTACGTGCTGCCCTGGTACTGGGGGCGCGGCGTCGGCCGTTGGGTGCTGGACGAGCTCTCGCGCCGCTGCCGCGAGGCGGGCGCCGCGAGCGTGTGGCTGCGGGTCAACAAGCAGAACGTCCGCGCGCAGAAAGCCTACCGCGCGGCGGGGTTCGCGAAAGAGCGCGCCGTGTGCACCGACATCGGCGAAGGGTTCGTCATGGACGACTTCGTCTACCGCCGGACGCTCTAGAACCCGACCGAAAGGCCGTCGTACGCGGGCTCCACGGGCGCGGGGAAGCGCTTGAGCAGGTCCGCGTGGAGCACGTCGTGCCCGACATGGATCACGTACGGACGCGGGCAGCCGCTCGCGAGCAGCGCCTCGACCGCCCCGGCGAACGTGAGGTGCGCTGCGTGGGGGCGGTCGCGCAGGCCGTCGAGCAGGACGACGTCCGCGCCGCGCATCGCGTCCGCGAGCGCGGGCGTCGCTTCGCTGCAGTCGCTCGCCACGACGAGCCGCCGCGAACCGGCGGCGACTTCGACGGCGGACGCGACGGCCGGCCCGTGCGGGACGTCGAACAGGCGCACGCGGAACGGACCGCACTCGAACGGCTCCTCCCCTTCCTCCCGGAAATCGATCTTCGCGCGGTACATGCCGGCCTGCTCGGGCGGCGGGTTCACGAGGTAGCCGAAGATGCGTTCGATGCCGCGCATCGCCCACGGCCGCGCGTGCAGCGAAATGGAACCGCCCTGGATCGTGTTGAAGCGGCGCAGGTCGTCGAGCCCCAGCACGTGGTCCGCGTGGCAGTGCGTCACGACCACCGCGTCCACGCGCCCGAAGCGGTGGCGCAGCGCCTGTTCGCGGAAATCCGGCGAAACGTCGATCTGCAGGCCGAAGCCCTCGCACGCCACGTGGACGCCGCAGCGCGAACGGCGGTCCCGCGGGTCGCGCGAGAGGCACGTGGGGCACGAGCAGCCGACGACCGGCACGCCCGTGCTCGTCCCCGAACCGAGGACCGTGACGACGGCTGGACCCGGCTCGCGCACCGCTAGAGCCCCCACCCGAGCGAAAGCTCTTCGCCGCGGCGCGGCGGCGGGACCGGCTCCGGCTCGTCCCCGAAACGGCCGCGGCGGGGCTTCGTCCCCCACGCGACGCCGAGCAGGAGCCCGCCCGCGACGAGCGACGCGACGAGGTTCGACCCGCCATAGCTCAGGAACGGCAGCGCGAGGCCCTTCGTCGGAAACGCGCCCGTCACGACGCCGACGTTCACGGCGCCCGACAGGCACAGGTGGAGCGAAAGGCCGAGCGCGAGGAGCCGCACGCGCGGGTCTTCCGCGAGGAACGCCACGCGGAAGCCCGCGACCGCCATCGCGAAGAAGACGAGCAGGCACGGCAGCGTCGCCGCCAGGCCCATCTCCTCGCCGACCATCGCGAGAATGAAGTCCGTGTGGTTCTCCGGCAGGTAGCTGTGCTTGAGCAGGCTGTTGCCCAGGCCCACGCCGGTCGCGCCGCCGGCCGCGAACGCGGTGAGGCCCATCTCCAGCTGGTAGGCGTCCTGGTCGCGCGCGGCCCGGCCGCCCGCGGAGGCCGCCTGCTCCGTCCGGTCGCCGCCGCCGAAGACCGACGTGATGCGGCTCAGGCGCTCCGGGTCGTGCGCGACGTAGACGCCGAGCGCGACCGCGGCGAGCGCGCCGAGGACGAAGAGGTACCGAAGGCGCACGCCGGAAACGAAGAGGACCGCGCCGTTCACGGCCAGCAGCATCACGGTGGACCCCAGGTCCGGCTCGACCATCAGGCCGAGGACGAGAACGCCGATCCAGGCGGCCGGGACGAGCGCCGAACGCACGAACCGCCGCTTGTCCAGCGCCGGGTCGCCGACCCACCACGCCGTGACCAGGACCGCCGCGATCTTCACGAACTCGGAGGGCTGCACGCCGACCGGGCCGAGCCGCACCCAGCGCGCCGAGCCCTTGTTCGCGACGCCGAGGCCCGGCACGTGCACCGCGACGAGGCCCGCCAGCGCCAGCAGCGCGGCCGCGACGACGACTTCCCGCCGGAACCAGAACGACGGCGGCACGCGCGCCGCGGCGACCGCGAGGACCAGGCCCGCGCACGCGAACCCGAGCTGGAGCAGGAAAAGGCGGTTCGGGCTGCCGTGGATGCGCAGACTCTGCACGTCGCCGACGCTGGCGATCGCGACGAGCCCCACGGCCGTCAGCAGGAACATGCCGACGCTGATGACGATGCCGGCGGCTTTCATCGCGCCTCCGTCAGGGCGCGACGGCCGAAACGTCGGGGATGAGCAGGACCGTGCCGGGATCGAGCTTCGTGGCCGTCTTCGGCAGGTCGTTCAGTTCGCGCAGTTTCGCGAGCGGAACCTTGAAGCGCGCCGTGAGGTGGTAGAGGTTCTCGCCTTCCTTGACGGTGTAGTACTTGAAGCCCGCGGGCGCGGCCTTGGCGGCGGTTCCCGCCGCGTTCTTCGCGGTCTGGACCGCGTTCTCGACTTGCTTCGCGGCCTCTTCCTTCTTCTCTTCGGCCTGCGAACGCGCGTCCGAGATGGAGAGACCGTCGAGGAGGTCTTCGAGCGACTTGTCGGTCCCCGCCACGGGCACCTGGTCGAGCGGAACCGACGCGTCGAGCTGCTTCGGCGGCTCCGCGGGCGCGGGCGCCGGCGCCGGCGGCGGCGGCGCGGCGACCGGGGCCGCCTCGGGCCGCTTCGGCGGCTCGGGCTGTTTCTGCGGCTTCCGCGGCCGTGCAGGCGGCTCGGCCGCCGTCCCGGCCGGAACGGCCGTCGGCCGGGCGCCCGGCTGCGCGACCGGCTGCGCGACCGGCTGCGCGACCGGCGTGGCCTCCTTCTTGAGCACGAGCGCGCGCCCGGCCCGGATCGCGTTCGGGTTGTCGATGCCGTTGTTCTTCATCAGCGTCGCCACGGGAACGCCCGTCTTCGCGGCGATGCCCAGCAGCGTGTCGCCCGGCTGCACGACGTAGACGTTCGGATCGTCCGCCGCCGCGGGCTTCGCGGGACGGACCGCGGGCCCGGGCTTGAGCGCCTCCTGGCCGGCCCACACCTTGACTTTCGCGCCCTCGCGCAGCTTGTTCGCCTGCTCCAGCGTCATGTCGTTCGCTTCGAGAAACTCCTTGAGCGTCATGCCGTGCGAGTTGGCGATGCGGCCCGCGACGTCGCCGCTCTTGACCTTGTAGGTCTCGAACGCCGGCGCGGCGGGCGCCGCAGCCGGCGCGGGGGCGGG
>CADBEF010000083.1 GCA_902793555.1 uncultured bacterium | reverse complement strand
TTCCCCCTCGGCTTTGACTCTCGGTCGTCTCATGGACCGGTACACTACCACGTCTTGCCTGCCGTTGCAAGCACTTTTTAAGGGGACAGACCCCTCAAATTTGGATGCGCCCCTCAAATTTGGATGCGCCCCTCAAATTTGGATGAGCCGCGGTGTTGCTTGTCCTGAAAGGGGGCTTTTGGTATTCTCATGTTCCGTTCCGCGAACGACAAGGAGTATGCGTCCGCGGAAGTTCCGTGAAAGACGTTTCCAACGAAGAAGACGTGCGCTGGATGCGCGAAGCGATCTCCGAGGCCCGCCTCGGAGAGGGAGGAACGCGCCCCAATCCCCCCGTGGGGGCCGTTCTCGTCAAGGACGGCCGGCTCGTTTCCCGCGGGCACCACGTCCGCGCCGGCGGTCCTCACGCCGAGGTCGCCGCACTTGCCGCCGCGCCGGCCGGCGCGGCGCGCGGCGCAACGCTCTACGTAACGCTGGAGCCGTGTTCCTCGACGGGACACGTCGGCCCCTGTACCGAAGCGATCCTCGCCGCGGGCGTGGCGCGCGTCGTCGCCGCGGCGACGGACGAAAATCCGCGCCATGCGGGCCGTGGATTCGCCGCCCTGCGCGCGGCCGGCGTCGAGGTCGTGGAGGGTGTTTGCGCGGACGAGGCGCGGCCGCTCCTGGAGCCGTTCTTCAAGCACGTCCGAACCGGGTTGCCGTGGGTCGAGCTCAAGATGGCGCAGTCTCTGGACGGCGGCGTCGCCGACCATGCAGGCGCTTCGAAATGGATCACCGGGCCCGAATCCCGCGCCGAAGTGGGTTCGATGCGCCGCCGCGCGGATGTCGTTTTCGTCGGAGCCGGAACCGCCCTTGCGGACGATCCGTCGCTTCGCCGCCGCGGCGTTCCGCCGGACTTCGCCGGTCTGCCCGGGCGCCGTTGCGTTCTGGACGCGCTCGGCCGCGTTCCCGAAACGGCGCAAATCTTCGCGGACGGCCACGCGGACGAAACGATCGTCGCGACGTCCCCGCTCTGTCCGGTCGCGCGACGCCGCGCGTGGGAGGCGGCCGGCGCGGACGTCTGGGAAATCCCGCTCGCGTTCCCGCCCGGCTCGCAGGGCGCCCGCCCGCCGGCCCTGGACCTTCACGCGCTTCTCGCGCGTTTCGGCGAAGCCGGTTTTCTGCTCGCGCTTTGCGAGGGCGGCGCGTCACTCGCGTCGTCGCTGCTCGCCGCGGGTCTCGTGGACGAGCTCGCCCTCTTCGTCGCCCCCACGGTCCTTGGCGCCGGCTCGCTGCGGACGTTCGGCGGCGTTCCGTTCGACCTTCCAACGGCTCCGCGCTTCCGCCCCGCGGGGGTCTCGCGCTTCGGCGACGACTTCCTGTTGCGGTTCCGCCGCTAGGGCGCCGACGCGAACCGAACGCCGCCCGTCGGGTCGGCCAGGATCCACAACGCGGCGACGCGCGGGTTCCGCGCGAGCGCCGCGCGTCCGGCGTCCGGTCCCAGGACGAACAGCGCCGTGCTCCAGGCGTCCGCTTCGGCGGCGGTCGGGGCGAGCGCGGTCGCCTGCAGGACTCCGCCTTCCGCGGGGCGCCCGGTGCGGGGGTCGAACAGGTGTCCCGTGCGCGCGCCGCCGTCGCCTTCGACGAAACGTTCGTAGTTGCCGGACGTCGCGGCGGCGGCTCCGTCCGGCAACGGAAAGACGCGCAACGGCGGCGCGTCCGCCGTGCCGCGGGGGTCGCGCACGCCGACCGTCCACGTCCCGCGTCCCGCGAGCGTTCCGCCGACGTCGAGCAGGAAATCGTTCTCCGCGACGGCCCGCGCGGCCGCGGCGGCGCGGTCCGCGCCGAGGCCTTTCGCGACGCCGCCGAAATCCAGCGCCATGCCGGCGCGGGCGAGGCGGCACTCGCCGGACCGGCGTTCGATTCCCGCGAGGTCCCGCAATGCGGGATCGGACGATCCGGCGCCGCCGAGGCCGCGCGCGAAACCGTTCGCTTCCATGAGCGGCGCGACGAGCGGATTGAACGCTCCGCCGGACGCCCCGGCGACGTCGAGCGAGCGTTCAAGCGCCGCTTCGAAGGCCGTTCCCACGGGAATCCAGGTTCCGTCGCCGGCCGCGGCCGACACGCGCGCGACGCCGCTCGTCGCGCGGAATGCGCTCGTTTCGGACTCGACCGCTTCCAACGCCGCGCGCGCCGCGGACGCCATCGCGCCGGCGGCCGCTTCCGCATCCGGACCTCGCGCTTGCAGCCTCGCGCGCGTCCCCATCGCGCGCCATTCCCGGACCGCGGTTCCGTCCCCTGCGGCGGATGCCAGGGCGGCCAGGGCGAGGAACGCCGCCATCGCCCGTTTCAAGGCCATGCCGCGCCGCGGCGCCACGCCACCGTTCCGTTCGTCCGCTTCCGTTTTCATTCCGAGTTCCGCCGAGTCCCGGGGTTTCCGTCCCGGCGGGCTCCATCCTACCCGAACGCCGCCTGCGCCCGCAAGCGAAAACCGACGCCCGGCTTTCGCGGCCGTTCGTTTCCGCGTCCGCGAAAGTTAGGCTTGCGTAACACGGTCGTTTCCGGTATCGTCCGCCCCATCCGAAACCAACCAACACCCACCCCCACGAGAAACAACGACATGAAATACGTCTGTTCCGTCTGCGGCTACGTCCACGAAGGCGACGAGCCGCCCGCCCAGTGCCCGGTCTGCAAGGCCCCGGCCGACAAGTTCAAGAAGATGGAGGAGCCCGCCGCGGCCCCCGCCGCCGCGGCCGCGCCCGCGAAGGGCAAGCTCTCGCTGCCCCCGATGGCCTGCGAACACGTCGTCGGCTCCGCCAAAGGCCTCGACCCCCGCGTCGTGAAGGGCCTCCAGGACAATTTCAACGGCGAATGCTGCGAGGTCGGCATGTACCTGGCGATGAGCCGCCAGGCCGAGCGCGACGGCTACCCCGAGGTCGCCGATGCGTTCAAGCGCTATGCGTTCGAAGAGGCCGACCACGCCTCCCGCTTCGCCGAGCTGCTCGGCGAGGTCGTGACCGACGACACGAAGAAGAACCTCGAGATGCGCGCGGCCGCCGAGGCCGGCGCCTGCCAGGGCAAACTCGACCTGGCCAAGCTCGCCAAGGAACTCGGCTACGACGCGGTCCACGACACGGTCCACGAGATGGCCAAGGACGAAGCCCGCCACGGCAACGGCTTCGCCGGCCTGCTCGCCCGCTGGTTCTAGCGGACCTTCCGTCCGCCGGGCGGCCGTCGCATCCGCGGCGGCCGCCCGTTTTTTTCGCGTCAAAGCGCGGAATCCGCCACGGAAGCCCGCCCGCCGGGCGCCAGCGACACGTGGCGGGGTTCGGCGGAGCCCGGCGCGAAGACGTCGACGCTCCGCGCGGGGAAGGCCGGTTCGAGCGCGATCGTCGCGCGGACGCCGGTTTCGTCCCAGTCGAGGTCGACGCGCAGGCCGCCCGGCGCACACAGCCCCGTCGCGGCGCCGCGCGTCCAGGCCCGCGGAAGCGCCGGCAGGAGGCGCAGCGTCGCGCCGTCCGCCTGGAGCAGCATCTCCTGCACGGCGGCGCGGAAGCCGAACGCGGCGTCGAGCTGCACCGCCGGCTGCGCGCCGTGCAGCGCTTCGAGCGTGACGCCCATCCCGCGCCCGTCGTTGTGGCGCGTGAAGAGGTTCGGCCCCGTGCAGCAGCGCAGCAGGAGCTCCAGGCAGCCGAGCGCGCGGTCGCCTTCGCCGAGCCGCGCCCACACGCACGCCAGGTGCGCGAGGCTCCAGCCGGTCTGGTCCGCGAGGCCCGTCGCGAGGCGCGCCTCGGCCGCGCGCCGCGCGGCCTCGAAGAGCGCCGGGTCGCGGTGCGGCGCGATCTCGCGCCCCGGGAAGAGCGGGTAGAGGTGCGAGAGGTGGCGGTGACGGTCGTTGTCGCCCAGCCGCGGGTCGAGCCATTCGCGCAGCGCGCCGCGTTCGTTCGTCCGGTAGGGCGGGAGCTTCGCGAGCATCGCGCGCCAGTGCGAGGCCGGCGCGTCCGCGTCGCCGAGCTCGTCCGCCGCGGCGAGGGCGTGGGACAGCAGTTCTCGCACGAGCGCGATCTCCATCGTGGGGTCGACGCAAACGCCGGCCTCGGCGCGGCCGTCCACGGTCGGCTTGTTCTCCGGGGAGATCGCGGGCGCGGCATGCAGAAGTCCGTCGGGGCCTTCGACGAGGAAGTCTTCGTAGAAGAGCGCTGCCTCGCGCAGGAACGGCCACGCGCGGTCGCGCAGGAACGCGCGGTCGCCCGTGTGGAGCCAGTAGTCCCAGTAGAACGACGCGATCCACGCGCCGGCGCCGGTCCAGTAGACGCAATGCGGCTGGACGTTGTCCTTGAGCCCGCTGCGGTCGCCCATGAAGACGGGCAGAAGCAGTCCACGGCAGCCGTAGAGGCGGCGGGCGTTCGCGCGGAAGTCGTCCGAGAAGCGCTCCACGAGGCCGAAGAGCGGCAGGAGCGTCTCTGCGAGGCCCCCGGCGAGCGCCTGCGCGTACATGAGCTGCACGTTCTCGTTGAAAAAGTAGGTCGAGCCCCACGCTGGCGCGTAGTCGCCGTTCCAGAGCCCCTGCAGGTTCGCCGGGCGCGAGCAGCCGAAGCCGGACGACGTCAGCAGCAGGTAGCGCCCGAAGTCGGACATCTTCTCGACGAGTCGCGCGTCGACCGCGCCCGAATACGAATCGAGCAGCAGCCGCTCGTTGCTTTCCTGCGGCGCCTCGGACGGAACGAGATCGATCCGGGAGTCGTAGAAGCGCGGGAAGAAAGCCGCCGCGTGCGCGGCGAGGAGATCGTCGAACGACGTACCGTCGGATTGCGAGAGCGCCGCCTCGAACTCGTCGAAGGAAAGCGGGCGGTCCCGCACGTCGACGAGCAGGACGGCTTCGTGCGCCGACGCGATGGCGATGCGGCCGCCGTCGGCGACGACGTCGCCGTCCGTCTCCAGCACGCGGACCATGCCGCAGAAGTGCAAGCCGTCGTTCGTCTTCACGGTCGAAAGGATCGCCCGGCCGCGAGCCTCGGTCGAGAACGAATCCCATCCGCCGTAGCCGGGGTAGTCCAGGAGGTCGTGCTGCGGGAGCGAAAGCGCGAGGGAGAACGGCGCGCCGACGCGGTCGACGCGAAGGACGAGCGGGCCGTCCGCGCCGCGCGAGCAATCGACGAACGCCACGCGGGCCCATGTCCCGCCGTCGTCGGCCCAGAGGACGGTGCTGACGCCGTTCTCGAGGTCGAGCTCGCGCGAATAGTCGCGGAACGCGCCGTCGGTTCCGCAGCGAAGCCGCAGGTCGAACGCGGGGAAGAACTTGCCGGAGCGGCCGAGCCCGCCGGCCGCCTTGAGCGCGTCGGGGTAGAGCTTCTCGGCCTCGGCGAAACGGCCTTCGGCGAGCAGGCGGCGCACCTCGGGCAGGAGGCGCGAAAGGTCGGGCAGATCTCCGTGGACGGCCCAGTTGAAGAGCGCCTCGTGGTTGAGCGCGACGCGCTCGTCGGACGCGCGCCCGTGGACGAGCGCGCCGAGGCGGCCGTTGCCGAGGGGGGACGCCTCGCGCCAGTCCCTCGCGGGCAGCGCCTGGAGGAGGACCTTCTGCATGCTAGGGCTCGCGGTAGGCCGAGAGGATCCGCTCGATCACGTTCGTGGTCGAGAGGCCGGGGACCATGTCCGCGAGGACGACGCACCCGCCGTTCGCCTCGACGACGTCGCGGCCGCTCACGTAGTGCGCCCAGTCCTTGCCCTTCACGAGGACGTCGGGGAGGATCTTCGCGATCAGGTCCTTCGGCTCGTCCTCGTCGAAGAGCACCACGTAGTCCACGAAGCGCAGGCACGCGAGGAGCTTCGCGCGGTTGCCCTCGGAGACGATCGGGCGCTTCGGGCCCTTGTTGCGGCGCACGGAGGCGTCGGAGTTGAGCCCGATGCAGAGCGCGTCGCCCTGCGCGCGGGCGAACTGCAGGTACGTGACGTGCCCGGCGTGGAGGATGTCGAAGCAGCCGTTCGTGAAGACGAGCTTCTTCCCCGCCGCGTGCAGGCGGTCCCGCTCCGCGCGCATCGCCGCGGCGCCGAGGACCTTCCCTTCGAATGCGATCGTGTCCATGCGCGCGATTCTAGCACAGGCGCGCCGTGCCGGGCAACTCCCGCCGCGCGGAAACCCGTTGCGGAAACGGGCGCCGTGCGGTATCATGCGCCGCCATGTCCCCACGCGCGAAGCAGGCCGCCGGGGCGCACGGCTTCATCGAGGTCGAAGGCGCCCGCCACCACAACCTCCGGGACCTCTCGGCGAGGATCCCGCTGCGGTCGTTTTCGGTCGTGACGGGCGTGTCCGGCTCCGGCAAGTCCACGCTCGCGTTCGACATCCTCTTCGCGTCCGGCCAGGCGCGCTACCTGGAGTGCCTCAACGCCTACGCGCGGCAGTTCGTGCAGCCGCAGGCCAAGCCGGACGTGCGCGCGATCCGCAACCTCCCGCCGACCGTGGCGATCGAGCAGCGCCTCTCGCAGGGCGGGTGGAAGTCGACCGTCGCGACGGCGACCGAGCTGCACAACGACCTGCGCCTGCTCTTCCTCGCGCTCGGCGAGCAGCGCTGCCCGGACTGCGGGACGCCCGTGCGCAAGCAGACGCCCGAGCAGATCGTCGCGCGCCTGCTCGAGAAGGAGGGCGGGCGCGAGATTTCGGTCCTCGCGCGTCTCGTGTCGGGCCGCAAGGGCATCTACCCGGCGCTCGCGGACTGGGCCGCGCGCCACGGCCACACGATGCTGCGCGTGGACGGCGTCTGGGTGCCGACGAAGCCGTGGAAGAACCTCGACCGCTTCAAGGAGCACGACATCGACCTGGAGGTCGGGCGGCTGCGCGTCGGCCCCGCGACGGCGCACCGGCTGCTGGACGTCCTGCGCGCCGCGCTGCGGCTCGGCGGGGGCGTCGTCCGCGTGAGCCCGAAGCGCGGCGCGGAATACGTGGCCAGCACCGCGCGCGCGTGCCCGGACTGCGGCCGCTCGTTCGAGGCGCCGGACCCGCGCCTGTTCTCGTTCAACTCCGCGCGCGGGCGCTGCCCGGCGTGCGGCGGCTTCGGCGTGGGGCGGGCGCGCGTGCGCGACCGCGACGCGGAGGCCGAGCGCGGGCGGCGCGAGACGACGTTCGCGGACGTCGCCGCCGAGGAGACGCCCGAGGACACGGGCACGGTCTGCCCCGTCTGCCGCGGCATGCGCCTCAACCCCGAGGCGCTCGCGTTCCGCTTCCGCGGGCGGTCGATCGGCGACTACGCGCGCCTCACCGTGGCGGAGCTCGCCGGCTGGGCGGAGTCGGAGCCGTTCACGGCGCGCGAGCGCGCGATCGCCGAGGGTCCGCTCAAGGACCTGCGCTCGCGCCTCTCGTTCCTGCGCGAGGTGGGCCTGGGCTACCTCGCGCTCGACCGTGCGGTTCCGACGCTCTCCGGCGGCGAGGCGCAGCGCATCCGCCTCGCCGCGCAGCTCGGCTCGAACCTCTCCGGCGCGTGCTACGTGCTGGACGAGCCGACGATCGGCCTGCACCCGCGCGACACGGAGCGCCTGCTCGATTCGCTCGTCGCGCTGCGCGACAAGGGCAACACGGTCGTCGTCGTCGAGCACGACGCGCAGACGGTCCGCCGCGCGGACTGGGTCTGCGACCTCGGCCCCGGGGCCGGCGTGCAGGGCGGGCGGCTGCTCGCGCAGGGGCCGCTCCCCGAGATCCTGGCGTGCGCGGAATCGCGCACCGCGCACGCGCTGCTGCACCCGCTGCCGCACCCGACGCGCGAGGGCGGGCGCCGCCCGCTGCGCGGCGTCCCCGCGATCCGCGTCCGCGGCGCGTCGCTGCACAACCTGCGGAACGTCGACGCGTCGTTCCCGCTCGGGCGCTTCACGGTCGTGACGGGCGTGTCCGGCTCGGGCAAGTCGACGCTCGTGCGCGACGTGCTCTACGCCTCGCTCGCGCCGATCACCGGCGGCGGGACGCCCTCGCCCGTCGGCTGCAAGGCGGTCGAGGGCTGGGAGAAGGTCGCGCGCGTGCTCGAGGTCGACCAGTCCCCGATCGGCCGCACGCCGCGCTCGTGCCCCGCGACCTATGTCGGCTTCTGGGGCGCGGTCCGAGACCTCTTCGCCGCCACGCCCGAGGCGCGCATCCGCGGCTGGGGCGCGGACCGGTTCTCGTTCAACGTCAAGGGCGGGCGCTGCCCCGCGTGCGAAGGACAGGGCGTCGTCCGCGCGCAGATGGCGTTCCTGCCGGACGTCGTGTCCGAGTGCGACGCCTGCCGCGGCGCGCGCTTCAACCCCGAGACGCTCCTCGCGCGGTGGAACGGGCGCACGGTCGCGGAGGTCCTCGCGATGTCGGTCGACGAGGCGATCGCCTTCTTCCGCGACGTGCCGCAGCTCGTCGCGCCGCTCGCGCTGCTGCGCGACGTGGGGCTGGGCTACCTCGCGCTCGGGCAGCGCTCCAGCACGCTCTCCGGCGGCGAGGCGCAGCGCATCAAGCTCGTGACCGAGCTGGCGCGCTGCGCGCCGCGCGCCGGCGCGCGTACGCCGCCGACGCTCTACGTGCTGGACGAGCCCACGGTCGGCCTGCACCCGGCCGACGTGGCGAACCTGCTGCGCGTCGTGCACCGGCTCGTCGACGCCGGGCACACGGTCGTCATGATCGAGCACGACACGGACGCCATGCTCGACGCGGACAACATCGTGGACCTCGGCCCCGGCGGCGGCGCCTCGGGCGGGCGCGTCGTGGCGCACGGTGCGCCGGATGAGCTGGCCGCGCGCCGCCCGGCCGGCTCGCGCACGGCCGAATGCCTCGCGGAAATCCTCGGCGCCGAATCCGGGCGGCGCTAGCGCGGCCGGCGTTTCGCCGGCGCGGGGCGGGCTTTCGCTTTCGGCGCGTGTTTTTTCGCGGCCGGCGCGGCGGGCGGGGGCGGAGCCGGGAGCATCGCCGACTTGGCGAGCTTGGACACGCGGAAGACGAGGTCCGTCTTCGCGGCGAGCCGGACGCGCTTGCCGGTGGCGAGGTTGTAGGCGCGGCGCGGCTTGCGCTCGACGCGCTCGAGCTTGCCCAGTCCCGGGAAGGAAAACGAGCCGCTTTGGCGGACGCCGTCCCGCGCGAGCGCGAGCATCGCGTCCCACACGGCCGCCGCCTTCGTCTGGCTCACGTCCGCCTTCGCGGAGAGCACGCGCAGCAGTTCGACCCGGTTGGTCGGGATCCGGAACGCCATGGCGGCCTACTTCTTCGCGGCGAGCTTCGCCCAGGAGTCGCGGAGCGTCGACGTGCGGTTGAAGACGGGCGCGCCGGGCTTGCTGTCGACGGGGTCGGGGAAGAAGTAGCCGAGACGCTCGAACTGCACGGGGCCGTCGGCGCTCGTCGCGTCGCGCAGCGCGGGCTCGCAGAGCGCGGTCGCCTCCTTGCAGGACTCCGGGTTGAGGAACTCCTTGAAGTCGCGGTCCGCGTCGGCGTCCGGGTTCTCGACCTGGAAGAGCCGGTCGTAGAGGCGCACGGGCAGCGGGACGGCGGTCGCGGCGTCGACCCAGTGGATCGTGCCGCGCACGGCGTGGCCGTCGGGCGCGTTGCCACCGAGCGACGCGGGGTCCCAGGTGCCGTGGATCTCCGTCACGTTGCCGGCCGCGTCCTCGACGACGCCGGTGCACGTGAAGAGGCACGCGTACTTGAGGCGCACCTCGCGTCCGACCGCGAGGCGGTAGAACTTCTTCGGCGGGTCCTTCATGAAGTCGGCGCGCTCCACCCAGAGCTCGCGGCCGAAGCGCACCTTGCGCGTGCCGGCGGCGGGGTCCTCCGGATTGTTGACGGCGTCGCACTCGTGCGTCTCGCCCTCGGGCAGGTTGTCGATCACGAGCTTCACCGGGTCGAGCACCGCCATGCGGCGCGCCGCGGTGCGGTTGAGCACGTCGCGCACGGCCTGCTCGAGGATGCCGACGTCGGTCGTGGAGATGAACTTCGTGACGCCCACGCCCTCGCAGAACGCGCGCACGGCCTCGGCCGGGTAGCCGCGGCGGCGCATGCCGCAGAGCGTCGGCATGCGCGGGTCGTCCCAGCTGGAGACCTTCCCCAGGTCGACGAGCTCGTGCAGCTTGCGCTTGCTCATCACGGTGTAGGTGATGTTGAGGCGGGAGAACTCGCGCTGGTGCGGGCGGATCTTCATGCCGCCGCGCTCGACGAGCATCCCCATCTCGTCCATGCGGTCGACGACCCAGTCGTAGAGCGGGCGGTGCACCTCGAACTCAAGCGTGCACATCGAGTGTGTGACGCCCTCGAGCGCGTCCTCGATCGGGTGCGCGAAGTCGTACATCGGGTAGACGCACCACTTGTCGCCGAGGTGGTAGTGCGACACGTGCATGATGCGGTAGATGACCGGGTCGCGGAAGTGGATGTTCGGCGACGCCATGTCGATCTTGGCGCGCAGGCAGCACTCGCCGTCCTTGTACTTCCCGTCGCGCATGTCGTGGAAGCGCGCGAGGTTCTCCTCGGGCGGCGTGTCGCGCCACGGGCTGGGGATGCCGGGCTCGGTCGGGATGCCGCGGTGCTTCTTCCACTCCTCCTGCGAGAGGAAGCAGACGTAGGCCTGGCCGGCCTTCACGAGGTTCTCGGCGATCTCGAACATCGTGTCGAAGCGGTCGGCGGCGCTGTAGAAGTGCTCGCCCCAGTCGAAGCCGAGCCAGCGGATGTCCGTCTTGATGTGTCGTCGAGGCGCAGGTGGCACTCGCCGCCGAACTTCTTCGCCATGCCGAAGTCGACGCAGATCGCCTTGGCGTGGCCGATGTGGAGGTAGCCGTTGGGTTCCGGGGGGAATCGGGTGACGACCTTGCCGCCGGTGCGGCCGGCGAGGACGTCGTCCTCGATCCACTGTTCGAGGAAGTGCTTGGAAGGGGCGGGCGCGGCGGATTCTTCGTTCATGGCGTCGGGGAGGGGTGTTTCGCGAAACGGCACGCGATTCTAGCATAGGCCGGCCGTTCCCCGCAAGCGCCGCACGCGGGTTTCCGCGTCGGGCGTGCGGGGCGTCCGGTCGCGGCTTTCCAGCCGGAGGAGCGCGGCCTTGTTCGCGAGGCCGCCGCCGTAGCCGACGAGCCGGCCGCCCGTGCCGACCACGCGGTGGCAGGGGACGAGAAGGCAGAGCGGGTTGCTCCCCACCGCCTGGCCGACGGCCTGCGCGGACACGCGGGGAACGCCGCGCTCGCGGGCGATCTCCGCCGCGATGTCGCCGTAGGCGCGCGTTTCGCCCCACGGGATGCCGAGCATCGCCCGCTGGACGCGGAGGGCGAAGGGAGAGAGGCCGGGGGTCCGCCACGGGGGCGGCGGCCCCGGGTCGCGGCCGGAGAAGTAGGCGTCGAGCCACGCGGAGAGGTCGCGGAAAAGCGGTGCCGTTCTGGCCGGCGCGTCCGCCGGGCGCGCCGCCACGACGCGATCCGCGTCTTTCGAGCCTTCGAAGAACACGCCCGTGACCGCCTCGCCGTCGGAGACGAGAACGAGGTCGTCGAATCCCGTGGGAGTTCGGTAGACGAGTTGGAATCCAGATGTCGGATTGAGGTGTTTCATGGCGATGGAGGTGTGCCGGTCGGCGGCTTCTGCGTCGTGGGGCGGGGGGCCGGATTCGCGTTCAGCAAAAGGTGCAGCGCCACGGGGCCGAGGAGGCCGGACGGAAGCGGCGCGTCGGTGGCGCTCCAGGCCTCCGGCCAGTTCGTCCAGGTGAAGGGCTCCTCGCCGCGCGAGCGCCGGAGGGCGTCGCCGATGAGACGGTTCGGCCAGGTGTTGACGACGCGGACCTCGATCCGCCGCCCGGCCGGGACCTCAAGCCGGTACGGTCGGTAGGCGAGCGTGCCGGCGAGGACGCCGTCGACGCGGACCTCCGCGACGTCGCGGACTTCGCCGAGGTCGAGCACGCCGGCGGGGAAAGCGCCCTCCCGGACGTAGTCCGCGGCGCCGGAGAAGTAGCGCAGGCGCTCGTCGGCGGACGCGGTCCAGTCGAAGAGCGGGTCGGCCGCCACCGGCGCTTCCGGCGCGGCGAGGCCGTCGAACGCCGCGATGCGCCAGCCGCGGGAGAGGTCGAGCGTCCCGCCGGAGAGGACGGGCCGCCGTTCCGGGCGAAGGCCCTCGGCGAAGACGAAGAAGCGCGCCTCGCCCGGCGCGAGCGAAACGGCGACGCCGTCGCCGTCGCGCGCGACCTCGAGCACGCGCCCGGTCGCGGCGTCGAACTCGGCGGCGGGCAGGCCGGTCGCGCAATCGAGCGGCAGCGTCCCGGCGAAGGGCTCCGCGGACTTGTTGCGGACGAACCAGACGCGCTCCCCGGCGTCGCCCTCGCGCACGAGCGCGTCGACGGCGCCCGGCGCGATCTCGTGGCGGTCGCGCGCGATGCGGCCGAACCGGAGCAGGAACTGGCCGCGGCGGACGTAGTCCGACCAGACGCGCATCTGCGGCCACCAGGTGGTGTTCGCGTTGAGCTGCGTCCCGTGGCGCCCGAGGGAGCAGCCCGGGGCGCGGTCCGTGAACGGCTGGTGCACGTAGGAGTGGTAGACGAGCCGGTTGACGCCCGCCATCCACGCCTCGTCGCCGGCGCGCCGCAGCTGCGCCGGCGTGGCCTGCCAGCGCCCCTCCGCGGCCTCGGTCGTGAACGCCTCGGCGGCGACGACGTTCTTCCCGTGGCGCCGCGCGATCTCGACCGCCCGGGCGACGGAGTGCCCCGGGGCGCTGCCCAGCCAGAACTCGCCCGCCGGCACGTCCGCCGCGCGGCCGCAGCGGACCGGGTCGAACGGCCCGCCGTAGGGCTCGACGAGAGCCTCGACGTCGGACGCATGGCAGAGCTCGGCGAAGTAGTCGTAGTAGTTCTCGGCGACGAGCTCCGCGACGGCGGCGTCGAACGCGCCGCGGCGGCGGTCCGTCTCCGCGTCGTCCCCGACGCGGTAGCCCAGCACGGCCGGGAGCGCGTCCCAGACCTCGAACCCCGCGAGGCGGCGGAACGCCTCCGGCATCGACTCGGTCCAGTTCTGCGGCCCGACCTCCCACGAGTCGATCACGACGGTGCGGACGACCTCCCGCGCGCCGGGCAGCGCGAGGATCCGTGCGGGCATCGCCCGCCAGTGGGCGGCGAGGCCGCGCCGGTCGAGCTTGTCGCATTCGAGCCCGCCGAGCGTGGACGGCGCCGGCCCGCCGCCGGTCGTGGTGTAGCCGACGCGCAGGAGGCGCCACGTCGGGGCGGCGCCGGGCGGCAGCCGGTCGAGCAGGTCCGCCGCCCGGATCGCCCCGTCGCGCACGGCGTCGCCCAGGTCGAGCAGCGCGTCCGGCGCGATGGCGGCGCGCGAGCCGGCGAGCGGCGCGTTCCCGAGCGCGAACGAGCGCACCGGGATGTCGCGGCGCGGGATCCACGGCGGGTTCTCCGTCGCGAGGAAGCGGACCCGCCAGCGGCGCGCCGGCGCGCCCTCCGCGAGCGCGAAGGTCCGGGGCTCGTCCAGCGCCCGGTGCAGTTGGAAGTCGCGCCCGCCGCGCCTCTCCCATGCGCCGCCGGCCTCGGCGAAGACCTCCGCACGCATGCAGAACGACTCCGCGTCGGCGTCCAGCGCCGCGACCGACGGCGCGAAGGGCTCCGCATATTCGATCGTCCATTCGACCGCGTCCGTCCGCGCGAGCGGGATCGTTTCCGGAAGCGGCGCCGAGACGACGCGCGGCGGCGCCTCGACCGGGAATGCGTAGACGCGCAGGTCGCGGTAGAAACCGAGCCGCGAGGGCGGCTGGGGGAGCGCCACGGCGCCGTCGCGCGCGAGCGCCGCCGGCTCCACGTCGAGCGCCGACGCCGAGAGGCACTTCATCGAATCCTCCGGCGCGATCCACGGGCCGCCGGACGCCGACCAGCCGGGGCCGTTGTGGAACCCCAGCGCGACGCCGACGCGCTTCGCCTCCGCAATCGCGAAGGCGAAGAGATCCAGCCATTCGGGCGACATCGTCGCGGCCGTGGCGGGGAGGTTCGACATCCGCGGCGCGAAGACGCAGGCCTCCGAGATGCCGGCCGCGGCCATCGCCTCGAGGTCGCGCGTGATGCCCTCGCGCGTCACGCAGTCGTCCAGCCAGTGCCACCAGCACTGCAGGGCGCACGAGGCCGGCGGATCGCGGAAGACCTCCTGCACGGCGCACCCGGCCGCGCCGTCCGGCTCCGCCGCGGCGGCGATCGCCGCCGCGGCCAGAAGCGGAAGGACGATGGAATGCGTATTCATCCGCCGGTCCTCACGGGCGGCGGCGAGCGCGGCGCGCGGACGGCGCGGTGCGCGGGCGCGGCGCGGGCGGCGGCGCCTCGAACCAGTTCTGGAGCTGGAGCCCCCAGATGCGGGAGAAGTGGCGGGCGTTCCCCGTCGCGAGCGGACAGGACCGCGAAAGCGCCGCCGCCGCAACGAGGATGTCGGCGTCGGGAATCGCCAGCCCGGCGCGGACGAGATACGCCTTCACGTAGCCGAACGTGCGGATGGTGTTCTCGTCCGATTCGACGATGTCCACGGAGCCGAGGAGTTCTTCGACCTGTTCGCGGTTCCGGTCCGGATCGTCGGACTTCTCGGCGCCGTAGAGCAGTTCGGCCGCCGTCATGAACGGAATCCGCGCCTCTTGCTGAACGGCGCGGAACCGGGCGAGGATGCGCGGATTGTGCCGGAGGATTTCGACGCAGACGTCGGTGTCGAGCAGAATCACAGGTTCACCTCCCGTCCCATGGTGCGCGAACCGACGATGTCGGCGATAATCTCTTCGGTGCTCCGGCTGTCGACCCAGCGGAGCTTTTGGATCTTCGCCCACCGGCGGTCCAGTTCCGCCTGCGAGAGGGGCTTCGGCTCCTCCCCCGGGCGCAGGGAACGGAACATCGGCTTGGGTGGCAGCGGGACCGGGGGCATGTAGACGGGTCCCTCGGGCGTGGTGCCGACGGCCTCCTCGAAGAGGGCGAGGACTTCGCCGTTGAGGCTGCGGTGCCCGCGCGCCGCGCGGGATCGCAGGCATTCGAGTGTGGCGTCGGGAATGTTTCGGATGGTCAGTGCGGGCATGGTTCAATCCAGTTGCAGTTTGGTTGCGAAACAGTTGCAATCCTAGCACAAGGCCGGTTTTCGGGCAAGTCCTTTCTTTCACTACGGGCGGAGCGAGACGAACCGCCGGTGCAGGTCCTTGTCGCCGTAGGGGTCGGCCGGGTCGGCGAGGTCGGCCGCGGAGTAGCCGGAGCGGACGCGCAGGAGCGTCAGGGTCCGCGCGGCGGGGTCGGCGGCGAAGTCGACGCGGAACATCCGCAGCGAGAGCGTGCCGCCCTCCGGCGTCCGCGCGACGCGCTTGCGGGTGCCGTCGAACGGGTCGAGCGAAAGCTGCAGGCGCGCGGTCGCGGCGAGGTCCGGACCCCGCCACGCGAGGATCGCGGCGGCCTGTTCGCGGAACGGCGCGGACTCCGCCACGGTCCAGCGCTCGGCCGCCTGGCGCTCGACCCAGCCCGCGCGGGCGTCCGGGAAGGCGTCGGCCGCGGGGACGTAGGGTTTGAGGTCGAGGACGGGCGTGCCGTCCAGCAGGTCCGCCTCCGCGACGCGGACGCGCAGCCCCTCGACGGCGATCAGGCGCACGCACGTGAGGCCGATCGGGTTCGGGCGGTAGGGCGAGCGCGTGGCGAAGACCCCGACGCGCTCCGGCCCCTCGGCCGGCGCGACGGGCGGGCGCGCGGTGGGGCGCCACGCGCCGGCGTTGCGGTCGAAGACGAAGACCAGCCACGCGCGCTCGAAGCCCGCGAGGTCGCGCAGCGCGGTCTCGAAGTTGCGGCCGGGCGCGAACTCGACGACGCCCTCCGCGCCGCCCTCGAACGCGCCCTGCCGCGGCGCGTCGTACTTGCGCGCGCCGCCGCCGCGGAAGACGGCGACCGGGCGGAAGCTCCATTCGTCGGCGCCCTCGCCGTCGCGAGCTCGCGGAGCTTGGCGGCGAAGGCTGCGGCGAGGAGTGCGTTGCCTTCGGCGTTGGGGTGGAGGCCGTCGCCGGAATACGCGGTGGCCATGTGCGGGTCGAGGACCGCGCGGCAGTCGACGGTCGGGAGGCCCTTCTCCTCGGCGACCTGGCGCTGGACCGGGACGACGCCTCCGCCGACGATCTTCTCGGTGACGCCGTAGGTGAACCCGCCGCCCTTGACGGTGGGGGAGATGCCGATGACGACGACCGGCCGGGGGTCGAGCGCGAGGTAGTCCTCGACGAGCGCGGCGTAGCCCTCGCGGAAGGCGTCGCCGGTCTCCTCCCAGTTCGGCGGCTTGGAGTCGTTCGTGCCGATCATCAGGACGACGGCGTCGGGCTTGCACGAGAGCGACTTCGTGTAGCTGAGCGTCTTGCGGTAGTCGAGGTCGCCGGGGCGCAGGTCGAACTCCTTGCCCTCGCGCCGGGCGGTGCGGGAGTTCACGCCGAAGTTGCGGACCTCCCAGCCCTCGCCGAGCTCGGCCTGGAGGAGCGCCGGATACGAATTGGTCTTGCCCCCGCCCCACGTGATGCTGTCGCCGACGCAGGCGACGACGCGCGGCGCGGGCGCCGCGGGGGCGTTCGTGGCGGGGTCCGCGCACCCCGCGATCGCGACGACCGCGGCGGCGGCCACGGCGAAGAAGAGTCGTGTGTTCATGCCGCGAATCCTACCATGTTTCGCTTGCGAGCCGCAAGCGAACGTCGATGCTACGGCGCGGAGAGAATCTTCTTGGAGACGATCCAAAGGATCATCCCGAGGAGGAACGCGAGGCCGGCGGCGGCGTGGAGGAGGGCGAGGCCCAGCTGCAGCGCGCGTTCGCGGCGGGGAAGCTGCAGGCGGCGGAGGAC